>JBNKDD010000087.1:0-19670 GCA_050288085.1 Anaerolineae bacterium
AGGCTTCTGCATAGGACTTCAACTCGCGGATAAACAGCGCCTCGAATAAGTCGTCTTTGCTCTCATACTCCAGATAAACAGCACCTTTACTAACTCCGGCTTCGTGTGCAATTTCACTGATGGTGGTTTTGTCATAACCGAACTGGATGATCAATTGGACGGCAGCGTCGAGTATTCTTTGTTCGCGGGTTTCATCGGTTGATTTTGTCATGAGAAAGCCTTTTTGACTAATTGACCAAAATCGTATATTTGGTCAATTTTACCGAATCCCCCTCCCTATTTCAAGTGCTATCGCAGCGTGCCTGGAGTTAAATTGGAATAAAAAAGGCGCTTGACAAAGCGCCTTTTTGATATTCGATAATGAGATTCTTTTACCGGAAATAGTGCCGCCGCCGTACCCAGACAAAGGTGGTCAGGTTGGCGTCGCCTAAGTCCTGTAGGCCGCAGGCTTCGACCTTCAGACCATAGATTTCGGCGCAGACCTGCGGCGCAAGCACTGCGGTTGTTCGGGGGAGTTTTCCCTCGGCGATGTACTGTGCACACAACGCCTGGTCGATCAGATCGCCTTCCTCGGTTTCGGGGGTGAGGTGAGGATATTTTTCTGACAGATTGCGCTGACACTGGGCGATGGCCTGCGGGTGTGACAGCAGCCGGTCGATCTCCTCGAATTTTGCATCGGGGTGATGCATGATGCAGTGCGAAATGACGATATCGAACTTCTCGATGATCTCGCAGCGATACTTGCTCAGCGCGTCGATGGTTTCCATCACCACGCCACCGCGGGCATTCTGGATGGCGAACACCCCCCGGTCAACTTCCCCACAGTGTAAGGCATCCAATACGTTGTAGGCGGTGTACTTGTACAACATCCGGTAACGTTGGATACCGTGATCGTCGCAGTAGTGGCGGCAAGCTTCCTCATTGAAGCTGCCCTTGCCGCCCTGGATTCCGATTATGGTCTCGCCCGGTGAGGCCGATTCCGGCATCAACTGGGTGTAGACCCGGTCGAACGCGGTTTCAAGGCGCAGCCGCATATCCTGGGTGAAAGGATTGAAGCGCTGTAGATCGTGGAATAATTCCCAGGTATCGTTGCAGGTCAGCTCAATGGTGTTCAGCAGGGTTTTATAGCCGCTGGTATCAATGGGGGTCTTGGCTAATTCCATCTCGCCCAGGACACGCCCGACGTAATGAGTGATGCCCTGGCTGTTGGCAGCCAACTGGTCATGCTCATCGGGGGACATTTCGATGACGATCAGGCCCAGTTCGGAGAAAAAGCCTTGCCATTGTTCGTAGATTTTGCTCTTACCGGTCAAGGGCCACATCACGATGGGCAGCCCCTTTAGTTGTTTTTTGCCACTGTCCGGCCCGAACATCGGGTGGGTGGCAATCATTTCGATGTCTTCCAGATTGACCAGCATTTCCCCCATCACCCGCGCCGGATAGGATTTGACCGAGCAAGTATCCAGCACGGTCGTGCCGGGTTTAAGACACCGGCTCAAATCCCGAACGGTTGCCTCAATCTGGCTGATCGGTACACATAGGAAGATCGAACTGGCTTCGGCACACAGATCATCCAGCGACAACGCAAACCGGACGCCCGACTGCTCGGCCTGTTGGGCTAAATCCTCACTGTCAGTTACAATCACGTCATAGTTGGAGCTGAGTATATTTGCCCAGAATTGCCCAAAGCGCCCATAGCCGATGACGCCTACTGTAGGTTGGTTCATTGATAGATTCTCCTCCGTTATTCCGAGACAAAAGGGTATCGCTAATCATGCGGATTGCCAACATCAAAATTAGACGAATTCAGCGGTCAGATCGTAGATGGATCATTAAACTGATTACTGAACACTGGGGATCGAATCGGGTAGTTTCGCGGGGGAAAGACCACCAACCGGATCAACTGCCCGGTTTTGTTGCTCTTCAGGGTGGTCAACCGGTAGGGTTGTTAACCTACCGGATCGAAGGGGATCAATGCGAGATCATCACGCTGGATAGCATGATAGAAGGCGTGGGGATCGGCAGGGAACTGATCGATGCGGTGAAAGGCGCAGCTAAAACGGCTGGCTGCTCTCGTCTATGGCTGATTACGACTAATGATAACCTCCACGCTCTCCGGTTTTACCAACGGCGGGGGTTTTTACTGGTGGCTTTACATGTTAATGCGGTGGAGGAGTCGCGCCGGATCAAGCCGGAGATACCGGTAATCGGGATGGATGGCATTCCGATCCGGGACGAAATCGAATTAGAAATGCTGCTCTGATCACTATTTGTCAGGGTTGTACCAGTTTTATTTATCTTTTGACAAATCGTCCCGGTAAAACTAAAATAACTTCTCTACAACAAATTCCACAATAAATCCACTGTAATGTCACTTCAATTTATTAAGTGAGGAAAGGAGCGTCCAGGCAAAGAGTATTTAGGAGAAGTGATAAAGACCATAATTTGTTCAGCTTATAAATTCTCTGGAGGAGAAAATTTATGTTTAAGAAGCTGTATGTATTCGCTCTAATCGCGGTGCTGGCGGCAGTTCTGATGGTCGCCTGTGCTGCTCCCGCAGCTGAAGAGCCTGCCGCCGAAGAACCGGCAGCAGAAGAAGAGATGGCCGAAGAGCCTGCTGCTGAAGAACCCGCAGAAGAAGAACCGGCAGCAGAAGAAGAGATGGCTGAAGAACCCGCCGAAGAAATGATCGGCGAGAAGATGGTTCTTCCTCTCTATGTCATGCCGGTGCAGCGTCCTTACATGCCCGATGGTGAGGGTGTGGCGCAGGCTGTTGCTGCCGACCTGGCCGCCGTTGGCATCCAGACTGAAATCGTCAGCCTGGGTGACTGGGGTCTGTACCTGGACGAGCGCGCCAATGGCCGCCTGACCGGTCTGTACTTCCTGGGCTGGACGGGTGACAATGGTGACCCGGACAACTTCATGGGTTACTTCTTCGCCAATGCCGATGAAGAACTGCCCCGTGAAGGTCACTACGTGAATCCAGAAGTGGCAGCACTGCTCCAGGCAGCACGGTCAGAGACCGATCCTGCTGCGCGCGCTGATCTGTATGTCCAGGCCGAAAAACTCATCTATGATGAAGTTGGCCGCGTCTGGCTGGCCTACAACAGCCCGCCTGTTCTGGCCCTAACCACAGTTTCTAACTATCTGCCCAGCCCGCTGGGTGATGAGCGGTTCAAGGAAGTTTCGGTTGAAGGTTCAGACACCTTTGTGTTTGGTGCCCAGGGCGACGCCGTCAATCTTGATACGGCTGTCGTAACCGACGGCGAGTCCTTCCGTGTAGCTCAACAGGGTATTGAAGGTCTGCTCGAATTTGAGGGCGGCACCGCCAATCCTGTTCCTGCACTGGCTGAGAGCTGGGAATTCAGCGACGATCTGTTGGAATGGACCTTCTACCTGCGCGAGGGCGTGACCTTCCACGATGGCACCCCCTTCAACGCCGATGCGGTCGTCTTCAACTTCGAGCGCTGGCAGTATACCGACAATCCTTATCACTTCGAAGAACAGGTCTTTGAATACTATGAGGCCATGTGGGGCGGCTTCGACGATGACTCGCTGATCGCCAGCGTTGAAGCTGTCGATGAGTACACCGTCAAGTTCACCTTCAAGGATGTCACGACTGTTGAAGCGAACATGGCTATGGCGATGTTTGGTATCCACAGCCCGACCGCCATCGAAGAATATGGTGCGGACTACGGTACGCCTGATATCGGTTATGTTGGTACCGGCCCCTACGAATTCGTCGAATGGGTTACCGGCGACCACGTTACCGTTGAGCGCTATCCTGACTATTGGGGTGAGATCCCCGGTAGTGTCCAGACCATCGTGATCCGCCCGATCATCGATACGGCTGCTCAATTCGCCGCCCTCCAGGCGGGCGAGATCGACGCCTACTTTGGCGCGACTCCGGAAGACGTTGAAGCGGCTGAAGGCGATGAGAACCTCCAGGTTCTGCGCCGCCCACCGCTCACCGACGGCTACCTGGCATTCAGCTATCGCGTGCTCGAACTGCGTGATCCGCTGGTGCGTGAGGCGATTGCTCTGGCTATCAACCGCCAGGCCATCGTCGATGCCTTCTTCGGTGGTGCCGGTATCGTCGCCAACCAGTGGCTCCCGCCGGGACTCATTGGACATGACGATGATGCTCTGCCGGGCTTCGAGTACGATCCCGAAAAGGCAAAGGAACTGCTGGCCGAGGCTGGATACCCGGATGGTATCACCGAGGTCACCGTCCTGCCGGTTGACGATAACAATAACGTGATTGTTCCTGAGTAGTACCTGCTCGTGAGAACAAATCAGGCCCCGGTTCACCCGAACCGGGGCCTGTGCACTGTCAGTAGTTAGGAGCAAATCTTGACAACTTACATAATCAGGCGGTTGTTTGAGGCAGTCCCGGTGCTGATAGGTGTATCTATCCTGGTCTTTCTCTTTATTCATATCATCCCTGGGGATCCAGCCTACACACTGTTAGGTGAACGAGCCAGCGAAGAAAACGTCCTCGCAATTCAAGAACGGTTGGGTTTAACCAAACCGTTGTTTTTAAATTTCCGCGGCAGCGATGCACAACTGCGTGCAGATGAAGCGGTGCTGCTGGCAGAACCGGGTAGTGAGGAAGAGGCCGGGCCGATTCATTCATCGGCTGCGATCACCATCATTGACAAAGAAGATACCTGGTTTAAGGTTAAGGCTGTCGAAGAGGAAAATTTACAGGGATGGGTTCAGGACCCAGCGGCGACCAGTCTGGCCGGGAACATTAAGTTCAGTGAAGCTCGGCTGCGTGCTTTTGACGAGCCGGTTGAACGAGGAGCTAAACGCCTGGGGTCTATTGAAACCTCCGACCTGACCGTCCTGAGCGAGGGCGAAGATGGCTGGTACGAAGTAGCCTGGACGAAAAACATCAGCAATGAAATCGGCTGGATTCAAGAAAATGAATTGGATGTTAACGTCCGCATTTTTGACAGCCAGTATTTTATTTATATGGGCAAAATTCTTACGGGAGACCTGGGGCGGACTATTCAAGGTAATACCCCTATCTCCGGTGAATTACGCCGCCGGTTGCCCGCTACGGTTGAGCTGTCACTTTATGCATTATTCCTGTCAGTTGCGGTTGGCGTGCCGGTCGGTGTGCTCTCGGCAGTCTGGCGAAACTCCCTGCTCGATACGTTCACTATGATCGGGGCTCTGATCGGGGTTTCGATGCCGATCTTCTGGTTGGGGCTATTATTGATCTATACCTTCAGTATCGTATTGAACGTTCTCCCAATGGTAGGACGACTTGACGTTGGCGTTAGCGTGCCAACAATCACCGGTATGCTGACGGTGGACGCGCTGCTGGCCCTGGATTTTAAAACTTTCGGCAATGCTTTACAGCATCTCATTATGCCAGCGGCGGTATTAAGCACTATTCCGCTGTCGATTATTGCCCGTATCACCCGGTCATCGATGCTGGAAGTTCTGAACCAGGACTATATCCGCACTGCGCGGGCTAAAGGTCTGGCCCGACATGTTGTGGTTGCTAAACACGGGCTGCGTAATGCCCTGCTGCCGGTCGTTACCGTGGTCGGGTTGCAACTGGGAACCTTGTTGAGTGGGGCCGTGTTAACCGAGACGATCTTTACCTGGCCGGGTATTGGCCGCTGGGTGTTTGACGCGATCTTAAAACGGGAATACCCGATCATCCAATCGGTTACATTGATCGTCGCGTTTATGTTTGTGATGATCAACTTACTGGTGGATGTTTCTTACGCTCTGTTAAACCCACGTATCCGGTTATCGTGAAGGGGTTTGAGATATGTCTGATATGACAACTGGTTATGATCCGTCCGCGCTCACAGAAGAAGCTATTCTCAGCCAGCGTGAGCGGTTGGGGGAGTATCGATCCCAGTGGGCAAGAGTCTGGGGGCTGCTGGTTCGCAATCGCAGTGCCCAGATCGGTGGGGTATTGGTGATCATCTTTCTGCTCACGGCGCTGATTGGGCCGATTCTTATCCCGTATGATGCAACTACCGACTCCGACCTGTACAATAAATTGTCACCCCCGTCCGCTGAGCACATCATGGGGACGGACTCCCTAGGGCGTGATATCGCCATTCGCATTTTGCATGGTGCGCCGGTGTCGCTGTACGTTAGTTTGATGGCAACCGGCCTTTCGCTGGTAGTCGGTGTCTTCTTAGGAGAGGTGGCCGGTTTTGCCGGGGGATTCGTTGACAGCATCATTATGCGGTTGATGGATGTGATCCTGGCTTTCCCTGCGCTGCTGCTGGCAATTGTGATCGTGGCATTCCTGGGACCTGGATTAGAGAATGCAATGCTGGCAATCGGGGTGGTTTATATCCCGGCTTATGCGCGGCTGACGCGGTCGATGGCGATTTCAATCCGCGAGGAAGATTATGTCCAGGCATCGCGAGGATTGGGTGCCAGCACCTGGCGGATTATGTTCCAGCATGTGCTGCCTAACAGCATGGCCCCGATCATCGTGCAGACCACCCTGGGATTGGGTACGGCGGTTGTCGAAACGGCTGCCCTCGGTTTCTTAGGGTTGGGTCAGCAGCCGCCTTATCCTGAGTGGGGTAAGATGCTGGCTGAGAGCCAGCGCTTCCTGTTGTCCGGATCGTGGTGGGCGCTGGTCTTCCCCGGTCTGGCAATTGTGATTGTGGTGCTGGGCTTTAACCTGCTGGGCGATGGCCTGCGTGATGCGCTTGATCCCCGGTTGGCTCAGGGTGAAGGCGGCGGATAGTCGATACAACTACAACCATCTAAAATACGGACGGGGCACGACCGAACAAGTTGTGCTCCGTTATTTTTTTGCTAACCGGCTTTCTCTTCGAGCACTTTGATAGCGTGCAGCAGCATTCCATTGACGGGGGTGGGTATCCCGTAGGTTTTGCCAAGCTCAACCATTTTCCCCGCGAAGATATCAACCTCGGTTTTACGGCCTGCTTCGATATCCTGGAGCATGGACGTTCTGCCTTCCGGGTGGAGGGTTTGCAGGAATGTGTACCAGTTGTCAATATCCTCTTCGACGAGGTTAACATCGGCAGCGCGGGCCAGGGTGATCACCTCTCGCATAGCCGAATCCATAATGGCCTGGGCGTGCTCCGATGTCTGGAATATCCCGTAAGGGGCGCGGAGAATGGCGGAGGTCTGGTTGATGCCCACGTTGATCATGAATTTCCACCACATCATGCGGATCATGTCATCCGGGCTTTGATAGGGAATCTCGGCGCGATCCAGTAGAGCCTGGACTTGTTTGACCCGCCCGGTGAGGGTGGTGTTGTCGGCCTCACCGAAGAACAGGGTTCCCCGTTTGCTGTAGTTGATCACGTTGCCGTCTCGTTGGGCATCAATGCCAACGGCGATGGTATACAGGACTTTGTCCTTGCCGTAGGCTTCACCGATCACGGCTTCGCTGTCAAGGCCGTTCATCACGGATAGGATCATCGTCCGGTCGCCCACCCTGTTTTTGAGGAGTGGGAGCGCCTCCGGTAGGTGGTGGTGTTTGAGGGCCACGATAATCAGATCGGCGGGTGGCGATGTGTCCTCCGGTGCGAGTGCCGGAATGGCGTAGTGTTTGCCGTTGACGGTCAGCCCGTCGCTGTTAAGCCGGTTATAACGTTCCCCGGCTGCTGCCAGCGAGATGCACGAGCTGTCCATATCGTAAAACATGCTGGCGTAAGCGGCTCCCATCGCCCCTGCGCCGAGTATACAGACCGTATCCATAAATTGCTGCCCCGTCGTTACAGTGGTTGTCGTTATTGGATAGTTGTCCAGGCCTGGACCGAGGGAGTCTCCTCCGTCCAGGAGCCATCGGCAAGCTGCCCGCGTGCAAAGAAGCTGTACGTCCGTCCCTGCCCGGCAGTGAAGAACGCTTCGCCCTGACCCTCTGGCGATATCCAGAGCTGCCATTCCCCGCCGCTGGTCACATCCCGATACCAGATTTCAAACTTGGTGATCTTTGGGTCGCTTGAGCGCCACTTAACGAGCAATGCAGTATTGCTGAAGTCGAGCATCGGCAGGACGCTGACCAGAGGCTTAGGCGTTTGCTCGATCAGGATGGCCGGTGCGCCGCCGATCATGTATTCCACTCCCGGTAGGTTGACCTGATTCTGATTGGTGGCCGGGCTGAGTGTGATGTGATATGCCCCGTCATCATCCGGTTTAACGGTGGCGGTTGCGCCCCCCTGGGTGATCAGGATCGCTTGCCCGGAACGGGCCTTCAGGACGGCCTCGGCAGGCTGACCCTTCTCATTCCAGATGACGGTGATAATCTCCGCCGAGTCGGGGCGGGCGAATACCAGTCGGCGCTCAGGGCCGGAGGTATAAGCGGTCAGCGGGACAAAATTCTGCCCGGCGAAAACCTGCCCAACGGTGTGGAAAGCCTCATAAGACGGCCTGACCGTATTGGCCTGTGGATGCTGGTTGAAGCAGGAATTGTCGCTCCCGTTTCTGACGAGGCCCAATGCATCACCCCAGCAAACCGCGCCACCTGCGCACAGGCTGCCATCATGGGGCGCGAAGGTCGAGCCCTGGGCTTGATTGCCGCAGTCATCGTACAACTGGAAATGGAAGACTACATCGGCCCCCGCCATATAAGCATAGGCGGCGCTCTGAATGACATAAGCGGCCTGCTCTTGCATGGTAGCCCGCCCGACGATCTGATCGTTGCGCTGGGCCCAGTTGGGGCCGGGATAGTCATCCCAGACGGTCACACCCGATTCGTTTAACCAGACCGGTGTGTCTCCCAGGCCGTGCAATGCCAGCAAGTTTTCGATGGTCAGCACTGTATCAAAGGAATACGGCGGCCAACTGTAAGCGTGCACAGCCACAATATCGAACGGGTAGAATCCCTGTTTCTGGTAGATGTTCAGCAAATCCGGCAGGAAGTTCAGCTTGTTGTATAGCACCAGCCCGCCGATCATCACCCTGGCGTCGGGGTCGGCCTGCTCGATTGCCAGGTATGCGACCTTCACTAAACGGGCGTATTCGTCTACCGACCCTTCCCAGAAATTGTTTAAGTCCGGCTCATTCCAGATTTCCCAGACCCGGACACCCTGCCAATTTTGCCAGCTGTTCTTCTTAGCCAACTCGCCGCCGGGCTTGTAACGCATAGCGATAGCATAGACGAATTCCGCCCAGGGGTTGTTGGGGTTGATCGTCTTACCGCTGCCGGGTGAATCGGAGCCGTCCGAGAAGACCGGCTCGTAGATGTTTTTCGGTACGCCGCGGTTATCCCGGAAGAAGGTTGGGCTGCCCAGGAGGATCGCGTCGGTGCGCAAACCGTAGGTCACATCTTTTTGAATGGTATCGTCATACAATGACCATTCGTATTTGTCTTGAGAGGTTTCGATCTCATTCCAGTAAATGGCGAATCGATCCCACCCGGCCCCGGTATCAATTCCAGCCTTGAAGCGAGCTTCGGTCGTCTGGTGCTGGGCGCTGCTGATAAAGTTGATGCCCAGCCGTGCAGAATAGAGCGGCCCGTCTTCCGGTAGGGGAGTCGGGGTCGGGGGTAGGGCGGTCGGCGCTGCCGTCGGGTCTGTTGATGTCGTTGGCGTTGGTGACGGCGATGGCGTAGCCGATGCGACAGCCTGCTGAGGAGCCGTTTGGGCGCTGCCAGTAGTCGGCGTAGTCGTAATCCCGGTCAGGGGATCAACCGTCGCAGCTTCGAGCGTTGGTGTCGGCGAAAGGAATGGCGTCGCCGTGATCACCTGGATGTTAGGGGTACGAGTTGCTACATCCTGACCCGCGTTCTGGCGGGATGGAAGATTACAGGCAACGATTGCCAGCAGCAGGATAACTACTGCCAGTTTGATTGGTCGCGAAGTTCGGATCATGTATTCGACTCACCATAAATGATTTGCACACACATCTGCCGATCTTACCACATTGTGGCGGTGAAGCGAATATGACCCTGGTTGTGTTGGTAGGCGAAAAAAACGGGGACATGAACTATACAGCCATGTCCCCACAGAATATTATCGGCGAAATACTATTCAGCCAGAGCTTCTTCCTCAGTTGTTTCTACCGCAGCTTTTGCCGCCTCGCGGCCTTTCTTATCATTGACAAACAGCAGCATCACCAACCCGATTAGCAGGAAAACAGCAATCGATAAGACTGCGAGCCGGTGTCCATGCTGTTCGGCTGCTGTTGACCCGGTGTCGAGAACCTGGAACCACAGAAATTGAGCGTTCTCGCCTCGTTCAGCAAACATCTTGGCAAACGAGCCGACCAGCAAACCAAAAACGGTCGGGCCGATGAATGACGAGGTACGCCCGGCAACAGCGAAAAAGCCGTAGAACTCTGCACTTTTGCCGGGAGGACTGAACGATCCGACCAGGGTGCGGCTGACCGATTGGACGCCGGTCAGAGCAAATCCGGCTACACCCCCGATGAAGAAGAAACCAAGCAGGGTTTTGTTGAAGAACATCCAGATGATTACCCCGAACATCAGCAGGACGGCGGCAACTAACGATTTCTTCTCGCCGAAATCATGGGCCCATAGGCCGAACAGGTATGCACCGACCACGCTGGTAACCTGTACGATAATCATGAAGATGATCAACTGCTGCTGATCCATTCCGAACAGCACCGCACCCAGGATAGCGGCGAAATCCAGGGCCATCAGGATACCATCGTTGAAGATCAGGAAGGCGATAATGAATTTGATAAACTCGCGGAAGCTCTTTACCTCGCTGATGGTCTTGCCCAATCGCTCGAAGGCAAGCGATATATAGTTATGACCTTCCGGCATGGCTTGGGGCTTGGCCCGTTCTTTTAAGTTGACAAAGAGAAAGATGGAGGCCACCGCGTAAAACAGGGCAGTGAAGACCAGCGACAGTCTGACGACCAGACCGGAGGGCAGTGCTTTGCCACCGATGAACATAATCGCGGCCAGAACCGGCAGCAAGCAAAGAATCCCACCCAATGAGCCAATCGCCCACCCATCACCGGAGACACGGGCCATCTCCTCCTGTGAGGCAATTTCGGGCAGCAGGGCATTATAGAAGACCTGGGCGCTCCGGTAGCCGATTTCGGCCAGGACGAAGAACAACACCCCTATCACAACCGTTCCGGCCTGGACAAAGAACAGCAGCCCGGTGAAGATGACACACAGCGCGGTGTAGAAGAACAGGAACTTCTTCTTTGACCCGGAGAAATCGGCCAGTGTACCGAGAATCGGGGCTGTCACCGCGACAAAGAGCATCGCAATACCTAATGCAATTCCCCATAATCTGGAACCTTCCGCCCCACCGACAACGGTTCCTTGAAAATAAGCTGAATAGATCGCCAGCAGCACGACAGCGGCATAGGCGGAGTTTCCAAAATCGTAAAGATACCAGGCCCAGCGTTCACGCCGGGTCGCTTTGGGTTGTGGCAAGGCTGTTTCCATGTGTAATATCCTTCATGTGGAATAGAGAGGCGTAATAATAATCGGGCTCTCGTCAAATCACCCGGATGAAATAACACCCCGATTCGGAAAAGGTGGCGGTTTTATTCAGTGTACGGCGAGGGTATCGCTTATGTGAGAAGGCGGAAAATCGACTCTATAGGTGATCCCCTGGCTTGAAATCGCCTTCAACAGCGTGAGCCCAGGGGTAGATTTCTGTGCCTTTGGCAGCTTCGCGGATGTCCGGATCATCGGAGTAATAACCACGCCGCTCCGGTGGGATTAGTTCAGCAATGTGCTGCATGATTTCGTCCCCGATCTCATCCATCTGGCGGCGGCGGTCGCGGCCTTTGCCGGTCACTTTGAACGGGCCGAAGGGCTTTCCAATCCGAACGGTGACCTTCGCCCGGCGTAATTTGTTGAGGCGGGGGAATACATCAACCAGTCCATCAAAGCCAACCGGTAAGATCGGTGCACCGGTCCGGGCAGCGATAAAGGCTGTGCCGGGGCGGGCCGGGCGCAGGACGGCGGCCCAACTCCCTGCTTCGGGATAAATCCCTAACACACCACCCTGTTTAAGCACTTCTTCTGCGGCAACCAGGGCATAACGTGAAGCGGTTCCCCGGAATACCGGGTAGTATCCCCAGGTCTTGGGGAGCATCCTGACCGTTGGCGGTGCGGCGGGGTTAACAAATCCACCAATGAACTCAATCGGCCAGGGGGAAATACCGATCATCGCTACCGGGTCAAGGTAGCTGAAGTGGTTGCCTACCACGATCAACGGGCCATGCTTGGGCAGATTCTCGCGTCCGATCACGCGGAACTCAGATACCACATTCATCACGGAATAGGCAACGCCTCTGAGTACGGTGCGGAGTATCTGGCGACGGGGCCATTTGAATTCAAGGTTATGGTTGTTGTTGGTCATAGCTTGGGAGTTTAGTCCGGTCATAGTGCTTCGTCAATGATTAAGTGTTCCAGATTTATAACGAATAGTTACTGCAAAATCAATAACCGAAAACTCGCAAAATAGATACGGATACGTTTATAATTATGTCCCGGTGAGTTGGTGTAAAAAATACACCAATCAAACTGGCTATGGTGTAGAGCCAACGCGAAGTCTATTCGCGATTTTATCCATGAGCCACTGAGTTAGCGGATGTGTTATCTGGAGGTTTCTCTGTGTCATTTCCGAATTTCTATGATGCTGCCAGAGTCGGAAAATTATTTGTGCCGGATTCGGCGGCAGTGATCGATGCCGGTCAGGCTGCCGGGGTTAAACCGGCGTCGGCAGATGATCAGAAGACGATGCTGGTGTTGGTCGATGCCCAGGTGGATTTTGTGCATGAGGATGGGGCTTTGTCAGTGCCCGGTGCCGTCGATGATACTCGACGCACAATTGAATGGATGTTTGCCAATCTCGAACGCGTGACAACTATCGTGGCTTCATTGGACAGCCATGTGCCTTTGCAGATTTTTTACCCAATGTGGTGGGTCAATGCTGATGGGCAGCACCCGACCCCTTATACCTCCATTTCGGTGGAGGATGTCGATCAGGGGGTGTGGCGGCCAACTGTCGAGGTGGAGTGGTCGGTTCAGTACGTCCACCGGCTGGCGGAACAGGCCCGGAAAACGTTGATGATCTGGCCCTACCACACCATGATCGGTACACCGGGCCATACCATCACCCCGGCGCTGTATGAGGCGATTGCCTATCACTCGGCGGCACGCCAGGCCGAGCCGGTGTTTTATCGTAAAGGCACGATTGCCAAGACCGAGCACTATTCGATCCTGGAACCGGAGGTCAAGGTTGTCAATGAACCGGCGGCACAGCTCAATGTGGCGCTGCTGGAGTTGTTTACGACCTATGACCGGATTTACGTAGCGGGGCAGGCCAAGAGCCACTGTGTGCTGGAAACGGTCACCTCGATGGTGCGTTACTTTGGGACATATCGCCCGGATATGGTGGAGCGGCTGTACCTGCTTGAAGATTGTATGTCGTCAGTCGTCCACCCGGAGATCGATTTTGAGGCGCTGGCCTGTGCCGAATTGGAAAAGTATGCTGAGATGGGGGTTCACCTGGTAATGAGCGGCGATAGTTAATCACCTGTGGTGGTGAGGGTCTAATGGTGGGGGAAGCCTTATAGAGATTGGATGTTCTTGACAATGTCTATGCCTTTGTTAACGACCAAATTTCACATTCCTCCCCCGCGTGTTGACCTGGTTCCGCGCCCTCATTTGCTTGAACGGTTAAACGATGGCCTGAATGACAAACTGATCCTGATTTCTGCCCCGGCGGGATTTGGTAAAACCACCATCACTGCAAACTGGATCGGCGGTGAGCTGCCGGATGATTATGGTGGGCGGGTGGCCTGGTTTGGGCTGGACGAAAATGATAACGACCTCGCCCGCTTTTTTGCTTATTTCATAGCTGCTTTGCAGAACGTCGAGCCGGGGATAGGCGATGAGCTTCTGGCGGTTTTAAGCGATTCGCAAAATCTCCAGGTTGATATTCTGCTGACTTCGTTGGTCAATGAGATTACTTCTGTTGGGAAGAAGTTCATCCTCGTATTCGAAGACTATCACCTGATCTCGTCCATTGACATCCACAACGCCGTTCAGTTCATCATCGAGCACCAGCCGCCTGACCTGCTGTTGGTGATCACCAGCCGTGATGAGCCATTCTTGCCCTTATCGCGGCTGCGTGCTCGTGGGCAAATGGTTGATGTGCGCGCGGGCGATCTGCGATTCTCGCGGGAAGAAGCCGCGCAGTACCTTAATCAGATCATGGGCCTGGAATTGTCTGATGAGGATATTCACGGGCTGTTGATCCGGACGGAGGGCTGGATCACCGGCCTCCGATTGGCGGCCCTGTCGATGCGTGAGCAGGCTGATCGGAAGCGGTTTATCTCGGAATTTACGGGAGATGACCGCTATGTTATCGATTATCTCGTTGACGAGGTGTTCGTCCACCTCTCCGAAGAGGCGAGGCGATTCTTGCTTCATACCTCCATACTTGATCGGATGACCGGCCCATTGTGCGACACCGTCAGCGATCAGGTGGATGGGCAGGCGATCCTTCAGCAATTGGAGCAGGAGAACGTATTCATCGTTCCGCTGGATAACCGCCGACGGTGGTATCGCTACCACCACCTGTTTCGAGATGTGCTCCAGCAGCGCCTCACCGAAATCGCTTCCCCGGAAGCGATCAGAACCCTTTACCGGCGGGCCAGCCAATGGCATGAGGCCAACAACGATTTGATCGATGCCGTCGAATATGCGTTGAAGGCCGACGATTATGACAACGCAGTTCGCCTGATCTGTGACGGTTCGGCGGAGTTGTTTCTCCAGAGCCAGTTGAAAACCCTCCTGAAGTGGTATGAGCAAATCCCCCGCGATTTGATTGATTCACATCCCCGATTGTGCATGATCTTCACCTGGGCCTGGATTACGACGGGGCAGGGGGAGGCAGCAGAGCAGTGTCTACAGGCGGTCGAGCGGACACTGGATGTGGACTTTGATGATTTACAGGCGTTGGATGCGGCCACGCGCGGGACGGCTGCCGAAGTGGCGGTTGTGAAGGCTCAGTTGGCTATCGGGCAGGGGGATATTGCCGAAGCGTACCGGCTGACTGGCCTGGCGCTGCCGCACCTGGAAGATGATGACGGGCCGTATTTGCATAATCCACCGGTCGAATCCCGGATGGTGGCTATCTTTATCCGGGCGATTGTCCAAAAAGCATCCGGGGAGCTTGACGCGGCCAAGGAGTCATTCATAGAAGCCGGGGTTCTGGGCCGCAAACGGCAGCATGTACATGTCACGGCTTTAGCTTACGGTCACCTGGCAAGTGTTCAGATTGCCCAGGGGCAGCTTCGACAGGCTTTGATCACCTGCCAGCAGGGATTGGGCCTGGTTCAGGAGATGGCCGGGGCTAATTCACCGCTGTCCGGCTTTTTACGAGCGGAGTATGGCTGTTTGCGCTATGAAAAAAATGACCTGGAAGCTGCTGAAAAACATCTTCAGGAAGCGGTCAGGGTGGCAAAACCCTGGGCATTCCTGGATGCTTTTGTTCCGGGCCTGATCGGTTTGGCGCAGCTCTATGCGGCTCAGGGAAACTGGCAGGCGGCTTTTGCCATGCTTGATGAACTTGAAACGGTCGGGCGGAACAATTCCCAGTTCGTATTACCGGTTGTCGAGTCACACCGCGCCCTTTTGTGGGTCAGGCGGGGTGAGGCGGATAAGGCGCAGCGGTGGGCAGAATCGTGTATCCCCGGCATTGAGCAGGAAAAGCCCTATTCCCGTGAAGAGGAGTTCATCATCCTGGCCGAGGTGTTGATCGCTCAGGGGATGATCCAACCGGCGCTCCAACTGCTCGACCGGCTGATCGACAACACACGATCGGGGGGGCGTTGGGGGCGCGTGCTCAAGTTATTGGTGCTGAGGGCGGCAGCTTTCTATGCGTGGGGGGAGCATGAGCGGTCCATGTCAGATATTCAGCAAGCCCTGTCACTGGCCGCACCCGAAGGTTTTGTCCGCACGTTTATCGATCAGGGGGAGCCGGTGGTGGCGCTTCTGCGTGAGGCTGCTTCGAGCAGCGGCCAGCATCGCGATTATGCCAGCGGATTATTGGCTGCCATCGAGCCGACTGTCAACACATCTGCCGTCGATTTGCTGGATGAACCCCTGAGCGAACGCGAGTTGGAAGTGCTCTGCCTGCTCAAGACTGAACTCTCCGGCCCGGAGATCGCCGGGGAGCTGGTGATCGCCGTCAGTACCCTGCGCACCCATACCCAGCAGATTTACCGGAAGTTGGGTGTTGCCAGCCGCCGGGCGGCGATCAGGGAAGCCGAAAGACTCCATCTGCTCTAATCGATTAATCTTAATCTAAACGTTTCTGTCCTGTTGGATATCCAGCAGGGCCTTTTTGATTCCATTCAAATCATCAACCCAATCATCACATCTGATGATGAGGTCTCATCAGGTTTGTTTGTATAGTGTGCTCATAGGAAAACAAACAGACTTGAAATCCGAATGGGGAGAAAGATGAACAATCAATTAGTAAGACAGCCTCAACCGATCTACGAGATCAGGATCAGGGGTCGCATCGAAGATCGCTGGGCCGATTGGTTTGAGAACCTGGCCTTCAATCACGAGGAAGATGGTACGACTACCTTACGCGGCCCGCTCGAAGATCAGGCTGCTTTACATGGGGTGCTCAACCATATCAAGAATTTGAACTTGCCACTTATTTATGTCCGAACGATTGACGAAGAGGAGGAGGAAAATATGAATAAGTATCAAGGAACCATCAATTTGATCTTAAAGGCGGTGGCGCTCGGTATGGGGGCTGCCGTGGTGGTGCTGGGTATTCTGGGCGTGGTTACGACTGAAACCAGCATCACGCTGTTGGGTATTGGATTATTCGCCCTGGCGCTGACCGCGTTACAGGGATCGAACTGAAGGAGCGAGAAATGAAGAACCTGTTGTCTGCATTCTGGAAGATACTACTGCTGACCATCGTTTTCTTTGTTGTCAATTCGGTCATGGGGGTCTTGCTGCCGATTTCTTATGATATGATGGCTGACCTGTCTCCACAAGAGCAGGCTGCATTTATGCCGCTCTATCTGCTCACCATTTTCGTGAACATGACGGTGATGCTCCTGGTCTTTACGCATCTGCGTTTTAAGGGATGGAAACTCTTCTTTGGGGTATGGATGGCGTTCTGGGGTGTATTCTCGGTTGTGAATGCCATTGAGCTATTCTGGTACAATGAGTCCTTCCCGATGTTCACCTATTTAGATGTCACCATGATGATGATCCAAGACCTGGTTTCCTATGGGGTGACGGTGCTGGTCGGTATGGCATTGGTAAAGGGATTTAAGCGGGATGAACAGGCTGCTGAAACCACTTTTATGGCCGGTCGTTATGGATGGCGGATCATCCTGTTTTGCCTGGTGTACCCCCCATTTTATTTTTGCTGCGGTTTCATCCCCTGGGTTTTCCCCGAAGTGCGGGAATTCTACGCAGCCTGGGTAGCTACGACGGAACCGATGTATGTTTTGCTGCTGTTCAACATTTTCCGGGGTGCGCTCTGGCTGGCTTCCTCGCTGCCGGTTCTGATGGGTGTCAGGACACGCAAGCAGGCTTTCTGGTTGATGCCCCTGACCCTGTTTGCCGGGACTGCCGTGTCGCTCATCCCACCTTCGATGATGCCTGGTATTGTGCGGTTTGGTCACTTCATTGAACTGACCATTTCGATGGTTGCCGTCGGCCTGTTCATGGCCTGGCTGTTCCTGAAGGATTCCGCTGAATATGCCCCGGAACCATCTAGCCAAACACAGTCCGCCGCCGTCCCAACATGATTTTTAAGAAATCGCAAACCGACCAAACAGGGATGTGGAATACACCGCATCCCTGTTTGGTGTTGAAACAGAAGCAACGGGGCAGGGGGGGTGGGTGTTATAGAGGATAGTCTGTTTTGCCAACCTGATCATAAGGGGGAAGGAATGCGACACCGAATTGCTCTGATCACCGACACAACCTGTGATGTTCCGCAAGACCTGGTTGATCAATATGATATTGGGCTTGCTCCCCAGATTTTGATCTGGGGTACGGAGGAATACAAAGACCGGATTGAGATCGATGCAGCGACCTTCTATGCTCGTCTGCCCAATGACCCCAATCACCCGTCAAGCTCACAGCCCATCCCGCCCTATTTTGTCGAACTGCTCGAACAGAGCAAGGCCAAAGGTGCAGAGGAGGCGGTTATCATTACGCTCAGCACCCAGTTGAGCAAGACGGTTGATTCGGCCCGGCAGGCAGCCGAACAGGTCGATATGCCGGTGCATGTGCTGGATTCGCGGTCGGTGTCGATGGGGTTGGGTTTTCAGGTGTTGGCTGCCGCCCGTGCACGCGAGGCGGGTGGTGATGCTCAGGCGATGCTGGATGCGGCCAACAAAGCTCGTGAAACGATGGCGGTAAACTTCACTCCGGAGACGTTGGAATACCTCCACCGGGGAGGCCGGATCGGTGGTGCATCGAAGCTGGTCGGAACGGCTCTTCAACTCAAACCGCAGTTGTACGTGGATCATAAGGGGACAGGTCGGATCGAAGCCGGTGAACGCACCCGCACTCGTAAAAAGGCGCTGAGCCGCCTGTATGAACTGTTCTTCGAGCAGATGGACTCCTCCAAGCCGCTGCGTGTGGCGATAGTGCACATCAACGAGGAGGACATCGCCAACCAGTTTGCCGAGCAGATTCAGGCTGAACACAGCCCGGTCGAACTGCTTGTCACCAGCGTCGGGCCGGTGGTTGGTGTACATGGTGGGCCAGGGACGGTTGGCCTCTGCGGTTACTACGAAACCTGAGCAAAAAAGAATAATACGCGCTGGATTTGCATCCGGCGCGTCCCGGTGATAAGGTGTAAGGGCACGGCTTGGCGACCGTGCCCTTGCCTTTCCCAGGATTGCCTGGCTGATTCTCTTCAGAATTTACGTTGTGGAGGCAATAACGTCTAAATGGGTGCAAAGCTCTTAATGGCGTAACTTCTGGTAACTTATCAGGAGGAAAAGTGTCACGTTTAACGTCAATTGTATTGATTGTGTTCGTGCTGGTTGCCTGTCAACCGGCAGCTCCTATTGAGGAAGTAACTGCAACACTGCCTCCACTCACTCCAACAGACACTTCATCCCCGCCGACTGCGACTTCGCTTCCGCCAACGGCAACGGATACACCGGCACCGCCAACCGCGACTGAACTGCCACCAACCGAACCGGTGGTTTTGGATTACGAACGCACCGGTGTTGTATTGTTGATCGTCAGCAACGAGTTTGATCCTGTCGAGTATAATGGGACGCGGTCAGTTCTTGAGGACAATGGATACGAAATTGTTGTAGCTTCCTTCACATTGCAACCGATGATCGATAATGAGGGTGGGCCGAGGCTTGAGGCTGATATCTTGTTATCTGATGTGCAGGTGGAAGACTACGATGCGATTGTCTTCATTGGTAATGAAACCCTGGTATATTCGAATGACCCTGAAGCGCACCGTATTGCGCGGGAGACAGTAGAGCAGGGTAGATTGCTGGCTGCTCTCTGTCACGGACCGCTGGTTCTGGCTAATGCCGGGGTTTTGGATGGTAAGCAAGCGACTGCCTGGTTTGGCTTTGGAAGTGACGCGTGCAAGAAATTGGAACCCGACGGTGCTACCTGTACCTATGCGAGTATCGAACCAGATGGCCTGATTCTCACCGGGAAAGGTCCTGACCAGGTATATGCCTTTGCC
>JBNKDD010000088.1:0-19612 GCA_050288085.1 Anaerolineae bacterium
GATGTGATCCTGTCGAAAGACTTGGAGAAGATCGTCCCGGATTACGTCTTTGTCAAAGGGCAGGTTGTCGCACAGAATTATAAACTGGCGGTGGAGATTCCCCCGGCGGATTACCCGGAGTGGTTCTCACACACGGTTAAGGTTACACGGGGTAAAGAGGGCAAAGACTTCATTTTCCCCGCCGAAGGTGATGCGGCCAGGGTCCAGGTGATTGAACTTTACCCCGATCAGATCATCAATGAATTGGGACAGGCAACGCTGAAAGTGGTTGATGGCGCAGTTCAACCGGATGTCGAGCAGGATGTGCTCAAGCTGGCGGTAGTCGAGCGTTACGGCAAGAACGGCAATATCGGCATCTCGTTTGTGAAGGGGTTCAACCTGAAGCGCGGGGCGCTCGCTTCGTCGGTGGCACATGATCACCACAATATCATCGTGGTGGGAACTAATGATGAGGATATGGCGGCCTGTGTCCGGGCGATTGAGGAGCTGCAAGGCGGGTTAGCAATTGCAGCAGATGGCGAGGTATTAGGCGTGCTGGCCTTGCCACTCGGTGGCCTGATGAGCAAAAAGCCCGTCGGCGAGGTGATCGAAATTCTGGAGCATATTACACAGATATCACATGAATTAGGAGGGACACTGCCCGCTCCTTTCATGACAATTTCCTTCATTTCCTTGCCGACTGTCCCCGAACTTGGCCTGACCGATAAGGGTCTGGTGAGTGTCCGGGAGCATGCGTTGATCAGTTCCTTTGTGGAATAAGGAAAACTATGCAAGAAGTTGAGTTTTATACCGCACAAACTGTGGCAGAAGCGTGCCGCATCCTATCGGAGACGGGCGGGCGGGTCATTGCCGGGGGAACCGATGTGATCCCCCAGATGCAGCGAAGCCGGTTTCCGTCTGAGTACGTGGTGGATTGCAGCCGGGTAAACGAACTGCGGTTTATCCGGCAAGAAGATGGGATCATTGAGATTGGCGCGTTGGCGACCTATGCGGATTTGCTGGCCTCTCCCCTGTTAGCCGATGCTGCCCCCCTGCTTCTAGAAGCTGCCGAGACGGTGGGCTGCCCGCAGACTCGGAATCGGGGGACGGTGGGCGGCAACATTGCCAATGCGTCACCTGCCGGGGATACGCTGCCGCCGCTGCTGGTTCTGGATGCCCAGGTGAAATTGGTCAGCGAGAATGGTGAGCGAGTGCTGCCGCTGGCCGAGGTGTTAACCGGCCCCGGCCAGACGGCTATCGAGCCGGGTGAGGTGCTGTACAGTGTCAGCTTCAGCCCTATGCCGGAGTCGGCTGGCATGGCGTTCCTCAAACTAGGCAACCGCAAAGGGATGAATATTGCCGTAGCCAGTGTCGCGACAGCGCTTCACCTGGATTCTGATGGGGTGGTAGATGATGTTCGGGTGGCTTTTGGTTCGGTTGCACCGACGGCGGTACGCAGTCCGCAGGCCGAATTGGTGTTGATGGGGCAGATGCCCGGAGAAGAAGTTTTTGAAGAAGCGGCTCAGGCGGCGATGACGGATATTTCGCCGATCAGTGATCTGCGAGCCAGCGCCGCTTACCGGCGGCATGCTGCCGGTCAACTGCTGCGGCGGGCGCTTCGGAGTGTGCAGGCATGAAGAATATCACCATTACGTTGACGGTCAATGAGCAGAAGCACACGATCACTACTGAATCCAATAAAACCCTGCTGTACGTGCTGCGCGAAGACCTGGGCCTGACCGGGGCGAAAGATGCCTGCGGCGGCGAAGGCGAGTGCGGAGCGTGCACGGTGTTGTTCGATGGGGAAGCGGTCAATGCCTGCCTGGTGTTGGCCGGACAAGCTGACGGACATCGGGTCACGACGATAGAGGGATTATCACCCAATGGAGAACTGCATCCCCTGCAACGAGCCTTCGTCGAGGCAGGGGCGGTACAATGCGGGTTCTGTACGCCCGGTGCGGTGATGGCCTCAGCAGCGCTCCTAGAGCATTCGCCACAACCAACCGATGACGAGATTCGCGAGGCCCTGTCCGGCAATTTGTGCCGGTGCACCGGTTACGCCAAGATGATTAAAGCCGTCCGACAGGCTGCCGAGGAGATGGAGATAAGCAATGGCCGCTGAAACACTGATCGGCAAATCTGAAATTCGCAAAGATGCCCACGCCAAGGTGACCGGCAAAGCGCAGTACATCGATGATATGCCGGTTGAGGGTTTGCTGCATGGGGTGGTGCTGCGGTCACCGCATCATCATGCCCGGATTGTGAAGATCGATTCGGCAAAAGCTAAAGCGCTGCCCGGTGTGGTGGCGGTAGTCACGTCGGCGGATGTACCCGGTGAAAAGAAGTTTGGAGCATTGGTACCCGACCGTCCGGCGCTGGCGGTTGAGGTGGTACGGCACATCGGCGAACCAGTGGCTATTGTCGTGGCCGAAACGAAAACGGCAGCACGGCGAGCCTTGCAGGCTATCAATGTTGAATATGATCCCCTGCCCTATGTGCATGATCCGGTCGAAGCGCTGAAACCGGATGCGCCAAAGCTGCACGCCGATGGTAATTTATTAGCCGAGTATGATGTCCGGGATGGTGATCTTGAGGTAGGGTTTGCCGAAGCCGACATCATCCTTGAAGAGACTTTTTCCGTTCCACGAATTTCGCCCGGCTATATGGAACCTGAAACATCGATGGCTAGCTGGAATGAGGATGGCACGGTCACGGTGTGGGTTAGTTCACAGCAGCCTTTCCACGACCGGCATCACATTGCCGAGGTGCTCGGCCTGCCCGACGAAAAGGTGCAGGTCAAGATCGCGGTGATCGGTGGGGCGTTCGGTGGAAAAGAAGATGCCGGGCTGCCGGTGCTGGCCGGATTAGCAGCCTGGGCATCTAAATCAACGGTGCGGTTGGTCAACACCCGCCACGAGTCGTTTATCGCGCATCCCAAGCGCCACCCGGCCCAGTTACGGGTCAAGATTGGGACCAGAAAAGATGGGACATTAACAGCGCTTGACGCAACTGTTCATCTCGATACCGGGGCTTATTCCTCGTATGGTCCGGCGGTCGGCCAACTGCTGACCGAAGTCGTGCCCGGAGCCTATCAGATCCCCAATGTGAGGGTCAATACGCTGATTGTCTATACCAACAGTCCCTTCTCCGGGGCGATGCGTGGGTTTGGGAGTCCCCAGGCTCATTTCGCAACTGAGAGCTTGCTGGACATGATCGCCGGGGAATTGGGGATCGATCCGCTGGAACTGCGCCGGAAGAATATCCTGGAAAGCGGAAATAAAGTGTTCACGCGGGTTGTCGTGGAGCAAACCGCCGACAGTCTGCCTCAAATTCTTGAACATGTAGCCGCTGCCCGTGATCGCTTGCGCCAGATATCGCCGCCTTCAGGTAAGATCAGCGGGGTTGGCTTCGCCATGAGCACACAGACAATGGGGCTTGGTTATCGTGTGCCGGACGATTCAAGCCACCGGTTGGAATGGTTACCTGATGGGCGCGTGCGGCTCATTCTGGGCGCGCCCGACCTGGGACAGGGGTTGGCGACTATCGCCGAGCAAATAGCGGCTGAAGCGTTGGGGCTTCCCTTTGATGCGATTGAGGCACAGGCCGTTGATACGCTCATCTCGCCAGATGGTGGGGTAACCTGCGCCTCCCGGATGACCTACATGGTAGGTAATGCAACAGAACTCGCCGCCGAGAAGTTGATCGATGTGCTGCTCGATTATGCAGCCTTATCGTTGAATGCCCCGAAAGGATCATTGTCCTACCAAAATGGCCATGTTACCATGCTGGATGGACAGGAAATCCCTGTTGTAGAGTTTACGAGCCGCGCTGCCGACGAGGATGTCCACTTGCAAGCCGAGGCAACCTTCAGTTTCCCCTACCCAGAAGATAAGACACCCGGTCATCTACCAGTGGGCATGCCGCATGTGCTGCACTGCTTCGGTGCGCAGGTTGCCCGTGTTGAGATCGATCCAGAGTTGGGAACCGTCGAGGTAACTGATCTTGTAGCTATTCACGATGTTGGTAGAATTATCAACCGTATTAACGTTGAGGGTCAGATCGAAGGGGCGGTTGCTACCGGCATCGGTTATGCGCTCTATGAGGATGTCAGGCTCAAGGATAACGGCCAGTGGGTAGATAGTTTTGCCGAGTATTTGATGCCGACCACTGAAGACATCCCAACCTTGATCGAAACGGTGATCCTGGAAATCCCCGAAGACAGCGGCCCACATGGGGCCAAAGGTGTGGCCGAGATGGGGTTAGTCCCTACGGCCCCGGCCATCGCCAATGCGGTTTGTGCGGCGACCGGGGTCAGGGTGACGACGATCCCGATCTCCCATGAGATGATCGCCGCAGTGGATTAATAGCCCTTTGACTAATTGTTGTAAAATAGGGGCAAGCGGCTTTGCACTTCAATTGCATATTACCCTCCGCTCAGATTACGGGGCAATTGTGAAATAGCATGGCTGTGGGAAGCAGCCGAGATTTTGAAGGAGGAAGTACCGCTCGAATATAACTTGCACAGATTTAAGACGTTCAAGTTAATGAGATATACGGGGGAAAATTTCCCCGTGAATCTTCAAAGTAGATCACTCTAAATTTTGATTTACTTTTCTACACAAAAGGAGAACATTGGATGAAGAAGAGAATCTGGTTGCTGATTAGCTTACTGGTGATCGCCACCGTGCTGCTCGTCGCCTGCGGCGCACCCGCCGAAGAAGAACCGGCCCCAGCAGAAGAAGCAGCTGCCGAAGAACCGGCGGCTGAAGAACCTGCCGAAGAGGGCGGATATCAGGTGCCTGATGTTGAAGAGGGAATGTTCAACGTTGCTTTCGTTTACCTGAGCACCCACGATGATGGCGGTTGGTCACAGGCACAGGATGTTGGCCGTCAATACGTTGAAGAGAATGTCGATGGCGTTCACACCGCTTACGTCGAGCTGGTGGCTGAAGGCGCCGACAGTGAGCAGGTTATGCGCTCATTGGCCCGTAAAGGCTTCGACCTGATCTTCGCCGGTTCATTCGGCTATATGGACCCCGCCGAGACCGTCGCCAGCGAATTCCCGGATGTGGACATTGTTCATATCTCCGGCTACAAAGCTAACGGCGAGAACTTCGGCAACCTGTTTGGCGCGATGGAACACATGAAGTTCCTGGCCGGTATGCTGGCCGGTTCGCGGGCAAAGGTCGATGGCAATCCCAAGATTGGCTACATGGCAACCTTCCCCATTCCGGAAGAACTCCGCCTGGGTAACGCCTTTGGTATGGGCGTCGCCAAGACCTGCCCTGAGTGTGAAATCGATGTGCGCTGGATCAACACCTGGCATGACCCGGTGATTGAGAAGGAAGCGGCGGCATCACTGTTTGATGCTGGTGCGCAGGTTGTTCTGACCGGTGCCGACACCCCCGCAGTGGCCGACGTCGCGGCTGAAAAGGGTAAGTGGGGCATCACCTACGACTATTCGGGCGGCTGCAAGATCGATGCCTGCCTGACTGCTCCGTACTGGAACTGGGGCCCGGTATTTGCTGAGATCACCGAGCGCTCAAAGGCCGGTGAATACGAGGGCGGCTTCGATTACTTCGAGGCTGACACCGGTGGTCTGGGCCTGTATGGCTTCATGGAAGGCGAAGAGCTTCAGCCCGGTATCGCTGACCTGCCAGAAGAAGATGTCGCGATGGTGCAGGAATATCTCGATAAGATGCTGGCTGGTGAATTCACCCGCTTTGACCTGTTCAGCGGCCCGATCACCGACAATCAGGGTAACCTGATTATCGCTGAAGGCGAGAGCTTCAGCTACAACGATATCGACCAGTTCCCGCCAGGCGCTCCTGGCCTGGAATGCGATTACTGCATGTACTGGTGGTACGAGAACATCACATCCGAACTGCCGCCACTTGAGTAATTGTCTCCAGAGTTGAGCAAACCAATTAATCCTGAATCCCCCCATCACCATAGGTCGGTGGGGGGTAGGGATTTTGAGGTCTGCCATTCACTTAAATGTCGAAGCCAGGTATGTCCTGGCTTCGCCTGTATCCGATAGGACCAAGAATATGCAAGAACCAACCCTTGCGGTAGAGATGAAAGGCATTGTCAGGCAGTTCCCCGGTGTTCTCGCCAATGACCACGTTGATTTTGATCTGCGTGCAGGCGAGATACATGCTTTATTGGGGGAAAACGGTGCAGGTAAGAGCACCTTGATGAATATTTTGACCGGCCTTTATAAACAAGATGAGGGCGAGATTTGGGTCAACGGGAAGCGAGTCAGCTTTAATTCCCCCCGTGATGCCATTGCTGTGGGGATTGGCATGGTACACCAGCACTTTATGCTTGTCCCATCGCACAGTGTGACCGAGAATATCCTGCTTGGCCTCCCCCAACCGCGTTTTAACCTCAATCTGTCAAAGTATGAGAAAGAAATCGAAGCGCTGGAAGAGCAGTTCGGACTGAAGGTTGATCCGAAAGCAAAAATCTGGCAGTTGTCGGTCGGGGAGCAGCAGCGTGTTGAGATTCTCAAAATGCTGTACCGTGGGGTTCAGGTGTTGATTATGGATGAGCCAACGGCAGTTCTGGCTCCGCAAGAGATTGAGGAACTGTTCGTTACGTTGAAGGCGATGGTTGCAGAAGGTAAGTCGATTGTCTTCATCAGCCACAAATTAAACGAGGTTACGGCCATTGCCGACCGGGTGACCGTCTTACGCCGGGGGAAAGTTACCTCAGTCGGATTAGATGCCAGCCAGGTTGACCGGGCCGAGTTAGCGCGGTTGATGGTTGGGCGCGAAGTGCTGTTCACGTCGCAGCGAAAAGAACGGGAACCGGGCAAGACAATCCTTGATGTGGTCGATTTACAGGCTGACAATGATCGCGGCTTACCGGCTTTACGCAGCGTGTCGATGAATGTGCGTGAAGGCGAGATCGTAGGAGTCGCTGCTGTCGCGGGAAATGGGCAAAGTGAGCTGGCGGAAGTGATCACCGGCTTGCGATCCTGTACCGGCGGCAAGGTGTTGGTCGATGGGCAGGAGGTTCAAAACCGGTCGGCACGGCTGGTGATTGATTCGAAGGTCGCCCATGTCCCTGAAGATCGCACCCATGTCGGTTCTTCACCCAATCTGACGGTGACCGAAAACCTGATTATGAAATGCTACCGGCATGAACCGGTGGCTAATGGCTGGGCCATCAATAAGTCAGAGGCCCGGCGTCAGTCTGAAACGTTAAAAGAAGAATATGAGATCATCGTGCCGGATGTTCATAGGACGCCCGCCCGCTTGCTATCAGGTGGTAATCTCCAACGGACGATCCTTGCCCGCGAGATTTCGGAGGAGCCAATGTTGATGGTCGCTGTGCAGCCTACGCGCGGCCTGGATGTTGGGGCGATTGAGGGCGTTCGCAGCCTGCTGTTGGAGCAACGCGAAAATGGAGCGGCTATTTTGTTGATCTCGGAAGAGCTTGAAGAACTCATGTCATTGAGTGACCGCATCTATGTGCTATATGAGGGCGAGGTCATGGGCGAAGTGCAAAACGGAGACAGGGAACAAATCGGCTTGATGATGACCGGTTCCCGCCAGGAAGAGCTGGGGAGTTAACCATGACGACAAAAACTACAACTTCGCCGCGCCGCATACGCTTACCATTCAGGGTTACACTGGAGCAGCGGCTGGATATCCCCGCATGGATTCCGATTGCGACCTCAGTTGGCTCGGTAGTTGTCGCCCTGATCCTGGGAGGGATTATCTTCTTGCTGGCAGGCGGCAATCCGATCCGTTCCTATGGTTACATTTACCGGGCGGCTTTTGGGAGTTGGGGGCAGTTCAATGATACGATGATCAAAGCCAGCCCCTTGATCCTGGTGGGCCTCGCCTGCGCGGTGTCTTTCCGAATGCGGCTGTGGAATATCGGCGCTGAGGGGCAGTTGTTCATGGGGGCCTGGGCCGCCAGTGCGGTTGTCCTGCTGCCGATCCTGCCACCGGAGACTCCCCGCTGGATTTTTATCCCGGTGATGCTGGTTGCCGGATTTATTGGCGGTGCTCTATGGGGCTTTGTGCCGGGGTTCTTGAAAGCGCGATTAAATGTCAATGAGATCATCACCAGCTTGATGATGAACTACATTGCATTCTCCTGGACTAACTACTGGATATTCGCTGAATGGAGCGAAAGCGGTTTCCAGATGTCGCCGCAGTTCCCTAAAACAGCCTGGCTGCCCCGTTTGACAGATTATGCCAAGCAGGTGAAAGCCTTCTCCGGTATGACCATCCACCTGGGGCTGGTTTTTGGTTTGCTGGCCGTTGTGGTAGTCTGGTTTATTCTCTACCGCAGCCGGTGGGGATATGAGATCCGCCTGATCGGTGACAATCCAAAGGCCGCCAAATACGCCGGGTTGAACATCGTCCGCAATACGGTGCTGGTAATGATGCTCTCCGGTGGGCTGGCAGGGATTGCAGGCATGGCGGAGATTACGGGAGTGGTTCATCGCTTCCAGCAGAGTATCTCTCCCGGATACGGCTTCACAGGTATTATCGTCGCCTGGTTAGCCAAGCTCAATCCTTTTGCCGTGATCCTGGTCTCTATTCTATTTGGTGCCCTGATCCTGGCCGGGAGGGAAATCCAACCGGCGGGAATTTCGCTGTTGCTGCAGGGCACGGTTCTATTTTGCATTATTAGCAGCGAGATGCTGGTCCGCTACCGGGTCAGAATCCGGCGGCAGGAGGCATAACTCATGGACCCCATTATCATTATGCATGCCGGGGTAGCGACAGGCACCGTGCTTTTGTTTGCTACGCTCGGAGAGATATTTACCGAACGCGCCGGAGTCTTGAACTTGGGCGTGGAAGGGATGATGCTGATCGGTGCTATGGCCGGTTTCAGTGTTGCAGTCAGCACCGGCAATCCCTGGATAGCCCTGGTGGTCGCGATGCTGGCCGGAGGTGTCCTATCGATGGCTCACGGGCTGGTCACGATCCAGTTTCGGGCCGACCAGGTGGTGAGCGGTCTATCCCTCACTTTTCTGGGAACCGGTATCAGCCTGGTGTTGGGCGAGGGCCTGAGTGATGCGGGCGCTATCTCGCAGCTTCCGGTCTTCGATATCCCGCTGCTAGCCAAAATCCCGGTGATCGGCCCTACCCTTTTCGAGCATCATTCGGTTCTTACCTATTTTGGTTACCTGTTGATTCCGGCGGCGTGGTACTTCATCAATCGCACCCGCCCAGGATTGCATCTCCGGGCGGTGGGTGAATATCCGGCGGCGGCTGACGCGCTGGGGATCAACGTTTACCGGCTGCGGTATCTCTATGTCTTTGTCGGGGGGATGCTATGCGGATTGGCCGGGGCGACTCTCAGCCTGGCGATCTCACCGGGCTGGTTCAGTGAGAAAACAACCGGCGGCCTCGGCTGGATCGCGGTCGGGTTGGTGATCTTCGCCCAGTGGAATCCCTACCGGGCGGCGCTCGGTTCGTTCCTGTTCGGAGCCTTGCGGCGTCTGACGCTTGACTTGCAAGGGCCGGAGACGATCCTGGGACTGCGCAATCCGGTCTTTCATAATCCCTACCTGGGGTTTTTCCTGGATATGATCCCATTTATCTTTGTGATCGTGGTGCTGGTGATCGGTTCTCGTGAGGCACTGCGAAAACGCCTGGGTGCACCTGCCGCGCTGGGCTTGCCCTATATTCGCGGCGAACGCGGACTTTAACTTTAATCTAATAACAGGGGCGGGCTGCCGGATGCCTGCCCTACTTCTTTTATACTGCTGCAACAATATACCTCATAGGCTATCTGCTTCAATATTCAGGCTGTGGTATACTGAAAAATAAGGGGGGAGGTTTTAGCATACTAACTAAACCGGTATGATTTTAATCTCCATTTTCATATATCAAACATGGCTGGCATATATGCCTGATCAGGGCAAATCACATGGCAGATAAACCTGTTTTCATCGGCGTCGATCCGACCAGCGGCTCACGCCCCATGACCTATGCGGTGCTCAATGAAAATCTGGATATCGAGACGGTTGGCGATAGCACTTTTGATGAGATGGTCGAAATCATCACTTCCTTTCCGGTTGTGACATGTGCTATCGATGCGCCCAATAGTTATAACAAGGGCTTGTTGGCCGATCCAGATTACCGGGAACGGGTAGGACTGAGTCCAGGGCGGCATAATTACGAAGACTATCGCGTTTGCGAGTACGAGCTTCGGCGGCGGAGAATCGGTATTTACAATACCCCCCGCGATCAGGAACAAGCCAGGGATTGGATTCAGGAGGGCTGGCGGCTCTATCAAAAACTGCGTGAGGCTGACTTTGTTGACTACCCACGACCGGGTAATCGCAGATTGCTGGAGACACATCCTCACGCCGCTTTCACCGTTCTGGTTGGAAGCCGTCCCTACCGGAAAACCAGTTTGGAAGGTCGGGTTCAACGTCAGCTTGTTTTGCACGAGGAAGGGATCGGGGTGCCGGATGCCATGCAAGTATTCATCGAATGGACTCGGCACCGTTTCCTGACCGGGCAGTTAGAGACTGACCGAATTTATGAGCATGATCAGCTTGATGCTATTGTCGCGGCTTATGTCGCTTATCTCGCGGAGCGGGAGCCGGGTAATATTACCACGCTCGGTGATCCGACAGAGGGACAAATAGTCATACCTGTTGAGCAATTGCGGGATTCGTATTGAAGTTAGTCTTTCGTCAATAAAGCGATTATGCTATAGTAGATTTGCCTGGTAGGCTTGCAAGCAGTCTTGTGAAAGGCTCTATATTATGGAGAATGTACGCCAACGCCTCACCGAAACAGAAACTTATATAAGTTTGCTGCGCCAACGCCGTCAGGAAGTGCGACATGTGTTGGATGGTCTTTCTTCCCAGGCCCTCAACTGGTTACCCATTCCCCATAGCAAAGGTGAACCCAAAGTTACCAACTCACTTTACCAATTAGGCTATCATTGCATTGTCACCGAAGTGGATTGGCGTCGGCATATTGCATACCGGCTGGGGTTGATCACGCGTGAGGAAGAATTGCGCGGGTTCGAGGAGGGGGAGTTCGAAGTAACTGCCGAGAATCCTTCCCGAATCTTTGAACGGTTAGAGCGTGATGGGCGCGAAACCGATCACTTTGTGAGTCGCCTGACCGATGGCGAGTTGGCCGTGACGTGGTTAAATGCCCGCAATGAGGCTCGAAGTGTGCGCTGGATTCTGGGTCATATCATTGCGCATTATGGTGAGCATATCGGACAGATGGCGCTTACCCGCCAGTTATGGGAAAAACAATTTGGCGGTGGCTGACGGACAGCCCCTTTGATCCTATTGGCTCCGGCTGATATTTGCACTCGCAATGGGCAGTTCCGGAGTCTTTTGTTTGCGAGGTCCAGATGGTCATCACCAAAGCACTTGAGATTAAAACGCGCGGCAATGCCGATATCCACGATATCACCGATCAGGTGGCCCAACGGGTGTTGGAAAGCGAATTGGACAACGGCATCGTGACCATTTTTGTGTCGGGGTCAACCGGTGCTTTGACGACTATCGAATATGAGAGTGGGGCGCTGTCAGATTTCCAGCGGCTGTTTGATGAGATCGTCGATCCAAAGCGCGATTACCAGCACAATCTACGCTGGCATGATGGCAACGGTCACAGCCATGTCCGCGCTGCCCTGCTCGGCCCCAGTTTGACTATCCCCTTTGTTGACCGCCGGTTGACGCTCGGAACCTGGCAGCAAATTATCCTGGTTGATTTCGATAATCGCCCTCGCCAGCGCAAACTGGTCGTTCAGATCATGGGGGAGTAATCCCAGCGTGAAGATGAAGAAAGTCCTCGCTCATCCCCTCACCCGGATCATAGCGGCGGTGCTGCTGGTCGGTGTATCCGTCTATTTGCTGTCCAGTGTCTACCGCCGGGTTAAAACACCGCTTCAACTGCTGGGGCGGTCGGTTACGGTCGAGGGTGTGGTGACCGAAAAGCGGGTCGAAAAACAGCCTGACCGGTTCCTGCCGTTTGATCCGGTGGCCTATGTGGTGCGGTATGCCTATCCGAACGCTCAGGGCCAAATGCGTACCGGTGAACAGCCCGTCACGCGGGCGGTTTTCAATCGCCTGGATTCGCCGGGCACCACCGCCCCGGTAACCTTTAGCCTGGATAAGCCTGGTCTGAGCGCAGTTGATCCGCATCTGACTTTCCCCGGAAGTTCCGGCTGGCGATTGGGAATCGGCTTCTGCCTACTGACCGTGGCGGTTGGCATCTTCCCGATCAAAGAACTACTGGCGCTGGTGCCAGGTAGGGCAGAGCTAACTGATCAGGAAGATTCAGTGGCTCGCGAATTGGTGCCGGAGGATTTACCTCTCTCCCCCTCTGATGAGCCTGTGGATCTGCCCGAAGAGGACATTATTAGCGACGGTGGGGAAGTGTGATTTACTGAAATTGGCGGGCCTGCCATGCGGCGTATAAGGCCAGGCTGCCTGCCACCGATGCGTTGAGGCTTTCGATCTGTCCGCGCATCGGCAGGTAGATAATAAAATCGCAGGTTTCACGCACCAGGCGGCGAAGTCCATCTCCCTCACTACCGACTACCAGACCAAGACCACCTTTCAGATTAGCCTGATCATAGCGGGTGGCATCCTCTCCCATGTCGAGTCCGGCCAGCCAGACATCATTTTGCTGAAGGGTTTTCATCGCCTGGACTAAATTGGTGACACGGGCAACGTTAAGATGTTCGACTGCCCCGGATGATGCGCTGGTCACTGCCGGGGTGATGCTGGCCCCGCGCCGCTCCTGGAGAACCACGCCGTGTATGCCGACTGCCTCTGCCGTCCGCAGCAGTGTCCCGACGTTCTGCACATCCTGGAGGAGGTCAAGGAGCAGGATAAACGGCGGTTGGTCGCGCTTCTCAGCTACTGCAAGAATGGCTTCCAATGTGCTGTATGGATAGGGATCGACTTCAAGGCCAATGCCCTGGTGATTGATTCCACGCAGACGGGAGTCGAGTTCTTCGCGACGGGTAACTTTGACCGGCACATTGCGAGCTTGTGCCTGCCGGGTGATTTGCTGGCCGATCTCCGATCGGTCAGCCTGCTCAGAGATGATCAGCCGCCTGATCACGCGCCGCCCGGCACGAAGTGTCTCGTAAACCGGGCGGCGGCCATAAAGGATTTCCTGGCTCATAGCGGGTTAATCAAGCCGGTAGATGGTTCCATCCGGGCGATCTTCCAGGGTAACCCCCAGTTCGAGCAGTTGATCGCGTATCCGGTCGGATTGTGCAAAATCTTTGTTGGCCCGTGCCTGGGCGCGGATTTCGATCAGGAGCTTGATCAGGCCATCCTGACGTTCGGCGCTGCCTCCGATGGCGGCGGCTTCTTCGGGGACGATCCCTAACACATCACCGCCCAACTCCCGGTAGAAATTGTCAATCGACTCTAAAACCTGACGGCCAACGACCTCACCACTGTTAAGCAGCTTGTTCACCTCGCGGGTGAATTCCTGGAGAACAGCAATCGCCTGCGGCGCGTTGAAATCGTCATCCATCGCTTCGATGAAGCGGGCTTTGTGTTCATCCAGCACACTCTGGAAGCCGGAGGCGGTGTCGCTGTCCGGTGCATCGGGTAAAGCCTGCCGGGTCAATTGGACAGCCCCCATGATGCGCTCCCAGCCTTTCTGAGCTGCCTGGAGCGCGGCGTCGCTGTAGTCAACCTGGCTGGTATAGTGGCTCGATAAGATAAAGGTGCGAATGGCTTCTGCCGGGAACTGCTTCAGGGCGTCTTTGATGGTGACAAAGTTGCCCAGGCTCTTGCTCATCTTTTCGCCGTTGATAGTCAGCGAGCCGGTCAGCAACCAGTAATTAGCAAAGGGTTTGTCATGCAAGGCTTCTGACTGGGCGATCTCGCATTCGTTGTGCGGGAACTGGTTTTCCAGGCCGCCGCCATGAATGTCAAAAGTCTCGCCCAGATATTTCTGTGCCATAGCCGAGCATTCGACGTGCCAGCCAGGGAAGCCCCTTCCCCAGGGACTATCCCACTGCATCAGGTGTTCCGGTTCAGCATGTCGCCACAATGCGAAATCTGACGGGTGGCGCTTGTCTGAGGCAACGATTTGGCGGTCGCTTTGTAGATCGTCCAGCCGCCGACCGGATAGTTTGCCGTACTCTTCGAAGCTGGTCACGTCAAAGTACACATCACCGGATTCGGTCACATAGGCATGGCCCTTGTCGATCAAGCCCTGCGACATGACAATCTGCTCCGGTACATGTCCGCTGGCACGCGGTGAGATATCAGGCCGGGTAACTTTCAGGGCGTCCATGTCCTCAAAATACGAGCGCGTATAAGTCTCGACAACCTCCATCGGCTCAAGACTGAGCGCTCCTGCTTTCTTCAGGATGCGGTCTTCACCGGTATCAAGCATGTGTCCCACATCGGTGATGTTCTGAACATAGCGCACCCGGTAACCCTTGTAGCGTAAATAGCGTACGATCACGTCAAAAGCGACGTAAGTCTTAGCATGCCCGATATGAGCATGGTCGTAAACGGTCGGGCCGCATACATATATTTTGACCTGCCCTTCGACCAGGGGTGAAAAATCTTCTTTCTGGCGTGTTAGCCGGTTAAAAACCTGTAGGGCCATTGGCGATAAACCTCTCTTTATAGTCGTTATAACTGTGTATCACAAAATAAAACGCCCGCCGGTAAGGGGCGCGCGCCGTTGCTCAAATCACGGGGAGATGCGCAGGTGTTAACCTGCATCAGGCGACCCGTATCCTCCAGGCGCATTGGAAACAATATACGTACACATGCAGAGTCCCATGGTGCACCTCTAATTGCTGTTATTGCTGTTTGGACGGGCAAAGATCATCCGACCGGCTGCCGTTTGTAAAACTTTGGTGACGGTTGCCTGGATGGTCTGGTTGAGATGGCGGCGGCCACCTTCGATAACTACCATCGTGCCATCGTCCAGGTAACCCACTCCCTGACCATATTCCCGGCCTTCCTGGATTACGGCAATTTCCATTTCTTCACCGGGCAGGTAAACTGTCTTGACGGCATTTGCCAGATCGTTGATATTTAAGACTACCACACCCTGTAACTTGGCAACGCGGTTTAGATTAAAGTCGTTGGTGATGATCGCACAGCCTAATTGTTTGCCCAGCAAGATCAACTTTTCGTCAACGGCTTCAATGCCCTCAACGTCCAAATCGGTGATTTGCACCGGGACGAGTGAGTCTTTTTGGAGCTGGTTGAGGATATCCAACCCGCGATGACCACGATTACGCCGCACCATGTCGGGTGAGTCGGCGATGTATTGCAGTTCGTTCAGGACAAAACGGGGTACGAGCATCGGCCCCATAATGAAACCGGTCTGGCTGATGTCTGCAATACGCCCATCGATAATCACACTGGTATCGAGTAGAACCTGCCGGTTGGCCGTTAACCCGCCGTCTTGCTTGTCAGAAGAACCCAGTTGAAGACTGGGAATCTGCGTGCGGAAAAGTTCGAATACATCGCGCCGCCGCGATGCCATCACCGCCGTTCCGAAGTAGGAAAATAGAACAGCCGCCAGAACCGGCAAAACTGCATTATAGGGTGCCGGGAGCAGCGACAAGGGAAGGGAAACCAAAGCGGCGACAATCAAGCCAATGATCAGGCCAATTGTCCCGGCAACGAGTTGTTGAGCGGGGAGTTGGCTCAGATAATTGCGCAGCATTCGAGCCGGGCGCGTGGTGAAATGAGGTGTCAGCACCAACCCGAAGAGTGCACCTATCAAAGATACGACCATCGCCCATACTTCGATTGATGCTCCCCCGGCGAGTTCAGATAGACGCACACCTATCTGCAGCCCGACAATTGCAAAAATTGCCATTCCTGCCAGGCGAAAAATAATCTCGAGGCTCATCTGGTTTACCTGTGCTGAATAAAATAAAAATAATTGCAATCAAAACAAAGTGAGTGTGAAGCACCACCCACTCACTCTGAGATAATGTCTATTGTTTGAAAGGATTTCTTTAGCCAAAACTCACGCCATCCCTGACTAGGGGTGATTCTAGCACAAAGGACTCATAGCGGCAATTATACTGTTGAATACATACCAAAATCATACATACAAACAAAATTTTTAATACGCTATAATCCGGTGACTGGCACGTCAGGGGCAAGCTCCACTGAGTTCGTACCAAGTGAATATTGATGATTATATTGGGAATGAAGATGTCTTCTGAATTCATTGCACATTCAACTTATCGTTCTGATCATTCAAACCCGCTGCGGTTTATCTGGTCACATATCAAGCGCCATCCCTGGGCCGCGATCTTGATGATTTTTGGTGCCTTTAGCAATGCATCTCTGGCTTCTGCCGTACCCTACCTGATCGGTAAAGCCATCAATGCCATTATTGAGAGAGATGACCTGAAATTTGTAGGATGGATGGCCTTAGCGATTGTAGGCAGCCAACTGCTGCGTGGGGCGCTCCAATTGATGCGTAACTACTCATCCGAGATTTTCGCACAGCGCATTGAGCGAGACGTGCGCGATGAGCTTTATGCCAGCCTGCTGGGAAAAAGTATGACGTTTCACGACTTCCAGCCGGTTGGCGAGATCATGGCCCGCGTCACAAATGATGTGCGCGAAATGAACCTGATGATGAACCCCGGCGTGAATCTGGTGATCGGGTCGGGGATGTTTCTGGTACTGCCGTTGGTTGCCTCCCCCCTGATTTATCCGGCGCTGATTCTCGTGCCTTTGCTGTTTGCGATTTTCTATGTCCTGGTGCAGATCGGCTACGTCCGTTCCCTGCATGGTGTTGCCCAACAGGTGCGGGCCAGCTTTGGCCGGATGAATGCCCGACTGGCTGAAACGCTCGATGGCATTGAGGTGGTCAAGGGGACAGCCCAGGAAACTCAGGAAGTAGATGGATTTAAGACGCTGGTCGATACGGTTCGAGACCGGTTTATCGAACAGGGGGATATCGAAGCCCGCTACTTTGCCAATTTGCTGTTGGGCTTAGCAACGTTGGCCGGGCTGATTCACTCGGTTATTCTCTACCGGGCCGGGGCGATCAATGCCGGGGATATCGTTGCATTTATGGGGCAGCTCAGTCTGTTCGGGTTTCCGGTGTTCAGTTCGATGTTTTCACTTTCCCGCATAGCATCGGGCTTTGCCAGTGCCCAGCGTATCCTGAATATCATCACGGCCAGAACCGATCTGGATCAGAATGAGGGCGGGCACGATCAACCCATGCAGGGGGCTATCAGGTTTGGTGAGGTTGATTTCGGCCACGCAGATGATCAACATATTTTGCGCGATGTTTCGTTCACCGTTTATCCCGGACACACGGTTGCAATTGTCGGACAGACCGGTTCGGGGAAAAGTACTATCACCAAGCTGATCAACCGGATTTACGATGTCAACACCGGGCAGGTACAGGTCGATGGGATTGACGTGCGCGAGTGGAGCCTGGAGGCGCTGCGCTCACAGATCAGCATTATTGAGCAGGAGATATTCCTGTTCAGCCGGAGTATTGCCGACAATATCCGGTTTGGGAAGCCGGATGCCAGCCAGGAAGAAGTCGAGGCAGCGGCGAAAAAGGCCCAGGCTCACGAGTTCATTATGAGCTTCCCGGAGGACTACCAGACGGTGATCGGGCAGCGGGGTGTCACGTTGAGCGGCGGTCAGCGGCAGCGACTGGCGATTGCCAGGGCCTTCCTGACCGATCCGCGCATCCTGATTCTGGATGACAGCACCAGCGCTATCGATAGCGCAACGGAGGATCGGATTCAGCGGGCAATCTGGACGGCGGCACAGGGCCGCACAACCATCCTGATCACGCACCGGTTATCACAGATCCGGTGGGCGGATCACATTATCGTGCTGCGGCGAGGGCGGGTGGTCGCCCAGGGGAACCATGATGATCTGCTCCAATCGTCACCGGATTACCAGCGCATCTTTGCCCGTTATGAAGCGCCATCGACCGCCCCCCGTGATTCAAAAGTGAGTTAAGCATGGGATTCTTTACTGGTTTAGATCAAGACGAATACGACCGCGAATATGATGATAAATACCTGTTCCGGCGGTTTGGCAGCTACCTGGCCCAGCATCGCCAGCGGATTGTGATTATAGCTGTGACGGGATTATTGGTGTCGTTAGCGATGGCCTCAATACCGATTATCACGGCGGAAACAGTTGATGCACTTGAAAACCAGGCAGGTGCGAATCGGTTAGTGCTGCTGATGGTCGCCTTAGCGGTTACGGCAGTGGTTCAATACAGCGGCAACTGGCTGCGCCGCCGGGCGATCAACCGGACGGTTGCCAATATCATGGCCCAGATGCGTACCGATGCTCTGACTGCCGCTGTAGAACGTGATATGGCGTTCTACGATGAGAACAAATCCGGCAAGATTCTCAGCCGGATCACCAATGACACGGAAGAATTCGGGCAGGTGGTGATTGTCACCTCGGATGTAATCAGCCAGTTGATCGAAGCCGCCATCCTGATGATCGTCCTGTTCGGGAAAAATGTTGCCCTGACTTTTCTGCTGTTGGCTTTTCTGCCGGTGGTAGCGATTGTAGCGATGATCCTGCGTAAATTTGCCAGGGAAGCCACCCGGCAAGGATCACGGGCGATGGCGGCGGTTAATGATAATATCCAGGAAAGCGTCACCGGGATCAGCGTGGCGAAAAATTTCCGCCAGGAATCGATGATCTACGGCGAGTTTGACCGGATCAATAAGCAGTCGTATGCCGTCAATCTGAAGCGTGGGTTTGTGCTGGCGCTGGTCTTCCCGATTTTGAATGCCTTAGCCGGTATAGCGATTGGGTCGGTGGCTTATGCTGGTGCGTGGGCGGTCGTTGGGGGCGCAATCAGTGTCAGTGTGTGGTATCTCTATATCCAGTCGATTGATCGCTTCTGGTTTCCGTTTATCAATATTGCCTCCTATTGGAATCAGTTCCAACAGGCGATGAGTTCGTTGGAGCGTATCTTTGCCCTGATCGATGCTGAGAATACTATCCGGCAAACAGACAGCCAATCGGGAGCAGGTATCCGGGGGCAGATCACCTTTGAGAATGTGCATTTCGCTTATGATTCGGGGCCGCCCGTCCTGGATGCCTTTGACCTGAATATCCGGCGTGGGGAGAATATCGCCTTTGTCGGACATACCGGGGCCGGGAAAAGTTCGATTGCCAAGCTGATCATGCGCTTTTACGAATTCCAGGAGGGGCGTATCCTGATCGATGGGCAGGATATCCGCTCGTTTGATCTGCATGATTATCGCTGCCGCCTGGGGTTTGTGCCGCAGTCGCCGTTCCTGTTTAACGGTACGATTGCGGACAATATCCGCTATGGTAAACCGGATGCAACCGATAAAGAGATCGAAGAGATTGCTTATAGCATTGGCAATGGGGAGTGGTTAGAGACTATTCCCGATGGGCTGCAAAGTGACGTGGGCGAGCGTGGGGCACATCTGAGTATGGGACAGCGCCAACTGGTCAGTTTGCTGCGGGTGCTGGTACAGGAACCGGCGATCTTCATCCTTGATGAGGCAACCGCCAGCGTTGATCCGTTCACAGAGACACAGATTCAGGAAGCGCTTGATCTGATCCTGGCGCAATCGACCTCGATTTTGATCGCCCACCGGTTGAGCACCGTCCGCAGTGCGGATCGGATTATTGTGC
>JBNKDD010000089.1:0-19423 GCA_050288085.1 Anaerolineae bacterium
CTGGGTCGGAGAGGGGGCGGAAGGAGCCAGTTTCTGGCTCAACGTGGTCACCGATCTGCACAATCGCGGCGTAGAGGATATCCTGATTGCCTGTATGGATGGGCTGTCCGGCTTCAAGGAGGCCATCCAATCCGTCTTTCCTCAAGTTGCCATTCAGCGTTGTGTCATCCATCAGATTCGCAATAGTATGAAATATGTGAGTTGGAAAGACCGCAAGGCCTTTGCTCGGGATTTGCGACAGGTCTATCAGGCCCCCACTCGTGAAGCGGCGGAAAGTGCCTTGCTCGAATTGGCTGACACCTGGGGGGATAAGTACGCGATTGCTATTCGTTCCTGGGAAAACAACTGGGAAGACCTGGCGACCATGTTCCGGTTTACCCAAGGCATTCGTCGCCTGATCTACACCACCAATATCATTGAGGGCTACAACCGGCAGCTGCGCAAAGTATCCAAGAATCGGGGAGTATTCCCCTCTGACATCGCCATTCGTAAGCTGCTTTGGCTGGCTCACCGCGATATTGCAAAAAAGTGGACGATGCCCATTCCCAATTGGGCTATGATCTTGAACCAGCTTGCCATCCACTTTGATGGCCGGTTCCCTTTATGAAATGATGCTATTTACACAGAATACTTGACACAACCGCCCACTATGATGAACCAGGTCAACCTCGAAATGGCCCGGCTCCGGCTCATCCCAGGCAATCCGCCCGGCAGGAATGGCCCGCGCCAGCCGGTTAGCCTGCTCTGGCCCCCGGCGCGGTAAACGCGGGCGATCCCGCGGCACATCGGCTAGCAGCCGCCGCACCGTCGAAACGCTCACCCGCTCTAACTGCTGTCTGACCTCGCTGGTCAGAGTCAGTTCTCCATGCCGCTCCAACTGTTCGGCGGTCTCCAACAGCGCCGGCTGTACCCGTTCCGCACACACCCAATCCAGACTTTCCGCCACTAGCTTGACCACCCCCTTCATCTCTGTCCCATAGCTCTTTCCCCGCTGCTCCTGTCTCGCCTCCCGTTTGATCTCCTGGCCCATTAACCGCACCAGGCTTTTGCGATGCAGTCCCGTCACGACCTCCATTTCATCCAGCAGCTTGCTTCTCTCTTCTCTTTCTGCCTTCCGATACCGCTGCTGCATCTTTCTCAGGTATTTGTAGCGCTCTTCTATGCTCATTCGCTCGTCGTCCGACATGCTTCACCCCGGTAACATTTTCTTTTGAGTGAACCATATCGCGTCGGTAACATTTTAGCTGAATGAATGCGGTTGGTTTTCCTATGATTTCTGTCGTGCTATACTGAGGCGAGCTTTTCCGTGATTCAGCACCTATGCTATACTGCATGATGAACAACCAACGAGACTGGCAAGCCTATTGGCTGGAAACTTTACAAACCTGGGAAGGCCGGATCGAAGAAGCCGGATTAGGCGGTATCGCACACACAATTCTGGATGCGACACAGCCTTTACTCCCGCTGCTTGCGCAACTGATATGGCTTTCCCAGCTGGTGTTTGGCATGATCGGGTATGACGAATCGGTGGGCGTGTTAGCCGAGATGCTGTACACCCACCAGCAAGGCCAGGAAAAAGAAAGAGCTGAGGAGAGATAACAACATGCCAGATTTAAACCCAAACCTGCTGGCGCTGCTTTTTGTCGGGGGTGGCCTTGTTGTATTTTTGATCTTCGCAGCTCTGGCCCGCCGAGGGTTGAAATTACACTTACGCCCCTTGAACGCCTTCGATGCTTTGACCAATCAGGTTGGGCAGGCTATCGAGAGCGGCGGTCGGGTTCACGTCTCATTGGGAAAAAACAGCCTGATCGATGAGGATACAGGAACAACCCTGGCCGGTTTGGAAATGCTTGATGCTGTCACCGCAAGCTCGGCCATCAGCGACCAATCACCGGTCGCCACCACAGCCGATGCCACCACCTTATTCTTAATGGGTGATACCATGCGGCGGGCTTATGAACGGAGCAAGCAGCCGGGGAAATACGAGCCGACTGCCGTCCGATTGATATCCTTTGACCCGGTCGCGCTGGCGGGTGGCGTTACCAGTTTGATCCCGGATGATGACGTCCGGGCCAACGTGCTGATCGGATCGTTTGGCCCAGAAGTCGTTCTGATGGCAGAAGCCGGACGGCGACAGCGCATCCCGCAGACAATCGGCAGTGATCGACTGGAAGCCCAGGCTACCGCTTACGCGATGGCGGACTACCCATTAATCGGTGAAGAAATCTATACGGCACGCGCCTATATAAAGGGCGATTCACCCTCTATGGGCAGCATCGCTGTACAGGATATCCTGCGCTGGGTTGCAATTGGTGCCATTGTGGTCGGCCTGATTATCAAAACGCTTGGGGGATAAGTGAAACCGGCTAAAGAAATTCGGGAAAGCGTCAGCTTTTCTCAACAATATCTTTCCATTTGTGAGGGTGGATTCACCCGGTTTCCATGCGGTTTTGGGAAAATCTTTTTCAAAAGATTTTCCTCAAAACACTTAAGGCTGGAATCATGAAGCGAATAATCCCTGCTGTAATTGCTATGGGTGTTGGCCTGATTATACTGGCCAGCTACCTGTTTGAGATCAATTCTCTGCTGGCGCTCCGGCTGGTTTTCACTGATTGGGCGGTTATCCTGGCAGGGTTGGCGGTGATAGCCGGTGGCCTCAACCTGCTGTTGGTGTTGGCCCGCCGAGTCGATCAGATGGCCCTGGATTGGCCGTACAGTCTGCTGACGGCATTGGCGGCCATCGTCACATTTGGGATCGGCCTGATGGAGGGAATCAAAAACGGCGGCGCGGCACTGTATGAATCGACCAGCTTCAGCAATGTATTATTTGAGGGGGTAATTGTCACCTCTCAGGCAGCCCTCGCCAGCCTGGTCATGTTCGCATTGGTGGCGGCAGCGGTGCAGATGGCCCGCTCCAAGCCCAATAACTGGACACTGGCTTTTCTCGGCGTGGTGATTATCAGCCTGGTCGGCTGGCTGCCATTCGCCCCATTGGGCATCCTGAACCAGTTCCGTGACTGGTTGATCCGTGTACCCGCCGCCGCAGGCGCACGCGGGATTTTGATCGGCGTGGTACTCGGCACACTGGGAATCGGTTTACGTGTATTAACCGGGCTAGAGCGCCCGTACAGAGATTGAGTAGTTATCGAGAGAATATGATGGCAACCCCTCCTGAGCACGAAGGTTCACCAATCCGATGCAATATGTGCGGCAAGGAAAACCCTGCCGGGACATTGTATTGTGAGCTGTGTGGCTCGGCCCTCAAGCCGGTGACTCCATCCAGTCAGCCCGAAGCACCACCACCGGGAGAGAATGAGCCGACTCTAGACCTGCTCGCTCAACTCAGGGCGGAGATTGAAGCCGACTCGGAAGCAACCGTCATCCATAAACCCGGCAGCGGGAAAACCGTCGCCGATCTTATTAACGAGATGGAGCCGGATTTTGTGTTTGGTTCTACAGATGAGGAGCCGCCTCAACCGGCATCGGGCAACATACCAGATTGGCTCTCCGAAATAGGCGAGCCCGACGATACCGGCGGCGAATCATCAGATTGGTTGACAGCGGATACCACACCGTCTCCTTCCACACCAGACTGGTTACAAGAAAGCTTGCCTAATTCCGAAGACCCTAACCCGCCAGTCGAGGATGGTGTACCGGACTGGTTGGCAGAAAGTATTAACGACGACAGTGATAGTGAGGACGCTGCAATACCTTCTTCTCCAGCGCCAACGCCCTCACCTTCTATTGAAGAGGCCGTACCGGATTGGCTCTCTGAGAGCCTGGGATCATCACCAGCGCCAACGGTAGGAAATAACCCATCTAACGATGATGATGATATGCCGGATTGGTTGGCAGAAGGTCTCTCAGATGACCCGCTCCAGCCATCAGGGCCACCACCGGCAGCAGCAGATGTACCGGATTGGCTCCCGGCAACCAGCGGCGCAAGCCCGGTCAGGAGCGCGATCCCAGGTTGGCTGCCTGAAAACCGATCATCTCAACCGGCAGTCGGGTCCACACCGGATTGGCTGCCCGCTAAAGCGCCAGTCAGGTCAGCGCGGCCAGCAAGGCCAGCAGCACCGGCAGCGGCTCCCAGCCCACCACCGCCTGCGGCTGCACCTGCCCCGCCCCCACCGCCCGCACCCAAGCCTGAGCCATCAGAGGCTCCGGCGGAATCAGATGTACCGGATTGGTTAATGGCGGGTGATGACGACGATCTGCCGGACTGGTTAAAAGATGCATCCCCGGCCCCGCCCAAAGCGGCCCCGGCAGCCGAAACGCCTCCGGTGGAATCGGCTAAAGAGGAACCGGCTTCCGATCTACCTGATTGGCTGAGTGCCGGGGCAGAAGCATCTCCGGTCAGTGAGCCGGAACCCGCCGGGGATCAAGAACCCGACCTGCCTGATTGGCTCAGCGCCGGAGCAGAAGCATCTCCGGTCAGTGAGCCGGAACCCGCCGGGGATCAAGAACCCGACTTGCCCGATTGGCTGAGTGCCGGGGCAGAGGTATCTCCGGTCAGTGAGCCGGAACCCACCGGGGATCAAGAACCCGACTTGCCTGATTGGCTGAGTGAGGGAGCAGAGGTATCTCCGGTCAGTGAGCCGGAACCCACCGGGGATCAAGCACCCGATCTACCCGATTGGTTGAGTGAGGGAGCAGAAGCACCGGCAGCGAGTAAACCGGAACCCACCGGGGAATCAGCAGCCGATTTACCCGATTGGCTGACCCAGGCCGCGTCGGCTGAGTCTGACGTACCTCCGCCGCCCCCCGCCCCAAGGCCAGTAAGCGAAGGAGCAGCAGGCGACTTACCCGATTGGCTGCTTGACGCTTCTCCCGGTGAGCCGGTTAAGGCAGGAGAAACAACCGCACCATCTGACTCAGATGACGCAGACTTGCCCGATTGGCTGATGACAGCCGGTGAAGAAAAGGCGGCCCAACCTGAACCCTCCGAGCTGGATGTGCTGGAAGATGACGAGTGGCTGGGTATGCTGGATCAGGATAAAGCCCCGGCAGAACCCGCCGCCGCCGCACCAGCCCCGCGCCCACGCTCAGTAGATGCCGATGATGACTTGCTCGGCTTCATGGATACGCTGGGCATCGGTGATGCGGTCCCGCCTGTCGCTCAGGATATGCTGAGTGATGAACCCGAAATCGGATTTGACGGCCTTCCCAGCGAAGAAGAAAAGATCACTGGCGACCTGTCCGATCTACCCGGTTGGGGACAAGATGAGGAAGCTCGCCCAGACGACATCGAAGTCAGTCCCGAACTACTTGAGGAGATCGGCGATCTGCGCTTTGAGGCTATCACCGGACGGCAGCCGCAAGAAACAGACCGCGAACCGGAACTGGTCGGAGCGCTTAAAGACGTGAGCGGGGTAATCCAGCCCGAACTTATCTTTGAGGGCGGAACCCTGCGCGTCGGGGAGCGGCTCGACACCTTAATAACCAGCAACAATCAGGCCAAGCAGGTCATGATGCTTGAAGAGCTGTTGGCCCGCGAGACATCCGGGGAGCAAGCTACCGAACGCAAAGCCGAACTCCCATTGGTGCGCTGGGTGACCACCCTGATTTTGCTGCTTGCGATTGCGATCCCCAGCCTGACCGGGATATCGATGGCTGCACCGACAAAAGTACCAAAGAGCATCATAGCCGCCCGACAGCAGATCAGCAGCTTACCGCCGAACGCCAATGTCCTGGTCGCTTTTGAATACGAACCCGATACGGCGGCGGAGATGGATCCGCTGGTCATGGCGCTGCTCAATGATCTCGCCAACCGGTCCGATATCACCGTCTATACCGTCAGCACGCAGCCAACCGGCCCGGCGATGGCTCACCGGGCGCTGCAATCGACGAGCAATTTAAATGGGGTAAACCTCGGTTATATTGCCGGGGGACGCAACGGTATCAACGCCTTGACGATTGGCAGCATATCGAGCATCCCCTCGCCCTTAGCGACCGATTACGCCGGTGACCCAACCGGCATTACGGGCGACAGCCTGATCACCATGCAGCCGTCGATCAACCTGATCATGGTGGTGGCGGCTCGCCAGGAACATTTACAGGCATGGGTCGAACAAGCCGGAAAGCCAACCGGCATCCCGATCATTGCGGCGACCAGCGCCAGTTCTGCACCGATGGCCTATCCTTACCAGCAAAGTGGACAGTTGGTGGCCGTGATCAGCGGCATTAACGAGGCTGCGGCTTATCCAGGACAGGGGCAGGACATCACCTTGAACATTTTAAGCGCACAGGCTTTTGGAGCGGTGGTGGCCGTGATCGGCATCATCGTTGGGACAGTATTGCTCGGCCTACGTGCCATACGTGAACAACAGGAGCAAGTCGGATAATGCCTGAAATAACACTGACTCTCGAACAGGCAGACCTGCTTGGCGGCGCACTGGGCTTCTTTTTCACGGTTGCCTTACTCAGCTATTTGATCGGCGATAATCCCTTATACCGGGTAGCGCTGCATCTATTCGTTGGTGTATCGATTGGCTATGGGGCATTGGTGGTTTTGTTCCAGGTCTTGCGGCCACGCTTGTTCGCGCCGCTGACCAGCGGTGACGCAGTTCCCATGCTGCTTGCGGGTGTGCCCCTCCTGTTATTCATCTTCCTCGTGTTGAAGATCAGCCCGCGAACTGCCGCCCTGGGGAATATCAGCATTGCCTATATGGTCGGCGTGGGAACGGCGGTAGCGGTTGGCGGTGGCGTCACCGGGACACTGCTCCCGCAGATACAGGCCACCTGGCTGTCCATCTTCCCCGATGCGAATTTTACCTTTATCAATAACGCGATCATTGCAGCCGGTACGATATTCACACTGCTGTATTTTCAGTTCTGGCTGCGAAAGCAAACATCAAGTGGGGCCGCCGGGCGGGGGATCATCCTCCGGGTGGCCGGAGATATCGGGCAAGGATTTTTAGTGCTCACACTTGGCGCCATTTATGGCGGCATGATCCTGTCAGGCATCGCTGTTTTCAGCGAACGCCTGATCACGCTCCGTCTATGGTTGACCAGTCTCATACAATAGCGATATGTCTTTTTTAGCCGATTTTTTTGACGAGCCAGAAGAGGAAGAGGTCTTTGAAGAACAGGCCGAAGAACAACGCGGCCCGATCAAAGGCGCTATCCTCGCGGTGGATATTGGGAGCATCTACACCCGCGCCGTTTTACTCGACGTGGTTGATGGTGCTTATCACTTCATTGCGCGGGGTGAGGTTCCAACGACTGCCGCTGCCCCCTGGAACAATATCCATGAGGGGGTTCGCTCCGCTATTTTGGAGATTACTAACGCAACCGGGCGTGAGATACTCGATCAGCACGATGAGTTGATCATGTCTGAGGGCGGGGAATTTATGGGCGTATCCCTGTTTGTGGCAACTGCCAGTGCCGGGAAGCCCATCAAATCGGTGTTGGTCGGCCTGATGCCCGATGTCAGCCTGAACAGCGGCAAACGGGCAGCATCCAGCATTTATCTTAATGTGGCCGATGTGTTGAGCATGGCCGATGACCGCCCGCCGGAGAAGCAGATCAGCGCCCTGATCAAAGCCGAGCCTGAGCTGCTTGTGATCGTTGGCGGAACTGACGGGGGAGCGGTCGATTCGCTGCGCCGACAGATCACCACCGTCGCCATAACTTTCGAGCTTTTGGAAAGTCGATTCCGTCCGACGGTGCTCTACGCCGGGAACAAAGACCTGCGCGAAGAAGTGCAGGAAAGGCTCGGTGCAGAAGTTGGGATGGAAGTCCAGGTTGCCGATAACGTCCGGCCTCGCCTTGATGTTGAGTATCTGGATGGGGCACAGAACAGTCTCTCAGCTCTCTACCATCACCATAAAGCCATGAATACCGGCGGCTTTATGGAGGTCGGCGGGTGGACGGATGACGGTGTGTATCCAACTGCACACTCCTTTAACCGGATGGTGCATATCCTCAGCCATCTCAACAGGCACGACGTATTAGGCGTTGACCTGGGCAGCAGCGATACCACCATCTCCGCGTCATATAAAGGCCGCCAGTTCCTGAATGTGTTCGGGAAGCTGGGTGTTGGACATGCTGCCAAAGACGTGCTTGAGCAGTTCCACCTGGAAAGCTTGCTGCGTTGGCTGACCTACATCCCCGACAATGATGAGATTTTGAATTACATCTGGAACAAGTCGCTTTTCCCACACACGGTTCCGGCCACCGAAGAAGAACTCGAAATCGAGTATGCCCTGTGCCGTGAGGTGATCCGCCGGGCGGCATTGGCTGCTCGCCGAAGCTGGCACGGTGCCCGGCAGCGCGGGCTGCTGCCACCGTTCGGCACGATTATATTGGGCGGTTCGACGCTGACCCGTCCCCCTCACCTGGGGTGGAGTGCCCTTAATGCACTGGATGCAGTGCTGCCAACAGGGATCACCCGACTGCTTTCAGACACCCATGCGATGGCCCCCGCAATGGGAACCATCGCGCCTCATGCCCCACTTGCTGTGGTGCAGGTTCTGGAAACCGGAGCCTTCACCGACCTGGGAACGGTAATCTCGCTTTCCGGGCGGGCGCGGAAGGGAGAAACGGTGCTGAAAGGCAGCTTCAAACCCAGAGACCAGAATGGTCAAAGCCAGTCCTTCGCCGTCAAGTTTGGATCACTGGCCCGCCTGCCACTGGAATATGGACAGACCTACGATCTGACACTTGAACCCCGCCGGGTGGAAATCGAAACCCCGGATCGTAAGCCGATCAAAAAGCTGACGGTAACCGGCGGTGAACTGGGGTTGATCATCGATGCACGTGGACGGCCCTATCGACTGCCGCGTGACGCAGAAAAACGTCATCAAATTATGCAAAAATGGCGGCAAGAGATATTCGGGGATCAGGAGGTGTCGGAGTGACCCTGGTACATTCATATGGGCGCACCACGACCGTCGGAACGATCCGGCGTATCCGCAGGATTCCGCGTGGCGGACAGGTGCTGGTCAAGCAAGGGCAGGCCGTTACGGCCCTGGAAACACTGGCAGTTGCTGAGCGCCCCCAGGAATACAGGCTGCTCAGTATCGGCGCGGCGCTGCGTGTCAAGCAAAAAAATGTGATGAAGTACCTGCCAGACAGGGATATCGGCGAGCATGTAGAAGAAGGTGAAGTCCTGGCCGAGCGAAAGCTGCTATTCGGCCTGCGCACCTTACAGGCAGTCGCCCCGATCACCGGCTTGATCGCCCGGATCGACCGGGCACACATCTTGATCGCCGGAGGCGTCGTCCGAGAGGAACTCCTGGCAGCCGTACCGGGGCGTGTGACCTTTATTGACCCCGAATCACACCTGATCATCGAAACCACAGGGACATTGGTCCAGGTTGCCTGGGGACACGGTGGGATGGTCTGGGGAACGCTCAAAGTGCTCGATGAAGAACCCGGTCTTGATACACCAGTCGGGCGGTTTAACATCGATCACCGGGGGGCGATTCTCGCTATTGGTTCCCCATTAACTAAAGAGTTCTTAAAAGGGGCGGTCGAAATCCGTGTGAAGGGGCTGATTGCGTCCAGTGCCCCGGCCAGCATGGTTTCCATGATCAAAGCCGCCGGGTTCCCGGTTGGGCTGACTCAGGGTTTCGGCCACTCCATGATGGATCAACGCATCTTCAACACCCTGGGCAAAAACAACGGGCGCGAGTTATCACTGGATATGGGGCATGATGAGGACTGGCGTGATTATCGTCCTGAGATTATCATACCTACACGGTCACAAGAGAAGTCTTCTGAGGAGCACAGTATTCTGAAGGGGCTTCAAGTTGGGCACCTGGTGCGGGTGCTGCAATCTCCCTATCTAGGGGAAATCGGCACAGTGGCTACCATGCCCGGCGAATTACGGCAGTTGGAAAGTGGACTGTGGCTGCCGGGCGTAATGGTCGATATGCCGGACGGAAAGTCTATCTATGTACCCATTGCCAATTTGGAGCATCTCGGTTAACCTGTAAATAGGTAAGACCAGTAATGAGTGGGAGTTTTGCTTATGCTTGACAATTTAGATAGTAGCGACGATTGGGCACCTTACGGTCTCGACGACGATGAAGACGTTGAACAAGAAGAAGGGCAAAATCGCACCTTCATTATTGGCGCGATCATCCTGGGCGCAGTGTTTGTGATCGGCATCTGTGTGGTGGTTGTCGTGATGCTCAGCCGGAGTGGAGCCATCGGCGGCGGCCAGCAGGCAGAGCTGTCTCCAAACGAATTGACCAACCAGGTGCAAATGACCTTTGCAGCCGAGACTCAGACGGCGGTTTTTGAATCACAACAGGGCGCTGCTGAGGAACCGGTCGAGACAGAGGAAGCAGGAGCCGTAGAAGCTCCGGTTGAAGGAGCGCCGACTACTGACAGCGCCGTTACAACGCCAACCCAGATACCAACGGCTGATGTCTCAACAGAGATAGCAGAAGTCACGGTTGTTCCTGCACCGGGCGAAGAAGGTGAAGAAGGCGAAGCCACCAATACACCGGAATCAAGCATCATTGAGGTGACACCGCTGCCCGTTACACCTGCCGATTCTGCTATTGAAGAAGAGGAAGAAGGTTCCGGCGGCGGAAATACCGATGTCGGAGGTAGTGGCGCAGCAATCACACCAACCGGATCGGGTGGGCCTGTCATCGAACAGTCAGGGGCGGAAACCTTGCCAGAAACCGGCTTTGGAGGTGGTGCAAGCCTGGCCGGAATCGGGCTGATGGCCGTTGCCCTGGTAGCCGTTGTCGTTGTGGTGCGCCGTATCCGTTTGAAGTAATCAAATCCCACATTTGATCTATCATAAGGCTGGCGCGTCTTTATTAAGGCGGGTCAGCCTTGCTTAATTTTGTATACAGGGAATATGTGCTGTGCCTTATACCGTTACACGTTTTGCCGAGATTGACCAATTGTTGCAGGCCATGCGGGGTTATAACTGTGCTTCGCTGGTCGGGTTGAGCAATACCGGCAAATCCACTCTGCTGCGCACCCTGCTCAATGATGAGGTGACCGCCCGCTACATCGAGTTCACCGGGCGGCGGGTTGCTTTTATTTATATCGATTGCAATGGAATGCTGGAGTTGAGCGGCCAGGGACTTTATGAACTGGTGCTGCGCAATGTCCAGGAAACCATCCGAAATATGGATGCGGCGCTGGCACAGGTGGTCGCCGATCACTACCGGCAGGTGGTCGAACCGGATACCCAGTTCCTTGTACCCTTGAACTTCAACAACGCGATGCAAGCGATCATCGAAAGTGGACACCGCGACCTGGTGCTGCTGTTCGATGAATTTGACGACGTGTTCGATACGCTCGACGGGCGGACTTTCCTCAATTTACGGGCGCTCAAGGACAAATACCCCAGCAATTTGATTTACGTCACGGCAACGCTCCGCAGGCTTGGCTCCCGGCGCAGCGATGAGCAGACGGCAGAATTCATCGAGCTGTCAGCCGCCCATACGATCATACTACAACCCCTCCCCCGAACTGAAGCCGATGAGCTTGCCCAAGGCCTCGCACGGGACGACGGTATTCAAGACGGGCTGCTTCAGAAAGATCTGGATTTTCTATGGGAAGAAGCGGGAGGCCACCCGCGATTATTGCGGACGGCCTTCAGTCACCTGGTTGAACACCAATATCACGAATCAGAACCAGCTTACTTCAATGATCTCTCACAGATGCATGATGAGTTGGTCAGCGAGGTAACCATCCGAAATGAATGTACGCGGATATGGCGTCAGCTTGGCCCCCAGGAACGCGACACGCTGCTGGCAATTGCCTTAGAGCAGTACGAATCCCTGTCTCCTCAATCGCTGAATCACTTGCATGAGTGGGGGTTGATCACCGGCGAGGATAAACCGGTCGTATTCGGAAGCCTGATGGCGGAATTTGTCCGGCGGCAGGCGACCATTCCACGAAAGACACAGAGCAATGTCTGGGTGGATGAGGATGCCGGTGAGGTGTGGATCGAAGGCACGTTGACCTCTCCCCTGACCGAGTTGGAATTCAAACTGATGGCTTTACTCTATGCCCGGATCAACAAGCTGACCGATAAATACCAGATTGTCGAAACAGTTTGGGGCGTCGATTACATCAATGAGGTGGACGATTCACGGATCGAGAAGTTGATCAGCCGTTTGCGCTCTAAAATCGAACCTGACCCCGGTGACCCTCGCTACATCATCACCGTGCGCGGACGTGGATATAAGCTCGCGGTTTAAAAAACGTAGCCACCACCCGGCATCACGCCGGGTGGTTTGCTGTTTATAAGAATCCCTACTGTGTTACATCAACTACCGTCAGTTCCCCGTCGATAATTTGCTGCTTCAAATCTTCCAGCCGATCCAACATTTCGCCAGAGACGATATCTTCGTCAAATGGGCCAAGCGATAGGCCATCCTCTGCCAGCCCCAGGGAACGGACCCCCGGCGTGAACTTACCATCCTTAAGCTCGCCAACCATCAAGACCACCGCCGTATCAACCCGCTTGGGCCGGTTGCCGACAACATGGCCGGGGGCGAGATCAAGTTGATTACCGCTGGTGCCGATAGTCAGCTTCCCGGCTTCTTGCGCGGCCTCGATGACACCAAGGCCGGTCCGACCGGCTGCATTGTAGATTACATCTACCCCTGACTCGTATTGGGCCAGGGCGAGGGATTTACCAACTTCAGGCTCGGTGAAGGTATCGGCGAAATCGGAGATGACCTCAATGCTGCTGTCCTGAAACTCAACACCCTGTAAGAATCCGCCCTCAATGCGCCGGGTAACGTCCATATCTACGCCGCTGATAAAGCCAACCTTGCCGGTTTCCGTCAGCATTGCCGCCAGCACACCCATCAAGAAGTCGCCTTCTTGCTCGCGGAATACAACAGAGGCGATATTGTCTCCCTCGACAACCGTATCAACGACGACAAATTTCTGGTCGGGATGCTCCGCCGCCAGAGTTTCGACATAGGCCGCGTTCTCATAGCCGATCCCGATAATTAAATCGTAGCCTTCCTGGATCAGGCGGCTCAATTCTTCCAAATTAGCTTCGTCAGTGGTGAAATCGACAAGCTCATATTGGACGCCGAACTGCTCCTCGGCTTGCTGCAAACCCGCATAAGCTGCGTCATTAAATGACTTGTCACCCAGACCACCTCGGCCCAGGATCATGCCTACTTTCAGCGGCTGGGATGCGCTCGTGCAGCCGCTCAGTAAACTGAGCAGAAGAATTCCAAATACTCCAATGCTGGTTATGTGCTTCATAGTTCTCTCTCTTTAGTGCTTTGTGGAGTGTGTATTAAATGGAGCATTTATTTTATGATCTAATCCTACCCCTGGAAAGTCCCCATCTATTAATAACCACCGGTTTCACTACGCGGCGGCTTATTTCTCTACGCTCTGCTCTATCTGATTGACAAGCTGGGATGTGATTGGTATAGTGTTTGAGGTGATGCTCCCCATTATCAGGGGGTTCTGAAGCATACCTGTTCCAATAAGTTATTGTTACAGATGTATAACATTTTTGGACACACCTTGCTCAGAGTAGTAAGCTTTCCTTCGGTTAGCCAGTCTAGCCATAAGGAAAATCTACTTATCCCAGGTAGCTATCATAAAATTATTTTCTAGAGGTTTGCTAATGTTTCTGGGAAGAAAATCTAAAAAATCGATTCCTAAACAAAACTCGACCTCCTCTTCTCATACGGTTCTCGGCGCAAATACCCACTTTGAAGGCACGTTAAAGAGCAAGAACAGCGTGCGCCTTGAAGGAAATTTCACCGGTGATATCTCAGCGAGAGGCAGCGTGCAGATCGGCGAATCGGCGACAGTGAAAGGCGACCTGGTGGGTAACCAGGTGGTTGTTGCCGGGATCGTGCATGGCGATATCACGGCTAAGAAGATATCCGTCTTACGTACTGGGCGGGTGTGGGGCGACCTGCGCCTTGAATCGCTGATGACCGAGGAGGGTGGTTTTATTCAAGGAATCATCACCATGGAAGAATCACTCAACCCCTTCGATGGGATGCAGGTCACGACCACAAACTTGAAGCTATCCGAATTGAGTGATGGTTTTATCGAGGTGCCTGAAATCAATGAGGAGAAGGTCAAGGTAACTATCCCCTCAAAGCCGAAAAGTACTCCCCTGGATGAACTCACACGGTTGACTTCCCGCCCACCATTAAGAAAATAGATATTCTTAACCCGTCAAAAAAGACGCATCATGATGCGTCTTTTTGATTCGGATAAAAGGGCGTAGTTTTTACGCTACGCCCTATGCTTACCATTTATCAGGGTGAGAATGAAAACTCAGCCGGGTATTCGGCATCCGGCAGATCGCTGGTCGTAAACCAGATATTGCCGGGTTTGAGCGGGATCAGGTTGTCATCCTCGTCAAAGAACTGGATCATGTTATCGTCTTCACGCCGCCAGGTCGCTTCGTAGCGATAACCATCCCGCATGATGAACGCCTGCCCCTCGCCCTCCAGATTGATGCCAACGGCAAGAAGCTGGTTTGGCTCATCCTCAATATAGTCAGCCAGGTAGTGCTCGACATAGATAAAGATCACGTTATCGAACGCCAGCCGTTTACCGGTCAGCATGTCGGTGTCGGGCTGTTCAAGGGTCACGGCCCGCTGATCTTCGGTCGAACTCAACCATTTACCCGACGACTCGTCATAACGCCAGCGATGGAGCGCTCCGGCTCGTGGGAAGTCCACGACGGCTTCTTCGGTGGGGATTCCACCATCTGGAACCGCTTCGTTAAAAAGCAGACCATCGAGCGACTTTTCCCGCTCGTAGAGGTCCAGGTCCTTGGCCTGCCGCCAGACATCATCCAGCACGGCAAACAACGAGTGATAGAACTGTGTCCCTTCCCTGGGGATGTTGGGAATGCGAACCAGGTGCTTTTCCTCCGGGTCTTCCCGGAAAACGCGATTCCACCAGGGCTTGTTGGTCAGGATATAGCCCATCCCCAGGCTGGTTCCCGACATGACAAACAGGCCATCGTACATCGGAACCAGCACCTCGCTGTCGATCAGTCGGGCGCTCCGAACCGAACCAACCCGCTCCGGCGCTTGGGCCAGGTAAACCGCCGAGAACCGGGTCTGCCCCCAGCCCTCCATCTGGTATTCCCAGACGTGATCGGCAAAGGACAGCCCGCTCTGTGGGCGGACATCCGGTGACTCGTTGCTGACCTTAACCACTATCGGGCGACGGAGCAGAATATCCGGGTCTTCCACTTCCAACCCGGTCAGTGGGTTGATGTTCTCCGGGAAGTCCGTCGGGCCATAAGATCCCGGTGCAGTTGGGTTGGGCGTATCAGGCAAGGCGGTTGGGGTGGGCTCCGGCGTATCGGGGGAATCCGCTGTGGTTAGCACAACGGTTGGCCGGGGTGTTTTTGTCGGATCGTCTTCCTGGGTCGGAACCGAATCGGGTAAAGCTGGCTGGCCTGATCCGCAAGCGACCAGGCCAAGCGAGAGCATAACGACAATGGGCAAAAAGTGCAGCTTTGACATATTCATTGGCTTCACGGTAGATAAGTTACATCAGGCACAGCTACGTTCCACGAAGCAGTGTGGAACCAGGTATTACCATGCTTGAAAGGAATCACGTTGCCGTTGATGTCAAAGAACTGGATCATGTCATCGGGCTTTTCTCGCTTCCACCTTACGTCAAAGCGCTGCCCGTTGCGAAGCAGAACAGCATCCCCTTCACCGGTCAGGATAACCTCAACACCATGAAGGTTGGCGGTCTCGTCCTCGATATAGTCGGCATCAAAATGCTGTGCCCAGACAATTACCACGTTATCAAAGGCCAGTTGGCTGCCGGTCAAAGCATCGCCGTGAGCTGCCCCATCCGTCCAGCGAAGCCACTTGCCGGTAACCTCGTCGTACTTCCAGACACATTCTGGCCCGCGTCCCGGATAATCGATCTTCATCTCGGTGGTTGGAATGCCATTGGCGGGGACATTCTGGTCAAAGGCCAATCCCGGATCAAGGGTGGGTGATGGGCCTACCCCTCTCTCCTTTGCCAGTTTCCACAATTCCTCAGGGATGGCAAACAACGTGTGTTCAAAACTCAACCCTTCCTGGGGGAAGCGCACACCGTAGGGTTCTCCATAACCAAAGTCGGCAGAATAGTTACAGCAGCTATACCAGGGGGCGTTTAGCATGATCTCGAACATCCGCTTGGGGCCTTCCTTGTCATGCCGGTTACTGCTAAAGCCGGACGCGTAGAAAATACCCTGGTACATCGGCACCAGTTCCATATCAGGCAGGCGGCCACTACGCACCGATCCAACTCGTGGGGGGGTCTGTCCCAGCAGTACTGCCGTAAATCGCGTCAGGGCATAACCTTCGGTTTGATGCTCCCAGACGTGATCAGCCGCCATCAGGCCAGCCTGTGGACGAACTATTTCCGGGTTGTTACTGATCTTCACCAAAAGGGGCGGGCGATCCAGCACTGCCGGATCATCGACATATAATCCGGTCAGTGGGTCAACGTTTGCCGGGTAGCCGGTTGGGCCGGATGGTGGAGGGGGCGTCGGCGTCAGTGTCGGTTCTGCTGCCACACCCGCAGCAGCCGCGTCCACGGTAGGAACAACCCCGGAGACATTTGCCTCCCCAACGGCTCCTACCGGCGTCTTGGTTGGAGTCGGAGTGGGGCCGGGATCGGGCATACAGCCTACCAACCCCACAAATGTGATCAGGATAAGAAGGGTTCTAAGTTTAATAATTCGAAACATAATCTCGTCGCTCGTGTCCTGGCCGGTTAAGGCCAATCATTGGTTTCGGATGGAATACACCACCCGTATTTTTACACACAGCGGGAGATTATAACGCTACTCTCACGAGTGATCACGCAGATAATAGACGAAGTCAAGGGCGGGCGGTTGGTGGCCCAATTCCGTCATCATGATGGCAAGGTGGCTGCGGTGATCGGTGCCGTGATTGACGACATGCATCAACAGTTGCCACAAGGCTTCTGATTGCGGTGTCCCTTTTGTTTCGCGATAGCGGATTTCGCTTGCCAGATCATCAGCAGTCAGGCCGCTGATGTATGCCCGCCGCTCATCCATCAGGGATTCCCATCGGCTGCGCAGCAAACCCAGCGACGAGAATTGATCGGTGTTGGGTGCAGCCAACGGCGAGTGCCCCTTCCAGCGGTTGAACCACAGCATATCGCTGCTCAACAGGTGGGTGAACGTATCGTGGATCGATCCCCAGGACTGCCCGAAATCGCGTTTATAGTCGATGGCCGCTACCAGGGTCGCTGTACCGAGTAACTGCCGGTTGGCCCAATCGTTATAAGCGTACAGGGTGCGGATAATCTCAAGCTCCATGCTAAAGCTCCCTTAGTTCTATTTGCTGGCCCGGATTCTGACCTACCCGCGCAGGGTTTTCAGAGTCTCTAAATAATAATCCGGCTGCCCAATATCAAAGGTTTCTCCATCAATGACCAGGCCATAGAAATCATCGTCCTGCCGGAGCTGCTCTAAGGCAGAGGTGAATTGAAACTCCCCGCGTTCTCGCCGGTTATGGGTAATGTTGCTTTCCAGGCGATTCAAAATTTCCGGCTGGACAACATAATTCCCAAAAATAGTCAGGTAATGATCGGGTGGCAGGCCGGGTATCTGTAAATGATTACGTGCATAGTCTACTGAAGGTTTCTCAGCAAACTCGGCAATTCGCAGCACCCGGTTAGCTTCAACCCAATTTCCTCCCACCGTTCCCCGGCTCCGCAGCTCCTCTTCCGGGGCCTGGCCCAACCCGACCACGTTCTCGCCGAATTGGTGATAAGCCTCGACGATCTGCCGGGTGCAGGACTTATCGTTTCCGGTGCTGTAAAGATGATCGCCCAGCATCACCAGGAATGGCTCATCGCCAACCGCCTCATGGGCACAATAGACGGCGTGCCCGAAACCCTCCTGCTCGTGCTGAAAGGCAAAGGAAATCCGGCTGCCGATATCTACGATCTGGTCGGCATAAGCACGAAAATCAGGCGAGAGTTTTTGATAATTCTCATCAGGAACCTGGGCCCGGAAGAGCGCCTGGAAATCTTCCTCATCTTCGGGTTGAATGACAATGACGATCTCTTCTATCCCAGCGGCAAATACCTCTTCGGCGATCACCAGAATGGCGGGCCTGGCGATTCCATCCTGGCCCACAATCGGCAGAAACACCTTCTTCACCACTTTGGTAACCGGAAACATCCTCGTCCCGAAACCCGCCGCGGGGATCACAGCTTTTCGTAATGTAGGTGGCATTGTTGTCCTTTCTCAAGCGATAATTTGAGCACCGTTGGCTAACTGAATAACATCGATGCTGACCTTCAGGCCGGTTTCCTCGGCGTACCGTTGGGAGACAGTCGAACAGAAATCCTCCACATCAGCCGCCCTGACCAGAAAAACCAGCCGCTTCCTCAAGCAGGTTGTGCTCATCCGCCCACCAAGCCAATCCGGCTGATCCTGTGCGATATTCCACAGAGGCTCAAGTGCCGACGGCATGGGGTTGAGCTCATCATAATCGAGTTGAGAGGCTGTCATCTGATCACCAAATGATTCTACATCGCCCGCCAGCAGCGCATCAGCCGCCATGTGAATCCGGGCATTCTCCGCGACAACGTAGGCTACCCGCCGGGTGATCCCATTTGGTAACAGATGCTGGTGCGCCTCGAACTGAGCCTGCGAAATATCACGCAGTGACTCAATCGTCGGCAGTTCTGCCTGGAGGGCCTGAAGCGCCCGCTCATAGTCTGTATCACCTAAACCCGGCTGTGGCTCCGGCTGATCGCTCTCGGCAAGCACCAGCGCCGCCTGCTCCGGGAAGGGGATAGATTTCCAGGTCATGACCTGGGTATCGAATAATAGAACCTGCCCCGCCCTCCCAATGAAGGCCGGGAGCAGATCGGATAAGCGGATTTCAATCCCGGCATAGTCCATTAGCGCCTGCTGGCAAAGCTGTGCCAACCTGCTCTTCTCGATTTGCCAGCCGGTGATATGCAGCCAGCCGGTTGCATAAGCGCTGGCTGCGAGGCCAGGATTTCCCAGCACGGCAATCTGCGAACCGGGAGTCGCCAATCCGGCTTCTTGCAAACCCCAGGCCACACCCGCCGGGAAAAACGCCCAATCCGGCAGTTCGCCCCCGGACAGTGAGCCTCTCGAATCCAGGTCGGTTAGCCGGAAAGCAATTTCTTCATCCAGGTCAATCGACCGGACAGAGACAAGAGCAGCAGGCATGGCTTTAACCGCCAACCAGACATACCGGTTAGCTGCCGCGGTCAGCACCCAACCATCGTTATAGGCTGATGGTGCGCCCATCAGGTCTAAACATTCCGGGGCACGAACTATAAAATCTGGCTGCTCATGAAATGTAGCGACGAACTCATCGATCAGGCGTTGGGGAGGATCGGCAGCCGTGAAGTCGGTTTGCATAGTCTTTTCCTAAAAATAACTATTCAACGATCTTTAAGGCGGTCGTAATGC
>JBNKDD010000090.1:0-19321 GCA_050288085.1 Anaerolineae bacterium
CGACCTGGAACTGCTCACGAAGCGGATCAAAGAATTCGGGGTCAACCCGGATGATTATCAGTGGTACCTCGATTTGCGGCGGTTTGGAACGGTTCCGCACTCCGGGTTCGGATTGGGCGTCGAGCGGACGGTCACCTGGATTTGTGGCATCGAGCACATCCGCCAGACGATCCCCTTCCCGCGGACGTTGGCGCGGAAGTATCCGTAAAGCCCTCAACCCCCGGCCCCTTCTCCCTCATGGAGAAGGGGAGTCAGATTCGTGGGTGATAGGTAGTAGATTTTACAGGAGAGTGATGCAATATGAGACAGGTCATTATCTATCCAGGCGAGGATGGTTATTTTGTCGCCGAATGCCTGAGTTTGCCGGGCTGCATCAGTCAGGGGAAGACCAAAGAAGAGGCGATTGAGAATATCAAAGAGGCGATTGAGTTGTATATCGAAGTCTTGGAAGATGATGACCTGACCCACCTAGTTAGACAGGAGACATAGAGATCAGATTGTGGAGAAGGTTTCCGAACTCCGCTGTGAAGTAAATTCCAGTCGCGAGGGCTTCTGGCGAGTATTTATTGATGATGAACTCATCACGGAATTAGCCGAACCCATCAAACCCCAAACTTATGAAATTACCCTGTCCAGTGATCCTGAATGTCCGGGACGCTGGGCTTATGATCATGATGGCTATGTGGTTGTCCAATCATTGGGTGAGTATGTCTTATGGTTCAATCCATTAGTATGGGAATCTGTCTGGCATGAGTCGCCCAGCGTGGTAACGTTTGACGCAGTTGTATTTAACCGCAAACAATATGCCGCGGCAATTGGGGTAGATGAAAAGCATCTGCAAATATCAAGGCTTTCTCCTGAACAGTTTTATTCGGTCTTACATTTTAAGTTCCCATTGCCAGAGGATACTCTTTATACCATTCCGCCCCTGCCAAATGATCCGCGCGGTGAGCGTCTCATCAAGAATGTTTTTGAGCACTTTTTTGTTGCGTCCCCATCACCTCTGTCGCAGCATATTGACATTGCTATACCGCCGGAGCAATGGGGTGAAATTCGGATCGGCCTGGAGCGGGACGGTTTTCCGGAAGCCGTCTGGCGTGTAGGGAGAACTCCGACCGGAATTGCTGTGGGGTTCGTCAAATATCCATCTTTCCCATTATGGCTGTGTGGTGAGCACGTTGATCGGGCGTTCGCGCCGTTTATTGATGCTATAATAGAAGGTACTAATGGGAATGTGAAGGATTAATGTTATGGTAAATCAAGCACCTGTACTAGACTTGACGAAGTATATCGATACCCGCTTCTTTGGGGAGCGTCCCCATGTCAGAGGGCGACGTATCCCGGTGGCAGCGGTAGCTTACAACGCCCAACATAATGATTGGGATTTGCCACGTCTGTGCCAGGAATTCACGGTATCTCCCTCTGAGGTATTAGCTGCGCTCCTGTATTACGAGGAACATCGGGAGCAGGTCGATGCCCAGGAGCGGGATTATCAGGCTCAACTTGACGATGCTTATGAGCGACACGGAAGATAAACAGAAACCGGTTAGTTTCTATCTTGATGAAATGATGCCCCGTGCGGTGGCCGAACAGCTAACCGAGCGGGGCTATCTGGTTGTGATGGCTGTTGACGTTGACATGCGGGGAAAAGATGATCTTGGTGAGCATCTGGTGTATGCTGCTGAAAACCAGCGCGTTATTGTAACACGCGATATGCCCTTTGCCGGTCGAGCCATGCAGCGTGCGGATCATGCCGGGTTGATCTGCTGGACAGGTGAGTCACAGGACATTGGTGGGATGATACGTGTACTCAGTAAATTTGCTGATGAGCATAACCCCGAAGATGTAAAAGGACAGGTATTCTGGTTGAAAGAATAAGCCTGAATGGGGATAAGTGCATACTATGCCCTACGATCTTCTATCTCGATGAGAAAAAAGCCCCACGCGGTCTGACCACGCGGGGCTTTTCTATTGCAACTTAACGAGTCGATTTTGCTACCAGAGCATCAAGTCGGGTAGATGATTGCATCATACTCAAAATCGGGTTTGCGGCTCAGATGTTTGGGGCGGTAAAGGGCAATAACCACCAGGGCGACAATCCAATAAGCCACCAGCAAAATCATGAGAATGGTGAACCCATCCTCCGCGGATGCTCCCAGCTTGCCAAAGATGCCGTTTCCGACGTTGAAGGCGCTATGCATGATCATCGCCAGCAGCACACTGCCCCGCGTGTTGTTCAGCAGCCAGGACATTAACACCGATACTGCCGTAATCTCAAATATGTAGGCAACCGTATATAATGCTATCGGTACACCTGCGGACAGTATCCCCAGGACAGGCAGATGCCAGCACGCCCAGAGCACGCCATGAACGAGGGCTGCTGGCAGCACATTGATCCTTTTTTGCAGGCGGGGAACTGCGTAGCCGCGCCATCCCAACTCCTCTCCCAATGGCCCGCCGATAAATATCGTGGCGATCAGGTTGATCGGTGAAACTACCAGGAAATTGATCAGCCCCGTGGGGTAGGTATCCCACGACATCCCTGTTGAAATGGCGACAAATACGGCTGAAAGAAGAATGCTCAAGATAAGAAAGAGGAAGATTGCTACCAGATACCAACTCCAGCTTACACGCCACTGAATCAGTTTGCGCAGTAAGTTCCGAACCTGCTCTTTTCCTTCTGATATGCCGGTTATGACAATCGCGGCAATGAACGGCCCAACCGGCCCCAAAAACATGCTTGCTCCCATCAGGCCTTCCGGTATGGTCTGTCCGGGAAAATAGCTAAGTATGATGGGCATCCAGATGACCCAGCTTATAGCGTAGGCAAGGATATAAAAAGATACAAGTGGATGGCGATTTATGATCCCCTTTTTTTTAACTGCTTCCGTCACGATCGTTTCTCTCCCTATGAGATGAAATGGGGCTGCGGCAGATTCCCCCAGAATCAACACAATCTGCCCTAAGGCTGAGAGGCTGTCACCAGTCTCTGCCCTGTTTATTGCACTCTAGTCGAGGCAAAGATATTTACTTGCTTCTATGATGGGAATAATGAGATGCATAACTATGAAATATTTATCGAAATTTTTCAAGGGGAAATTTGTCTCAGTGGCATTTCCCGACCTTCGTCCGGGCGCAGGGCAGCGATCACTTGCTTCTCTTGATGAACAGTAATCATCCAGGCTGAGGGTGATCGAATGTCGTTGCTCTTTCATTCAAAGCTCGACTATACTGGCGGCAGTGATTGTTGAGGAGGTGAAGCCGATGAAACTGGCATGGAAGTTAATCACAGCGGATGGTATAGCGCTGTTTCTGGCGCTGATGTTCGCTGCGCTTGTACCACTCGCGGTGACCGATATCTACAGCATGACCGATCCGGTTGTATGCCCTGAGGATGATCTGCAAGCTGTCCCGCGCAAGGAGCATTTTAGCGACCGGCATGGCACGGGTTTTACGCTGCATGTTGAATGTGTTGATGAGAATGGGAAGGTCGTTAAGTCAAATGTGGAAGGATTGGCCTTTCTTACGCTTGCCGGGGCTGCGTTTGTTCCTCTCTCTGTGTTATTTTCCTTGTGGATGCTGATCCCAGGAAAATCCTCACCCGATCAAATAAGCATCCTCCAGATGTCATCCCAGGAGAGCGCTCCATCCTCGGGGTTGGCAGGTAAACTGCATGAACTGGACGAAGCGCGTAAGGCTGGCCTGATTACGGATGAGGAGTTCGACCAAAAGAAGCAAGAACTCCTAGATGAGTTTTAGAGCTTGTCTATAAATCGCTAATTCTGTGCTTGGCTTTGCTGCTCAAGCCTAGATTCGGTGATGTATCTTCTGTCAATAACGTGGGGGAGAATTCTTAGAGCAAGCTCAATGATCCGCACTGATTGTTCGCTTGTTACATGCTCTCCATGTACAGCTCTATTAGCAACAGTAAAAATACTCTGCAACGCATTATGCTCACTAGGGGTTAGTAGATCGTATCGGGCGGCTTGCTCCGCAAGTAGGCGTGAACCATATCGGTGTGGAGTTCGTTCGATTTGATTGGCTTGCTCATAAGCATAGACTAGCCTGCGCAACTCTGTTTCAAATATTCGACGTACAGCACTTAACGCACCAAGGTGGGAGATTGAAGCAATACCATATATCTCATCACGATAGTCACGCATTTCTTGATAAACAGAGGGCAAATCTTCTAATGGTGCTTGTTCTTCAGAAGGTATAAATGTACTTTCATCAGGTGATGCTTCAACTGATTCTATATTTTCTTCAATCTCGTTGATGCGTTGATCTAGTTCACGTTTTGCCCGCATTCCAAATGCTTCAAATTCAGTGAAGGAAGGTAAATAGTGCAAAAGAAATGGCAATAGGAGGAGTGCAACAGTAGTAGCATCAATCTGAACTTCAGGAACTAAAGCATGAACAATAGCGAGTGAAAGGCAGATGATAAATACAAAAACTGTAAGCGTGGGGTGTAATGTTGCTTTCTCTTTAGATGTATTTTGAGACATCTTTTAGTTTCCTAATCGCTTGTGAAAGGCCCACCATTTGGCAGTTAATCTCCTGCAAGCAACGCGAGAACAAATGGAAGCACCAGTGACAGGCCAAGGACAATAAACATAATACCTATCCCGGCGACAACACGACGTGCCACGATATCAAATAAAAGCATCCCAATAAAGATAATGCCCAAACCCCAAATAACAAAAAAGGCACCTACACCAGCTAACTTACGTTTTTCCCCCATTATTCCCCCATGCTTCTTCAAATTTGCATTCAGGTGACTGAGGTGTGTTTGGCATCGTAGGCTTCGTAACGCTGTTCCTCCACGACCAGGTGCAGCCGCCTGACCGCTTCGACGATGTCCACGAAGCGTGTGTAGAGCGGTGCAAATCCCAACCGGATGTTGTCCGGTTGCCGGAAATCCGGGATGAGGTTTAGCTCTTTGATCAATGCCTGACAGATGCGGTAGCCTTCCGAGTGGCGGATGCTGATGTGCGATCCGCGCCGTTCAGCCTCACGCGGGGAACCCAGCGTATAGCCTGATTCGGCCAGGATCGCATCGAACAGGTCGATGAACAGAGTTCCCAGCAGCATGGCCTTCTTACGGATGGCCTCGACTCCTGCCTCTCGGACCAGGTCAACTGCCGGTTCGACGGCCAGCATCGACAAGACCGGTGGCGTACCGACCAGGAACTGCCGGGCGGTCGGGGCGGCCTGGTAATCAAGCTCAAAGTCAAAGGGCACGGCATGCCCCCACCAGCCCCAGGGTTGGGTCACTGCCGAATGCCGGTGCTTTTCCCTGACGTAGAGAAATGCCGGTGAGCCCGGCCCGCCGTTGAGATACTTGTAGGTGCAGCCCACCGCGAAATCGATCTGCCAGTCCGTCACATTGATGGGAATGGCTCCGACCGCATGGCTAAAATCCCAGAGTACCAGCGCCCCCACATCGTGGGCCAGCTTCGTCATTTGCTTAATTTCGTGTAGATAGCCACTTTTGAAAGTCGGGGTTGAGAAGGTGACCAACGCGACCTGATCGTCGAGTGCGGCTTGATATTTCTCCATCGAGAGCGCGATCTCGTTCTTGGCGGGTAGGAGGGTCAGCATATAACCCGACTCCATCGCACCCTGGATCACGTACAGGTCGGTTGGGAAGTTCAGCACATCGGAGATGATCTTCTTGCGCCGGGGCCGCATCGACAGTGCCGCCATGATCAGCTTGTACAGGTTGACGGTCGTCGAATCGCCAAGGATCACTTCGCCCGGCTGCGCCCCGATGATCGCTGCGATCTTGTCGCCGATCCGCACCGGGGCGTCGTACCAGTTCTCGCCCCAGGATCGGATCAGGTTTTTGGCCCATTGGTGGTCGATGGCCTTAGACAGCAGTTCTCGCGTGGCTTTCGGCATCCGGCCCAGCGAGTTACCATCCAGATAAAGCAGGTCATCATCTGCGATCACGAACCTGTCTCGGAAAGCTGCTAACGGGTCTTCCGCGTCTAGCCGTTGGGCACGCGCGGTGAAGTCTTTGAGTTTGTCGTTCATTTTATAACAGTGCCAATGCTACTCCGATCATCCCCGCCAACAGGCCGATCAGCCAGAAGCGTTGGACGATCTGAGTCTCGCTCCAGCCGACCAATTCGAAGTGGTGGTGGAGGGGTGTTCGTAGGAACAGGCGGCGGTCTTCGCCGAGAAAACGGCGGCTTAACTGGGCCGATGCGACTTGCAACATCACCGATACCGTCTCCGCCACCGGGATGATAGCGACCAGGGGCAGGATCAACCACTGGCCGGTCATCAGGGCGACAGTCGCCAGGGCTGCTCCCAGCGCCAGCGATCCGGTATCACCCATGAATAACTGGGCAGGCAACGCGTTAAACCACAGAAAGGCAAAGCAGGTTCCCACCATTGTGAAACAGAACTGGGTCAGGAAGACCTGCCCTTGCAGCAGCGCAATGATGCCATAGCAGGCAAATGCGCTGGCACTGATGATGCCCGCCAACCCGTCAAGGCCGTCGGTCAGGTTGACGGCGTTTGAGAAGCCAACGATCAAGGTGGTGGCAATCGGGATGTAGAGCAAGCCCAGGTCAAAGGTAAAGGGGATGCCGGGGATGGCAATCGAGTGGATGTCCAACCCGTACATCAGCACAAAGGATGTGCCGATGGCGGCGACCATCTGCGCGGCGAACTTGAGCCGGGCGGTCAGCCCTTCGCCGACCGGGCCTACATCGCGGATGCCCTCCCAGTCATCGAGTGCGCCCAACCCACCGTACAGGATCAGCACCGCCATTGGCACAAGGATCGAGCGCCCGGAGATATCCGGTACAATCAGGCTGGCGATGTTCAGGCCGAGGGTGATGATCAGCGCCGGGATCAGGATCAGCAGCCCGCCCATTGTGGGAGTACCGATCTTCTTCTGGTGTACGTCAGCGATGTCCACCCTGATCTTCTTGCCGATCCCCAGGATGTGCAGCACCTGGATAAAGGGGTCACCCCAGATCACCGTGATCAGGAAGGTAAAACCGCCAACCGCCAGCGCAAAAGCTGTTTCTCTCATCTGCCGGGCCTCTCTATCAACTGGGTGTGCGGGTAGCCGCGCTGTGTCTGGTTCACGGCGTTATTATAGTGTGGGAAGGTGTGGTAGGCGAACGACCTTGCTATATGTTCAGCAAATTGAACAGCGTCTCTCGCCGGGATTCGTCGTTCAGTACTTCTTCTACCGTAAACCAGTGGTTAATGGTGTTTTGATTGGTCTTCAGATCGCTGACTGCTTGTGAAGACATAGATACACCCTGTAAGATCAAAATTGTTGTTGAATCGGGATTTTCCTCTTTCGCCCTTTGAAGACTCTTTAGTGCAGCACCAATACGTTCTAGTACTCCTGCGGTATCGATCCCTCCTTTGATTTCGATAGCTGCCAGGATTGTCTCTCCCTGGTAGATTCCAACATCAGGTTCGTCAGCGAATTTCACTACACGATCATCGATTAGTTTCATAGACTGTTCTTCATTATCAGGTTCCATTAGCCAATGTCGAGACTGTAATCTTCTGCGGAGAATCCCTTTTATGATGATTTCCGTGCGACTTCCTTTTGTGTTTTGCCACGAACCCTGGGCCTGTGAACCGGCGGCCATACCACGCCACAGATCAAATTCGCGCTTATCTATCAGTTCGTCAGCTTCAACTAACTGGCTGATGATCTGGTTTAAATGCTGGGCAAGTTGCCCTGCGACGGTTTGATCTGGAACGGATTTACCACTTTCGAAATTGTCGGTGTTTAGCCTGATGCGCTTCATTGACTTTTGCGAAACCATTGCCATCATTCGATAATAGCCAACGGCGCGATTGAGGTTCATTATTACCTCAGGGTGTGCAAATACGGTAACAGGCTTAATAGGGCGGTGGATGATCTTGTTCCAGGCAGATTCGGAAATGCCTAGCTCAGGTAAATCCCAATTCAGGCTTTCTCCCTGTATCTGTTCGATCTGATATGCAACCTCCAGTAAACCCCATTCATGCAGCTTTTGATGAAAGAATTCACTTTTGGTCAGTTGGTCGATTGCCCAGGCGTCGATTTCTTCGGGTGATGGCATGTAGTTATTATCTCCAACATTGTTGATATCCCTATGGTATACTTCGTCTGAGCATAGCTGTCAAAAGAGTGTAAGGTTTTCAGAGCAGTGCAACTAAAACTACCCTTTGATCCACAAGATGAAACATTATTTGGTGATCCCACCGATTTATCTCGAACCGGTTTTTCGCATGATTCTATCTGTCCTCAAGAAGCACGACTGGCGCTTGAGGATCAATATGTTGATTTACTCAGAGAAACGGATGATTTTGACCGCCGCTTGGTAAGTTATCAGGGGAATAAAGATGAAATTCTACATAGCTGGATCAAATATCGAGAAGGGTTTTCCGCGCAACTTGTACAACGCCTAATCCATGAGTTTGGAATTGCTCCTGACGATACTATTCTTGAACCGTTTAGTGGTTCGGCGACTACACTCCTGGTGGCAAAATCACTCGGTATTAATGCAGTGGGGATCGAAATTCTTCCCATATGTCATTTAGCCTGGAATGCTAAATCATATGTATTTGATTATGATCTTAATGAGCTTGAAGAGTTATTTGAGCGTATTAGGGAGACACAGCCGAGGCAGGCAGAAAATGCATTTCCCCATCTCGTAATTACTAATAGTGCCTTCCCTACTGATGTGGAAAATGATTTGATGTTCTACACTGAATGGTTTGATGAACTGGATATTTCACTTGAGGCCAAGACTCTTTTCAGGTTGATACTGAGCAGTATTCTGGAGCAGGTCAGCTATACGCGAAAAGATGGGCAGTATTTGCGATGGGACAGTCGTTCAGAGAAAGTGATCAGGCGTAATCAAATCAGATTGGAACAGGGCAAGAAGCCCTTCAAAGGCATGGATAAGGGCGAACTTCCAGCGGTCAAAAAATCAATACTTGAGGCACTTGGCGTTATTTTAGAGGACATTAGAGCCTTACAGACTCGCCCTTTCAATGTCAGTCACCAGATGTTGATTAGAGGAAGTGTCCTCAATGTACTGCCATCGCTCGAAAGCGATCAGTATGCTGGTGTTATCACATCACCACCCTACTGTAACCGGTATGACTATACACGTACTTATGCGTTGGAACTCGCTTATCTTGGCGTTGGTGAGGAGGGAATACGCGCACTCCGGCAAAGTCAGCTTTCCTGCACGGTTGAAAATCGATCAAAGCTTACCCAAATCGAGCAGACTTATAAATCTATTGGGCAGATCGAACGATTTCAATCAATATTGCAGGTGATTCGAGACAATCCTGTTCTACAAGAAATTAACCATGCTTTGCAAGTGAGGTGGGATCGTGGGGAAATTAACAATAAAGGCATCCTTCCCATGGTCGAAGGATACTTTGTTGAATTAACTTTTGTTTTTGCTGAAATATTTCGTGCTTGCCGGAGTGGTGCTCAGGTTGCGTTTGTTAATGATAATGTCCGATATGGTGGTGAAATTATTCCGGTTGACCTGCTATCAACTAATTTGGCCGAGCAACTGGGCTTTGAGCCGGTCAAGGTTTACGTCTTGCCCCAGCGTAAGGGAAACAGCAGCCAGCAGATGAAGCGGTTTGGCCGGGAGCCGCTTCGTAAAAGCATTACGATTTGGAAGAAACCTTGAATTCGATTAGAAGGCGGCCCAATTCCAGTGCCGCCCTTATCAAATCTTCATCCACTCAGTAAATCAAAATAGACCTGTGGCTGGCGGCGTTCGATGGCTTGCTGGGCGGCATAAGCCAGCTTGAGCAGCACCTGCTCGGCCCAGGGTTTGCCCATCACATGGAGGCCGACTGGCAGTCCGCCCTCATCATAACCCGCCGGGATGCTGATCGCCGGATACCCGGCCAGGTTCCCCGGAAAGACAAAACGCATCGTTTCGATGGTGGTCGAGGCATCCGATTCGCCACCCTTCAATGCATCGAGAGAGATGCGTGGGGCGCTGATTGCCGTCGTTGGGCTGACGATCACGTCTACCAGTTCGAAGATGGCGTTCAGGCGGCGGATCGAGCGGGTGCGGATGCGCTGTGCCTGGATGTAATCGCGGCTGGTCATGCTTCGGGCGATGCTCAATAAGACCCGCGTATTGGGATCGAAGTCGCGACGGTGGGCTGCATCGTAGCGATCCATGTTGGCGGCCATCTCCGACAGGATGGTCACCGAGTGGGCGATTCGCATCGGGTCGAGTTCCGGGATGACGATCTCGCGGACTTCGGCTCCCATCAGTTTGAATGCCTCGACCATGCGATCACAGGCGGCAACAACCGGCGGGGTGGCGTGTTCAAACCAGGGGCGGTAAATGCCCAGCGTCAAACCGGTCAGGTCGTTTGAGTTGAACCCCTCGATGGTGACCGGTGGTTGTTCAATGGTATGGGCGTCTTTCGGGTCTGCTCCAGCCAGCACCGCATAAGCCAATGCAGCGTCCTCCGCTGATGCGGCCATCGGCCCCAGGTGCGCGATGCTCCAATCCAGTGACGCGGCTCCGAATTCGCTGATCCGGCCAAAGGTAGGTTTCAGCCCGACGATCCCACAAAACGCCGACGGGATTCGGATCGAGCCGCCGCCATCGGCCCCAATCGCCACCGGACAGAATCCAATCGCAACCGCTGCGCCCGATCCGCTTGAACTGCCGCCGGTAAAGTGGGCGGGGTTGTAGGGATTGCGCGGCGTACTATGATGGGGGTTCAGGCCGCTGGTCGAGATGCCGATCTCATGCATGTTGGTTTTGCCGAGCAGCAGCGCCCCGGCAGCTCGCATCCGGGCGACGACGGTTGAATCTTCTAAGGCCGGAGCATCTCCCAGGAATTTGGTGCCGACGGTGGTCGGGTAAGGGGGCATATCGACCTCATCCTTGACAGCGACCGGCACGCCATCAAAAATGCTGAGCGGCTTTCCTTCCTGAAAGCGCCGGGTGGATGCCCGCGCCTGCTCCATGACATCGTCAGGATCAACAGCGATAAATACCCGCATGGCCGGATCAAGCTGTTCGCTCCGGGTTATCGCATCGAGGACACGTTGTGCGACCTCCTCCGGCGTGCATCGCCCTGACCGGTAGGCCTCGGCGAAATCGCGCACCGTGCGGAATCGAAATCCCTTCGACTCGACGGTTATGTCCGGGAAGGCGGTGATATCAGGCGGTGGGCCTGGGGGCTCATCCGGTGAAGGGTGCAGCGGGTATAAGGTCGGCTCTTCATTGATGGTCAGGCCGCGCAGTTTGGTAACTCCGGCGTTGTTGAGAAAGGTACCGATCAGCAGTGGGGCCGTGATTGGACTCTCCAGCAGGGCGATAAACAGCTTGAGCAAGCCACCGGCCATGCGGGGCAGCTTGACCGATTCGAGATCGTATTTCACCTGATCGGACATGTTTCCCGTTCTCCTCTGGTGGAAGGGTAATTAGGTGCGACTCTGTATATAACGGGACACGGCATGCCGTGTCCCTACGAATTCGAAAATCAACGATTGTTTACCCGCCCCGTGCCGAAGCATACAGCTTGTCGATAGCCGCCATGTTACGCACCGCGTCGTCCACCGGGAAGCGGATCGGGCGGTCGTTTTGCATGGCATCGACGAAATCCTCGATCATCACCTGGTATTGGTCGGCGGCCTCGGTGCTGATCTCCTCGTAGTGATCGTCGCCCTTCCAATAGCGGATGGTCATCTGTTCGTCCATATGGGGCGTAAAGGCGAACTCAACCCGAATCCGGCCTTCGGTGCCGCGAATCTCATAATACTGGGTCACCGGGCTGCGGAATCCACAGTCGAGGTGGCCCAATGCGCCTGACGGGAATTCCATCGTCCCAACCAGCCACTCATCCACGCCGCTCTTCTCCCCGAACTGGGCGAATGCTTTGGCCGCGACCGGTTCCTCACCGAGCATGTGGCGGATCACGCTGACGCAGTAGCAGCCTACATCCATCAATGCGCCGCCTGCCATGTCCGATTGAAGGCGGATGTCGTTCGCCCGCTCAGGGGGCATCTTGAAGGTGAATGAGGCATCGGCTAAGAGCACCTTGCCGACCGCGCCATCCTGCACCATCTGCTTGACGTGCTTTGTGCGGGGATGGTGGCGATACATAAAGGCTTCGCCCAGCAGGACTCCGGCCCCGGCGAAAAAATCGACCAGCTGCTGCGCTTCGGCAGCATCAGAAGCGAGCGGCTTCTCGCATAAAACCGGCTTACCTGCCTTGGCCGCTTCGATGCTCCATTTGGCGTGCAGGTGGTTGGGCAGGGGATTGAAGATCGCGTCGATGTCCGGGGACTCGATCAATTCCTCATAGCTGCCATAAGTGTTGGGGATGTCCATCTCGGCGGCGATAGCCTTGGCCCGCTCCAGGTTGCGGCTGGCAATCGCACCCACCACACCATTGGAAGACCGGTGGATGGCGGGAATAATAAACCTGCGGGCATGAGCCGAGGTGCTCAGGATACCCCAACGGATTTTATCGGTCATGATAGCATCTGCTCCTGAAAATGTTATGGGATGTTGTACTCATTATAGGTAGAGTTCTTTCAATACACGAATCGGGTCAGGCAGGTGTTTACCGGTCGTCAGGCTGGAAATTAAGAACTTTTTTCATACGCGTTACAAATCGTTAATAAGTTGGTGCCATACTACCCATATAGAGATGGTTCTGATTTATAAAAAAGGATTTGTGATGATGAAGAAATTAGTATTGTTTGTGACGATGATCTTGAGTGTTGTGATGGTCAGTGGCTGTTCAATGCCAGCCGTACAACAAGCGGCCACAACCCCACCTGTCGGTGAGAATGCACCCCAGCAGCAACAAACTGCACCCGAACAGCCAGTAGAGGCTGTCCAACCAGAGGCCCTACCGGCAGGAAACCAGAATGCTCAAACAACTTCTGATGCAGCAGCCGCAGGCGGTGGCAGCTATACCATTGTCGATACCGGACAGGACAACTGCTATGACACCACCGATGGAATTATCTGCCCGGCAGCAGGTGAAGCCTTCTATGGGCAGGACGCGCAGTACATCACCAATCCCCCGCAGTACGTTGACAACGGCGATGGCACGATCACCGATCTGAACACCGGGCTGATGTGGCAGCAGGACCCCGGCTCCAAGATGTCTTATCAGGAGGCGGTGAGCGGTGCCGATGCGTTTACGCTGGCTGGCTATGACGACTGGCGACTGCCGACCATCAAGGAACTATACTCCCTGATCGATTTCCGGGGACGGGACGTTAGCAAACTGGATTCGAGTGTTAGTGTGACAGATTTAATCCCCTACATCAATACCGATTACTTTGACTTTCAGTACGGTGATGTCAGCGGCGGCGCACGGGTGATCGACTCCCAGTGGACGACCAGCACCGTTTATAACTCTCTTGTGATGAACGGCCAGGAATGCTTCTTTGGCGTGAACTTCGCCGACGGGCGGATCAAGTGCTACCCAACTCGCACGGGAAATAGCGGTGGGTATTTCACGATCTATGTGCGGGGCGAGTCGTATGGTATCAATGACTTTGTCGATAACGGCGATGGCACGATCAGTGATAACGCCAGCGGCCTGATGTGGACCCAGGATGACAGTGGACAGAGAATAGATTGGAACAGCGCCCTGGCCTACTGTGAAGCGCTGGACACGGGCGGTTACGATGATTGGCGGCTGCCCGACGCTAAGGAACTGCAATCCATCGTGGATTACAGCCGCAGCCCTGACGTGACCAACTCAGCCGCGCTCGATCCGATCTTCAACGCGACCCAAATTACTAACGAAGCCGGGCAGCCGGATTACGGTCACTATTGGAGCAGCACCACCCATATCACCTATCCCGGCGGGTTTGCCAGTGCAGTCTACATCTCCTTCGGGCGAGCACTGGGCTACCTGGAGGAGTTCGGCGGGTTTGTGGATGTTCACGGTGCAGGCGCACAGCGAAGCGATCCCAAACAGGGTGAAGACTCCTATGGCAACGGACCGCAGGGTGATGTTCGGTGGGCATCCAGTTTTGTGCGCTGTGTCCGTGGCGGCGCAGAGTTGTCAGGCGTGACCGGGTATGCAGAAGCCGGGACAGCAGGCGGCCCTCCCGGCGGTGCGGGCGGTCAACCACCCGAGGGCGGACCACCAGAGGGACAGCAGCCACCTGAGGGACAGCAGCTTCCCGGCAACGGCGATAGACCACAGCCTCCGGGCGGTGGCACCGGACAACCACCCGCCAGCAACGGTGGATAGTTTACAAAAGTCTACTGGTAAAGAGAGGAGTCTGGTAAAACAGGCTTCTCTAGATGTTTAAGGGCTTCCGAAGTAGAAGAGATTTTCATCAGGATCAACCGCAAAGCGGATTCTATGGAGGAAGCCTTCTAACCCTACAAAGTTGGGTAGACGCCACTCAGCATCAGTTATCCGACTCTGGGAGTCTTGCCTAGTGACTATTGCCGAGCGGCTTAACCTTCAGATGGCTGATGTAGTAAGGCTTGTTTGGCCTCATTTTCGGCAGCATTACGTAGGCGGCGCGCCTGCTGATCCAGCGCGAGAACTAATCCAAGACCCAGCAGCGCCAAAACGACAGCGAATATAACTTCTGGATTAATGCTTCCACCACTAATTAGATCGGGTAGTATGTTTCGCTGGTAAACTGGCAGTTGTCTACCATGGCTATCCAGGACAAAAGCAAGATCGACCTTCCAAGGCCAGAGCTTGCGCAAGCTACCGATCATTAGCCCAACCAGAAGGGCGACAGTACCATCGTGATAACGTTTGAATAACCAGCCAATAAGCTGGGCAAAAGTGAGTAACCCCAGCACAGCCCCAGCCATTACCAGGCTGATTGTGAGGATGTCCATACTATTTACTGCGGCCAGAATGTATTCGTACTTGCCCAATAGAACTAAGATAAATGCACCAGAAATCCCTGGTAAGATCATCGCACAGATGGCAAGCGTACCACTCAAAAAGACAAACCACCATGTTTCAGGTGTCTGCGCAGGGACTAAGCCAACCAACCAATAAACACCAACTGCCGCAGCAATCATCACAATGCCCAATCCAACAGCCCACCTCTCAATGCGGCGACCGACAACCAGGATGGATGCCACAACCAGGCCGAAGAAAAAGCTCCACAACAACACAGGGTGACTTTCAAGTAGCCATTCGAGTGCGCGGGCCAATGTCAGCACGGCTAACAAAATTCCTCCACCAACTGCGACGAGGAATGTACCATTTATCCGTTCAAATGCTTCACGGATACGAAGATTCAGAACTGCACGAATAAAGTCATAACTGGCTACAGAACGAATCGAATCGATCAGTTCTTCGTAAATACCTAAAATTATGGCCATTGTGCCACCCGATACACCAGGCACAACATCTGATGCCCCCATTGCAAAGCCACGCAAGGCGAGAAGCGCGATCTCTAAGGGGCTGCGCTTTGGGCTGGCCTGAACACTTACTGCTTCTTGAGCTTCTGTTATATCCAAATTCGCCATACCTAATTAAAAGTTGAAAGACAAAAAGATTGCGTCAGATGGTGGACCACCTGGCGCACTTATGGAGTATATCAAAGCCTTAAGTGACCTTCAACCCAATTGACTTGTAGCAATTTACAGCTCCGCCAATACTCAGGTTAATCAAAGAAGATTATAAAGGCGGGGTCACATGCAGAATCGTATACTTTTTCTCATCAATGATATTCGCCTGCGCAGAGAGATAGAAGGTGAATGGTTTATCATTTTGATAGGTTTATTAGCCCCTAAAGGAAGAAGCCGCCCTTTTGGTAAGAGCAGCTTCTTTAATTGCTATATTAGCACCTGAATCATTTTCTTGCTTATTTACCCTCACACCCAATCAACGCCCGCCATCCCCCGGCGGATACCACGCCTGAAGCGGTACTCTGGATAGCCAGACATCAGGCAGGCCGAGACGAGATGTCCATTCGGTATCTGGATACCGGGTATGGTTTGCAGAAATCTAGCTAATCCGATGCGCCTGAAAAAGCAGCTTTCCATTGATTTGATATCTGCTTTCCTTTTTCATAGTTATCAACAACCAGTATCAGTTGATTATTGTGATCGCTATACATGACCTCAATGTTCACGCCCGCATCGGCTATTAAACGTGTCAGTTTACCAAGTTGCCCCGGCTCTTCTTGATTTAACTTCTGAACCAGCACTTCGCGATTCGCGATTATGTCAAATCCTGCCAATTCCAACGCTTGCTGCGCGGCAGCTCCATCCTCAAATAGAAAATGGGCATATCCTTCATTGTTAACCGTAAAGGCTCCGCCTCCTTCGATATTCACGCCAGCTTTGCCCAGTGCTTCTCCCATGTCGGCCAGTGAGCCAGGGGTATCAGGTAGTCGAATAGCAAGATCATACATGGGTTTCTCCCCTTATGATATTGTGATTGTCATGAATGGAACGACTGTCCTCTGGCACTTGTTCCCGGTCCTTCATTCCGTAGTCCCTGCTCACATCTGCCATCCGTAACCGATAATCCGTGAAGAATAGCTGTCGCCCTAGCAATTGTGCTTGGCGGTGTTCGGCAATGTTACGCCATGCCCCGACAGCCTCTTCATCTCTGAAGAAGCCGAGCACAAGGATTTTCTTGGGGTCTGATGTGCTGGTATATCGTTCTATCGAAATAAAACCGTCAACTTCGTTAACCAACTGTCGCAGTGTTGTGGCGTGCTGTATGTAGTCATCAAGGTGATCCTCGTTGAGCCAGTACTCAAATATCATTACGATCATGTTTTTTCCTTAATAAAGTGAGCTGTTTTATTCTAACTTTAGGTTTCAGTGATTGTATCCGGTTCTGATGTATACATGTTTCGGTTTTCATCGAAATGTGATTGTAGTAAGATACTGTAATCGTCTGAGCATGAGAAAGGCCATACAATGTTTCAAGAACCAGACCTGGCAACAATCGCGGCTCTGATTGGGGAGCCAACTCGCGCAACTATTCTGTCAGCATTACTTAGTGGTGAAGCGCTGCCTGCTTCTGAGCTTGCTTATCGGGCCCATGTGACTCCTCAAACAGCCAGTTCTCACCTGGCTAAACTACTTGAAGGTAAGCTGCTTAAAGTGACAAAAACGGGACGTCATCGCTATTATTCGTTGAAGAATCATGAAGTTGCTCAAATCTTAGAGTCGTTGCAACTGGTGGCACCATTACCGAAACTAAGGCCGTCGCGGGGGACAAATATTTCTCCGGCCCTGCGCCATGCTCGTACTTGCTATGATCATCTGGCAGGCAAATTGGGAGTAGCCTTTACTGATACGCTTATTCAGCAAAACTACCTCATCCAGGAAGAGCAAGATTATATGCTTACCCCGAAGGGTCAGGCATGGTTTGAATCCTGGCAGATTGAATTGGAATCGCTTAAGCGGCAGCGTAGGAAATTTGCCTATGCTTGTTTGGATTGGAGCGAGCGAAAGTTTCACATTGCAGGAGCGCTTGGTGCTGCTATAGCCGATCTATTTTTTAAGAATGGTTGGATAACGCGTTTGCCACAAACTCGTGCAATACAGATTACTACTGTCGGAGAGCAGGTGCTGAAACAAGACTTCGCAATTGGTTTGCAGGAGCCTGAGTAGTTATTTGATGGGGGCGTGACTTCAACCGTCCGCCCCCATAGATTTTGCGACTCTAGATTTGGGCATTAACAATTTGTGTCGTTTTACACCCAATTGACGCCCGCCATCTCCCGGCGGATACCACGCTTGAAGCGGTACTTCGAATAGCCAAGTACCATGCAGGCCGTGACCTCGTCGCCCTCCGGTATCTGGAACAGGGCTTGCAGCTCCTTCGAGCGGTTGACGACCGGCGGGATCAGGCCGATGGCGCAGGCTCCCAATCCAAGTGCATGGGCAGCCAGTAGTCCGTAAGCCAGGGCGATGAACGAATCCTCTTCGTGATGGGCGGCAATCAGCGGTGCGTGGAACAGCAGCATAGCCGGTGCACCGCGTGTGATGGTGTCATATTTGCCTGCCCGCATCTCCGGCAGCCGGTACTTCATTGTTGGCATGACGTGCTCATCAAGCGCCGCAAAGCCAGCCGGATCGAGCATGCGTTTGATGAAATAGCGGCTGACCGGCTTAGCTACCCGCTCCTGAAGAGTCTCGTACATCATAACGATCGTCGGTAATGCCTGCTCAATTGTCTCCCGGTGGGACACAACCGTAATCGCGTTTTTGTGAGGTGTGAAGCCCATCGGGGCATAGGTGATCATCTCGACGATCCGTTCGAGCATCTCGCGTGGGACAGGCTTATCCCTGTACACCCGCACCGACCGGCGGCTGATCAGCAGGTTCTCGAAATCATCGGCACTGACCTTGTTTTTCACTAAATCAATAAAGTCAGTTTCATAGGATAGATCATCAACGAAAACGGACTGCGTCGAACAGATCATCATACAGTGGCCGCAGCCGATGCACTTCTCCGCCCGTTCTTCGATCACCTGGGTGGATTGGCCGTTCTGGGTGAAGATCGCCATCGGGCAGGTGACAACGCATAGACCGCAGCTTTCACAGGTTTGGGAGTCTATTCGTACTTGAGCGTTCATCTTGCATTCCTCAGTCTTTCAAATCACGCATGGAGGCAACCCGGCGCTGAAACAGCCGGTCGATGATGTAGGCCCGGCTGATCCGGGCATTCCTGACCATCTCCAGGGTGATGGCAGCGTCGTCATCGTAGGGTAAATCGCCGGTAATGTGACGCTTGAGTGCGAACTCCTGGTCAACGATCTGCTCACCCAATGTGACGTAAAAGGTGACATGCTCGATCTTCAAGCCAAAGGAGAAAGCACCGACGAACATCCTGCCGAAGAGCACGTCCTCCGGGTCAAAGCAGCCTGGTTCGAGCGGCAGTAGGAGCCGAGCTTCCAGCAGCGCATCGACCTGTTCGGTGGTCAGGCCGGTTGCCTCGCAGTAGGCTTCCTTATCGAGCAGCATATCAGCCGGAGTTTCCCCGAATACGAGATTATTGAGTGCCAACTGCATGGCATAATCGGAGTCACCCCGTTTTTCAATCACCTGCCTGATCTCCGCCAATGACAGCCGGTGACGCTGCTGCATGAATTGAATATAGCGGATGCGGTCGATGCATTTGGGATCGTAGTAGGCCATGTTGCGGCTGGTCTTGACCGGCTCCGGGAGCATACCTTCCTGGGCATAATACAGGATGGTCGATTTGGGAATGCCGGTCGCTTCGACCAGTTCCTTCATCTTGAGACCTGGTTTTTTTTGGTCGCTGCTCATTGTGTATCACTTTCTGAGCCTGTATTGTTATGGCTGTTATGCTCATCATA
>JBNKDD010000091.1:0-19276 GCA_050288085.1 Anaerolineae bacterium
TTCTTGTTCGTTCAGTGTGAGTTGTCTTTTAGCCATATGGCTAGATTTTAGCACTTTGTTTTGATTTGCCTATTAGTGTCATTAGAAAATATCGTTCGGGGCACGGTATGCCGTGCCCAGGGTGGGGTGTATCTCGGCTCTTATTACACATGTTAGCCCAATGACTTTGCCCAGGGGTATAATCTGGCCTCTCATCCTAAATTACACTTACGGAGTCCTCTCATGCCAGGTCTAAAATATGCACTTGAAGAAGGCGGCCCTGAGCGGCTGGAAATCGCCTGGAAGGGGATGTTCACCAATTGCACCATCCAGTTGGATGGCATCGAAGTGGGGGTTATCCCCGATCAGAAAGCGCTCAAAAAGGGGCAGGAACTTTCTCTGCCGGATGGTTCTACGTTAAAAGTTCAGCTTGTGCAGAGGTTGACGGGAACAGAACTGCAACTGCTGCGAAACGATTATCCCTTACCCGGCTCTCCTACAGATCCGAAAGTGCGATTGAAATGGGCGGTTGTCTCCATTTTTATCATTGCCGGTCTGAACCTGGTGCTTGGGGTGATTTCTGTGTTCGCGCCGTCTGAGTTTCTCGGAGCGCTTGGGGTAAGCTGGATTTCGATTATCTTTGGGGCGATCTTCCTGGTATTGGGCTTTTTCGTACAGCGTCTATCGTCAATCGCTCTAATCCTGGCGCTGGTTCTGCTAGCTGCTGATACCGTTGTCAGCATACTGCTTGGCGGGCAAGGCCGGGAAGCCCCAGATATCACCAGTTTACTTGCCAGGATTCTGGTGTTTATCCCGATGCTCCAGGGTATGGAAGCGGTCAAGCAGTTAAGAGAACAAACATCTGACTGATAAGGCAGTACGGTGAATGTCGGACAGTTTCTTAATATCGAACCCTGGTGGCGGTTTGGGGTAGCTCTGCTGATCGGTTCGCTGATCGGGCTGGAGCGCGAATTCATTCAGCAGCACCTCAAAGAACCGGATTTTGCCGGGATTCGCACCTTCGCATTGATCGCCTTGCTGGGGGCGCTTTCGGCTTTTCTCAGCCAGGAACTTGGCGTCCTGACCCCCGCGTTGGTGGCTTTCGGTGGATTGATCTTGCTGGTTGTATCCAGCTATGTTGGGGCTTTGCTCCGCACACGGGCGGAAGAAGGGATCACGACCGAGGTAGCCGCGATGCTGGTCTTCCTGCTCGGCGGGCTGACCTTCTGGGAACCGGTCGAGGTAGCCGGGGCGCTGGCGGTGATCGTCGCACTGCTGCTCTCGATGAAGGGGCGGCTTCACGAAGCGATCCGGCGGATGAGCCGGGAAGATTTGCGGGTCGCGCTTGAATTCGGATTGGTGTCGGCGGTGATACTCCCCCTGCTGCCCAATCGAACCTTAGACCCCCTCAATGTGCTGAATCCGTTCCAAATCTGGCTGCTGGTGGTTTTCGTGTCGGGGATTGGCTTTGCCGGCTATGTGCTGATCAAAGCGTTGGGCGCGGAACGCGGAACCGGATTAGCAGCAATTTTAGGGGGAATTGTCAGCAGCACTGCCACCACGATCAGCTTTGCCGGGCGCAGTAAGACCTCACCGCAATTGTCGCGGGTATTCAGTATGGCGATTATCCTGGCCTCCGGGGTGATGTTCCCCAGGGTATGGTTCGAGGTGCTGGTGATACATCGCCCTCTGATCCGGTTGATCAGCCTGCCGCTCGGCTTGATGCTGGCTGCCAGCTTGTTGATGGTCTGGCTTTTCTGGCGGCAGCGACACAGCGACCAACACCTTACAGACCACGATCAGGAAGCCGTCAAAGTAGCGAACCCGCTCAAGCTGTCCACTGCTATTACGTTTGGGCTGGTGTTTGCAATCGTGCTGGTGGCCGTCAAGGTGGCCCAACTGCTGCTGGGTACAACCGGCGTATATATCGCGGCGTTGATCAGTGGGTTAGCCGACGTGGATGCGATCACCCTGAGTGTGTCAAAATTAGCTTCTACCGGCCAGTTACCCGATCAGGTGGCGGCAACGGCTATCGCCATTGCTGCTTTGATGAATACCCTGAGCAAAGCGATCATCGCCTATGTGGTTGGTACGGTCGATTTGCGCCGGGTGGTGCTGCGCCCCTTCGCGATTATTCTGATCGCGGGGGCGGTCGGCGGCGGGGTGATGCTGCTGTTATTCTAGGTTTTCACCTCACCCCTGACCTTTGGTCGGCCAAACCCGACCGGCGGTCTTTCCCCTCTCCAATTTGGAGAGGGGGAGGGAGAACTGCCCAAAGGCAGTTCGGAAAAGGGTGAGGGCTAGGAGTCAATTTTCCAAACTCAATGAGTAATGTGCCTGGACCGAGAGGAGCCAAGCTATGGGGAATATGCGTAAATTAGAAACAGTTGTGATCGGTTTACTCTTTGGGGCGATCCCTGTGATCTTCGGCTTTTTAGCCGGGTGGTGGTTAAGTGTTCTTTTTGTGCCGGAGTCTTTGATCTTCGTAGGGGCATTAGCGGGAATACTGGCGGGAGTATTGATCGATGTGATCTTCCTCAAGAAGTGGATTCAGCATGCCTATTTGTTATCGCCGATTATCTGGGTGGGCATCTATCTCTTCTATTCCGTTGGCCTGTTTGGTATGTTTATGGGTGTCCCGGTGTTCAATGTCGGATTAGCGATACCGGCGGGATTCTTTATCGGGGCATATCTGGTTGATCAGGGAGCCCAACTCCCACAGGTGCGAGATATGGCCCGGCGGTCATCGATGGTGACAACCGGCATCATGGCGTTGGTTTGCGTAGGGTCTGCCGCCGCCGCATTAGCCGATCCCTATACCGCCGGTAACCTGGAGGGGATGTTAGGGCTTGGCTTTACGGTCACGCTCCCGATGATTATCGGCCTGATCGTGATCGGGGGGAGTTTTTTGCTGGTGCTGCAATGGTGGCTGACAAAGGAGTCGGTGAAGCTTACCTACCGGTATCTTGCGCGTCAGGCCAGTTAGTTAAGAACCTATCCATAGGGCACGGCGATGAGTAGCCGCCCCCACCGAGGAGCGCGATGGAATCTATTTTACTGGCAACAAAATTACATCGCCCTTCCCTGCCTGCCCGTTGGGTCGAACGCCCGTATCTCAGCCAGCGGTTGAATGACGGGCTGGCCTTCGACCGGCAGATCACACTGGTATCGGCCCCGGCTGGGTTTGGAAAGACAACCTGCATCAGCGAGTGGGTGAATTCACTGGATCGCTGGCCGGTGGCCTGGTTGTCTCTCGACCCTTCGGACGACGATCCGGGGCGCTTCTTTACTTATTTCATCGCGGCGCTGCAACAGATAGACGATAATCTAGGCCGGGAAATCGGAGGGGTACTGCGTGCCGGGCAGCTTCCCCCCGGTGAGGTTATTGTCGCAAATCTGATCAATGATATCTCGGAGGTGGAAGTCCGGTTCCTGGTGGTGCTGGACGACTTTCACATGATCCAGGACCGGTTCATTCTGGATGTTTTCGAAACGCTGGTTGCCAATCTACCCCAACTGATGCACCTGATCCTGCTTACCCGCGAGGACCCGCCGCTGCCCCTGGCCCGCTTTCGCGCTAACAACCTGTTGACAGAGATCAGGGCGAAGGATTTACGATTTAATCACCGGGATGCGGCCCGCTTCCTGAATGAGGTCATGGGGCTTTCCCTCTCCGAACAGGATGTTACCGTCTTAGAAAATAAAACCGAAGGATGGATCGTCGGGTTGCAGCTTGCCGGGCTGTCGATTCAGGATCGGGCCGATCCGTCCGGCTTTATCGCCAACCTGAGCGGCAGCCATCGGTTCATTTTGAGCTACCTGACCGAAGAAGTGCTCAACCGGCAGCCGGAAGCTATTCAGCGCTTTTTGCTTCAGACCTCGATCCTGGACAAATTGACCGGCGATCTATGTGATGCGGTCACCGGGCGGTCGGACAGCCGGGCCTTGTTAGAGCAGCTATACAATACCAATCTGTTCCTGGTGTCGTTGGATGATGAGCAGCAGTGGTATCGCTATTATCACCTGTTCCGTGACACGCTCCAGAAGGATCAAGCACCTGAACTGCATCAACGGGCCAGCCGGTGGTATGCGGCATCGGGGATGGGCAGTGAGGCTATCGAGCATGCCCTGGCTGCTGAAGATTATGCAATGGCGGTGGACTTACTCGAAACCCATGCGATGAACCTGATCATGCAGGGATATGTCAAGACCGTCAACGGGTGGGTGGAGAAAATACCGCCGGAATGGGATTCACACAGCCCCAGAACTAACCTGGCGTATGCCTGGATGCATTCGCTGCGCGGGGCTTATGCCCAGGCTGCCCCGTACCTGGAAAGGCTGCAAACGATCCTGGCATCGGCAGAAGATTCTTCGCTCAAAGCGGAATGGCTGGTGCTGCAATCTTTGAGACTTTACATGCAGGGTCAGCTAGAAGAGAGTCTGAATATGGCTGTCCAGGCGTTGGATATCACCCCAAAACAGGACAGCCGCATTCGGAGCCTGGCCTATTATGCGCTGGCCTGTGCCTATCAGCTAATGGAGGATTACCCGCAGGCCATCGAGACCTTTCAGACATCTATTCAGCTTGGCCGGGATGCAAATAACCTGATTGCCGAAATGCTGAGCACGATCAGTCTGGCCCGGATGGCTTTCGAGCAGGGGCGATTACATTCAGCTTTTGAGATCACGGCCCCGGTCAGTGATCGGCTGGAGCGGGCTGACTTGCTGCCGCCCATTTGTGCAGTGGTGTATGGGGTTCTCGGCGAGGTCTACTATCAGTGGAATCAGCTCGATCAGGCTTTTTACTATACCCGGCGAACGCTTCAGTTGTGTGCATTAGGGGCGATCAATACCGGGGTGATCTTTAGCCGGGTGTTCCTCTCCCGCCTCTACCAGCTAGCAGGGAATCTCGATGCTGCTGCCCATGAGATTCAAACGGCGGCTGACATGGTGCCAGCGGGAGCACCTGATCACTTCTGGCAGGAGATTGTCCCGCAGCAGGTTCGAGTCTATCTTGATCTGGATCGGCCTGCTGCTGCTCAGATGGCGCTTCAGAGAATGGGGTTTTCCTTCGAGGATGGCTTCTCTTTTCCTGATCTCCCGCCGGGTACGGGAATCCCCTATTCGATTGGAACCCTGTACAACGGCAGTTTGCGCTTTCTCCTGTACCGGGCCGACCCCGCCGACTTGAAGTTGGGTATCGAACTGGCGGATCGGATGATTTCTAGATCGATACAAGGACAGTCGATCCTGATCGCGTTAGAAACGCTGCTGCTCCGTGCCCAGATGCACGCCGCGCTGGGGGATGATCCGGCCAGCCGGGCGGATTATGTCAGGGCGCTGGAACTGGCCGCGCCAGAGGGGTTCATCGGTATTTTTGTTGAGCAGGGTTCTCCCGTCGCTGAAGCGCTGGCCGACTTGCTTAAATCTGAGGAGAGCGTCAGCACGGATTACGTTGAGCGCATCCTGGCAGCCTTTTCCGGTTCGCAGCCACCAGCCGTCGAGCCAGAGGGCCTGATCGAACCGTTAACCGACCGGGAAATAGAAGTAATCCGCCTGATGGCCGAAGGGTTAAAATACCAGGAAATCGCCGATAAGCTGTTTATCTCCTTGAATACGGTACGGTATCATGTCAAGGCGCTGTATGGCAAGCTCGATGTGAATAACCGCACACAGGCTATCGAGGCCGCCCGCCAACTCCAAGTACTGGATTAACCTCTACATGGTATTCCGATAAGCATCGGCGACCGCGCTGGCCTGTGAACTGACGACCCGGATCAGGTCTTCCTCGTTATCCCGCATGAACTGGCGCAGTTCGGCAAAACTTTCCACACCCAGGTCGGCCAGCATCCGCGCCGCATAATGTTTGAAGGTGTTGAGGTAGAAGCCCATCGAGTTGGCTTTCTGCTCAAAGAAGCGATAGCCAGCTTTTCCTTCCACATTGCGCGTCCGACCGCCGGGGCGTAACCGCGATTGGGCCAATGCAGGATTGGCGCTTTCAATGATCATGGTCGGGGCGCTGGCGCTGCCGTGATAGGGCATGCAGATTTTCCCGTTGTTGTGCACAAAATAGATATCGCCCTGCTCAATGACGCAATGGGCAAACTGCTGGTTGTAGGAGATCAGGTCTACACCTAACAAGAAGAGATGACCAAGATGCGTACCGACCCCACCCTCCACCGCAATGGTGGTGTTCTGGAAACTATCATCTGTCACAATGCTGTAGACCTCTTCGAGGGTGGTCACGGCCATACCGTTGACGGCTGAAGTACACTGCCTGCCGCCGCCATGCCCAAAGAATAACCCGTCAACACGGACATCCGGCGCGATCAGTGCGAAGGCCTGGGCCTTGTCGCTGATCTGGCCGACGAATAACTCAACGTCATCGCCATAGGTCTGGCGGATCGCTGCCGCTGTTTCGATCACGCGGGGGTCGGAGTTGATGGTATAGATGCGGAACAAGCGTACCCCGGCATCTTCATACAACGTCTTGACGGTTTCCAGTTCAGCCTCAATGTTACTGCACCCGATAGCTGCCCCGATATTACGCTCGGCGCGTTGGTATGCCCTCTCAGAGAGATTCAAGGATCGGAGCGCGTCTTTGGCCGAATTGATCAGTGCGACCTGGCGATCAACATATCCGGCCAGCAGGCTGTTCCGGTGGGTGAAGATCGCATGGTGGCCGATGGCGGCGGTAACCAGCACATCGCGCCAACCTGATATGGCAGGCATCGAGCCGATGGAGTAAATGCTTCGCGGGTATTTGCCAATTTTGTTGAACAACCCAAATTCGGCGCTTTTGGTGCGCGAGACAAGCTGCCCGGATGACTGCTTCTTATAGCCCAGGTCTTTGAATGAATAGGTGCTGGTGATCGACTCGTTCTGGTTGAGGCCCAGTACGCTTTCAACGGTGGCTGAACACAGGTCAGAACGAAGCGGGATCACCGTCTCGCCGGTTTCGATGGCGTCAAGAATAGAGTGGACGGCCTCGCTCTGATTGGCGATGAAAAAATCGGCGCGCTGCGCCAGGGCCAATGATCGTCTTTCCGGCCCGAACTGCATGATCAAGGGCTGGCCGTTGTGGTGCATCTGCAAATGCTTGCGGTCAACATCGGTTAGAAGCAGGCCGAGGCTGTCCGAATCGGGGCAGGGGAAATAGCGTGTATAGTAAATGTTCTCTTCTTTGGCGATGGGGATGTAGTTGGGGGCAGAAAAATCCGGGTCGGGTGGGTTGGCCTCGCCGAGTGTCTCCAACGTGTAAGCAAACCGGATCGCCTGCTCGTCTTGTAGTGCAGCCTTGTTGACCCGGACGAGCTCCTGTTCGTATGGCTCATCGATCATCACAATCGCATGCCTGATCTGGAAAGGCTGGTCGCGCAGTGCTTCTAATGCCTTGCGCCGGTGCGATATGTGATCCTTCTCTTCACCGGTCATTTCGGCCAGGGTGCGAGTTTCACCCTCCGGGATGAACATATCATCCCAGCCAAAACCGTTTGTCCCGCGCAGTGTCTCGGCGATAGTGCCGTGAAGTTTGCCTTCGCGAAGCTGCACTTCGGCCCCATCATAGAGCGCGATCAGTACCATAGCAACTGCCCGCCGGTCGCGGCCCTTCAACCAGGACTCCGCGATCATGCGGCGCATCTCTATATCTTCAGAAAAATCCTTGATGTAGGGGCCGGGTCTGCCGCCTAATCCCATCAGGCTTAAGGAGGTTTCCTCGATCATGATCGGGTTGTTGCCGTTGGCTTTGTAGGCTTCGATGGCTTTGTGCCGGGCGACTTTATAGGGATCGAGGCTCTGAATCTCTTCTATATGTAATGACTTCGCGGTGATCACCAGGTGGCTTAGAATGCGCTGGAATTCGCGAAGTTTGTTCTCGTTCCCGGTTGCGAATTCGAGTGTATCGGGTTGGGCGGTTTCGGCCTTTACCGTGTTAATAACGTAAGGTTCGCTGGTATAGGGTTTGCGTGGCATATCTCATCCCCTGGGCATGGCAATACCATGCCCCTACACACATGGTTCATTGATAAAACTGTCGTTCGGAGCAAGCTGCCCTCGGTAATTGTACCACCCGTCAAGGCCGTTGCTTAATTGGGGTGCACGAACGGGTGGATTTCAGGTTAGTGGCAAGTTACCCCCCGTGATACTCCACCTTCGGTGTTCGCATCATCCGCCCCCCTTGCAAGGGGGGCAAAATCCGCGCTCCACGAGGATTGGGGGTAATGATTACCATAAATATCACTCGACCACTTCATTGCATGGTAGATTTGCCACCAAGGTGAAATACACCCGTTTACACAAATTACTTGACATTATCCAGTTTACCTCATCACCCCGACCCCTTTTAATTATCCATCACTCCCGCGGGTATTACCCTTTTTTCAATCAATCAGATTTCCCTTTTGTTCGGGCTTGAATCTGTCCATTTTTTCAACCGCACTACAGACCTTTTCTCTTTGGCTTCATCACGATTTCAGCGGATAAACCCCAAACTTGCGGGCCTCCTCAAACAAGGTCACGATGTTCTCCGGCGATACATCAGCCTGCAAATGGTTCGACGGCGCGAGGATATAACCACCCCCCGGTCCTAACTGATTAATGCGCCGCCTGACTTCATTCGCCACGTCTTCCGGTGTGCCGGTCATCGCATGAGAGATGTCAATCGAACCCAGGAAAGCCAGTTGAGCGCCGTAATCCTGCTTGACCTGATCTAAATCCATGGCCTCGACCGGTTCCAGTGGATGTACCACGTCTACGCCGATCTCAATCAGGTCGGCCAGCAGCGGGGTAATGTAGCCGTCACTGTGGAACATCACCTTCAGGTCTGATCGATAATTCTTGACGGTATCCACAAACCGCTTGAGGATGGGTTTGAAATGTGACCGGAACATCTTTGGTGAGATGATGGTGCTCTGGTTGCTGGCATAATCATCACCCGGCAGTTCGATCATATCGATGTACTCCCCGCAGGCCGTCAGCATGGTCTTAAGCAAGCCATCAATCGTATTGGCGATGCGCGACAGCAGCGCCTCAACAAAGGCCGGGTTGAGTGCCAGGTCCATCAAGAATTTCTGCGTGTCGCGCAGATCGCAGGCGGCCTGAAATGGGCCATGTGAAGTGATCTGCCGGGCGATTACAAAGGCGTTGGTGTTCTCTTTGAGCATCCTGGCACGCTCGCGGACGCCCACCGTCCACGCCGGGTCTTGTGGATCCGGCCAGGTGACGATCCGGTCAATGTCATCGATCTCCGCCTCTTTCAGCACCCCTTCGGTAGTGTAATAATAGGGAAGCGCGCGCTTCCAGGTCTGCCCAAAGCTGTCATAAAACAAGCCCGGTTCATCCTCCGACTCGAAGCGGGGACTGCTGGGCATCAGTCCAGGCCATACATAGCGGGTATCGGTGTCCAGGTGGTCGAGCACTCGGTCATCAATGTACGAGATGGTGTGCCCTGTGCGGAACGCAGGAACGGGATCGCGCAGCGAAAAGCGCTCAACGAGCTGTAGATAGACTTCATCTACTATGCCATACGGCCCGCCCCAGATGGCGGTTGGGATCCGGTCGGGTTCCTGGTGGTTGATGGCCGCCAGCACGCGCTCACGGGATGTCATGCTTGCCATGAATGTTTTGTCTCCTGATGTGATTGCTTTTTATTATCCCTGTGCCCGGACTTCAAGCCTGACCTGGGCACGGTCACCACGCTGCCGACTGATCCCATATTCGACCGCCTGATTCTGGGCATCGTACATGGTGCTGATCACAACCAGCAGCGGCGATCCAGGCTTTATCGCCAGCAAGTTGGCTTCCTCCGGCTGGCAGGCCTCGGTTGATACCAGCCGGATACCATGTTGGATAGCAACTCCGAAATCCTTACGCAGCGTGTCATACAGGGATACGTCTGAAAAATCCCAATCTTCTAATCCGGGGAAACGTTCGGCGGGTAGATAATTGGTGCAGATATCAAATGGCTGATCGCTGACCTGGCGCAAACGCACCAGCTCGATCACTTCTGCGTCGAGTTCCAATTGAAGCTCGGCGGCAACCTCTTTTGCCGCCGGGACGATTCCAAGCGACAACACCCTTAACGCGGTTCTCAGCCCGCGCCGGGTCATATCCGCATGGAAACCGAGGGCCTCATCTGCCCAACTTGATCGCAGCCGGTGGGGAGCGACGAAGGTTCCCTTCCCCTGGATCGTGTATAGCAGACCTTCCCGCAGCAGATCGTCAAGGGCGCGGCGCACGGTGGTGAAGCTCACCCCGTAGGTTTTACAGAGTTCGGCCCCGGTCGGGATCGCGGTATCCGGCTCCCAGGTAGCGATCTGTTCGCGTAGTTCTTCGCGAAGCTGGTAATACTTAGGTAGAGATGGTTCGTTTCGTGTTGTCATTTCAAAATCTACTAAAGAGTTGTCCGATCTTAGTTATCATGATAACATGATAACATTATAAATGATCAGGAAAAAAACTCCAAACAGGACAAGGGGAGAGAAGATATGTCAGATAATGCGGGTAAAGATTATCTTGAAGCGGCACTGGGGATCGTCCGGCGTGTGCGCGATACTCAGATGGATGCCATAGAACAGGCTGCCGAGATTTGCGCACAGTCGATTGCCGGGAATGGGTTGGTGCACCTATTCGGAACCGGACACTCGCGGATCATGGTCGAGGAGATGTTCCCCCGTCACGGGAGTTTCTCCGGTTTTCACCCCATCGTCGAGCTGTCACTGACCTATCATAACCTGGTGGTCGGATCAAACGGCCAGCGTCAGGCAATGTTTCTGGAGCATGTCGAGGGCTTCGCACAGGTGATCATGCGGAATTTTGTGGTGGCCGAACCGGACAGCTTTATCATTTTCTCGAACAGCGGCGTAAACGAAGTTGTGATCGATATGGCACTTGAAGCCAGAAAACGCCGGGTTCCGTTGATCGCTGTTACGTCCCTGGAACACTGCCTGGCTTCCAGCCCGCGGCATAGTTCGGGCCAGCGCTTACCCGATCTGGCCGATGTGGTGATCGATAACTGTACTCCCGGTGGTGATGCTCTCGTACATGTGGATGGGCTGGAAGACCCGGTTGGCCCTGGCTCGACGGTTAGCGGCGCGGCGGTCGTCAATGCGATCAAGGTGCTGGTTGCTGAGAAGCTGGCTGCAATGGACCAGCCTCCATTGATATTGACCAGCAGCTTTTTCCTCGGTGCTGAAAAAACGGCTGAACGATTTGATCAGGTATATGACGAGTACCGCGCCCGTGTTCAACGGGTGTATGGCTGCCAGGATGAATAAGGAAACTAACATGGAGGCTCATGTTCAGAACTGGTGCAAAACGAATGATAGCAGAGACGAAAGCCTGAGAAACCAGCTTCTGATTGACAGAAAACTCATGAATGGCGACATAACCAGACAGATATTTCTTATGAACCCCATGGAAGGGTGTGGATTGTACTTTTCGTCGGAGAGTTGTGTAGAAGTCGATCACGTGATTCCTGCCAGAATGGGCGGGCATGATGGGTACGATAACTGGCAGCTTCTCCACCAACATTGTCACCATCAAAAGACTGCTCAGGACAGACAAATGATGCAGCCAGCGATACTCGTGACAGGAGTCGGTTGAGTGAGGAGCCGTGTGCGGTAAAAGCCGCACGCATGGTTCTGAAGCCGGGGGGCAGGGGTGACCCAACTCATCTTAGGGTTGGGGTCAAATGGGCACCTGGCTGTCAATGAGCCGGGACCCCCTTTTGATGCCGATATATTTGTTTCCGACCTTACCCCTGAGAGCAATGGCCGGTATTGGCGTAGGGCGGAGCGTGTTTCTCCACAAGCTTATGCCCTAGGATTGGGCACATTATCAACGGCGAAACACGCATTGCTGTTGGTTAGTGGAGGGAAGAAAGCAGGCATTCTCAACCGGGTGCTGAATAGCCCATCAGCGAAGGGGTTCCAGCCTCCATCTTAAAAAGATTTCCCCATCAGGTAACTGTTATCGCAGATTTGGCGTCGGCTGGTCGATTGTAGCGCCTTCTCCCACCTTTATCTTCTCCCTGCATTAATTATCGCCGACATAAGGGTGAAGCGCTCAGACTTATTTCAGAAAATGAAATAAGTTGTTTTTTTTAATACAACTATGTATTGACAAAAAATGTGTAATGAGAATATAATACAAACAAGTTAACCAAAATTAAAACTTGCTACACGTATTGTCCACCCCTAAATTATATTATTCATTTACCTCATCACTTTTCAGCTAGTGGTTGCTGCTGGGTTGTTTGCCGCTCTCTCAATTGTAATGTGAAGGTACATTCAACTGGCACTATTGCACTATATAGGGAAAAGAAGAAGTCTTCTAAAAGTCATTATCTTTTTCCACTTAAAGAAGTGCTTTTATTCACGCACCGGCATCATCAATTAAACGGAGCAGACGTCATAGGCTTTTGAGCATTATGGTGAAATCGGAAAAGAGATGATCCTTCTCAACCCTGGCTTATATTTTTGAGTTCGATTTCACCCTGTTTTTTATTCGATTTTGTTGGAGCCATTTCCACAGCATTAGAAAAGGTTTCAAAAATTAAAGAGTTCGGGAAAAAGATAGACAGTTTCCACTTAAGGTTGAACTGTAATCGTTTCGGACAGAATGTCTGGAAAGGAGGCTAGGCACCCTAACAATCTGTAGCATGAGTTTTCGGTTAACTGCATGAGACTCTGCATCTTGATCTGTCAAATAATAGGAGAAAGAAGTTATGAAGCCCTACAAAACTCTTTTCCTCGTAATGGTGGTACTGCTTGCTTCAAGCCTATTGGTTGCTTGTGGTGGTGGTGCAGCGGTTGAAGAACCAGCCGCCGAGGAGCCGGCTGAAGGAGCCGCTGAAGAAGCCGCCGAAGAGGAAGCTGCCCCGGCTGATGCTTTCACCATCGGTATCTCAAACAGCTTCGTGGGCAGTGAATATCGCACCCAGATGATCCAGATTCTGGAAGATGTCAATGCTGAATACATGGAGCAAGGTCTGACCAACGAACTGGTGATCGAGAGTGAAACCACCGACGTCGCCGGTCAGATTCAGCAGATCCAGAACCTGATGAACAAGGGTGTGGATGCCATCATCATCAACCCCGGTGATGTCGAAGGTCTGAACGCGACACTCGAAGAGGCGGTTGACGCCGGTATCGTCGTGATCGCCATTGACCAGGAAATCGGCGCGGAAGGCGTGATCAATGTGGCCATCAATCAGAAGGAATGGGCCATGATCAGCGCTGAGTGGTTCGCCGAGGAACTGGGTGGTGAAGGTGACGTGGTCCTGATCGAAGGCTTTGTCGGCCACCCGGCGAATGTCGCCCGGATGGAAGGTGTCGAAGAGGTCTTCGCCAACTACCCCGACATCAACGTCGTAGGCCGCGAGAGCGGGATGTGGGACGAGGCCACCGGCCAGCAGGTCATGGCCGACTTCCTGGCGGGTCTGCCCAACATTGATGGCTACTGGACTCAGGACGGGATGGCAATCGGCGCGTTACAGGCCGTGATCGCCTCCAACCCGGCTGAATTCCCGGTGGCGGTTGGTGAGGGTCGTGTACAGTTCCTGAACCTGTGGAAGCAGGTTTTGGATGAGAACCCCGACTTCCGCACTATCGCCGTTGCGAACCCGCCCGGTGTGGCAGGCAGTGGTTTACGCATTGCCGTCAATATCTTGCTAGGTAAGGAAGTTGACGCCGGGCAGTTTGAAGGCCCGTTCGGCAATACTCTGTACATGCCGATTCCGGTTGTCGTGACCAATGACAACTTCGAAGAGGTCTACGAAGAGTACAAGGATTTCCCCGAAAGCTATCTGCTGGACGGTATCCTGTCCGAAGCCGAAGTTCAAGAATTCTTCAAATAAACTAACATGAGGCAGTTATCGCTTTCCGCCCAGAACATAGTCAAGCGGTATGGGGGTGTCGTCGCGCTTGCCAATGCAAACCTGACGGTAACATCAGGTGAAGTTGTCGCGCTGGTCGGCGCCAATGGAAGCGGTAAAAGCACGTTAACGAAGGTCATAACGGGAGTAGTTGCCTCTGATGAGGGGCAGCTACTCCTTAATGATAACCGCGTGGTTTTTCCGAATCCCCAGGCCGCCCGTAGAGAGAGTATAACCGCGGTCTACCAGGAACTTAGTCTGGTTCCCCGGTTGACCGTGGCTGAGAATATCTGGCTCGCTCATGAACCGTTGACTCCTGATGGACGCATCGATAAAAAGGAAGTCGAGGCTCGCACTCAAGAGTTATTGGATCTGTTCAAAGGGACTTACCGTCATGAGTTGATGCCAGATACTCCGGTTGAGGAACTCCCTCCTGATGAAAAACAAATCGTTGAAATTTTGAAGGCCCTGAGCCTTAACCCATCCCTGATGATCCTGGATGAAGCGACCGCCAGCCTGGACAGCCGCCAGGTTGAAAAGCTGTTCGAACTGGTCAAATCCTGGAAAGAACAGGGCATGGCGCTTGTGTTCGTTTCTCACCGGATGGGTGAGATTTTCCGGCTGGCAGATCGGGTGACTGTGCTGCGTAATGGCGTTACGGTTGGCGATGCGCCCATCAATGAGGTGACCGAAGCTCAACTGGTGGCGCTGATGGTCAAGGCCCATGAGGCCAAAGATAGCACCGTCATGGTCGAACGAATCCGGCGAGCTGAGAATATCAGCTCAACCCCGGTCACCCTTTCGGTCAGAAACCTATCTGCCCACCGTTTGTACAATGTCAGCTTTGATGTCCATCAAGGCGAACTGCTCGGTTTAGGCGGCTTGCAAGGACAGGGCCAGCGCGAACTGCTGCTGGCGTTGTTCGGGCATATTCCTTGCTCCGGCGAGGTGATGCTGTTTGGTGAACCGGCGACTTTTAAACATCCCCAGCAGGCTATGAAGAATGCTGTGGCACTTGTGCCCGGTGAACGTGCAAAAGAAGGACTGCTTATGATCCGGTCCATTCTGGAGAACCTTCACCTACCGTCCTGGCGCAGTTACGGAATGCCACTCAATATCAAATTGGCCCGCACGGATGGCGATCATATCAGCGACCGGCTTAACCTGGTGCGATCCGGCCTGGACGCCCCGGTTAACAGCTTGAGCGGCGGTAACGCACAGAAAGTCGTGATCGGCAAATGGCTGCTCCGCAAACCCAAACTGCTCTTACTCGACGACCCCACCAAAGGCGTTGACGTGGGAACCAAAGCCGAGTTATATGGACTGCTCAGAGAGCTGTGTGAGCTGGGGACAACCATCCTGTTCAACAGCTCAGACGATGATGAACTACTTGGTTTATGTGACCGGGTGCTCGTGCTGCAAGACGGGCAAATCCAGGCCGAGTTAATCGGCGAGGAGCTTAATCGAACAAACCTGGTTGGGGCCAGTATGGGAGTCAAAAATGGGAGCAACCACTATGAATAATAACTTCATTGCCAAAGCGCGTAAATTTATGCGCCGTAATCCCTATTTGTTCTCTCTGCTGCTGCTCATCATCGCGGTACTGGTCAACTCTTCCCTCCAACCTAATCTGTTTGAAACCCGCGTCCTGAATGGTAATTTCCGTGTTTGGCTGCCCCTGATGCTGCTCACGACCGGGCAGGCCGTGGTCATTATCGGCGCAGGGTTAGACCTGTCGGTGGGTGCAATGGTCTCGATGGGTAATGCCATTCTGGTCACGCAGATCACCGACGAATCCAGCGCCGGACAGATCGCGGTGGTTATTGTGCTGGTCCTGTTGATTGGCCTGGCTGCCGGAGCCTTTAACGGTGTTATCACTGCCGGGCTGGGTTTGCAGCCGATCATCACCACCTATGCGACCAGTTTCATCTATGGTGGGATTGCCCTGTTTGTGCTCCCACAGCCGGGAGGCAGCATCCCCGGCGAAATCTCTAAGACATACCGGGCGTTGACGCCGCTTGGGCTGCCCTTCGCTTTCTTCGCAATCGCCGCCGTGCTGCTGATCTGGGCCTTTGTCCGCGCCCGTCGGATCGGCCCCATGCTGTATGCGGTCGGTGGAAAACCAGATGCCGCTTATGCTTCCGGTGTGCCGGTTACACGTGTGCGGATCGGCACCTACATGTTTTCTGGCCTGATGGCGATGTTTTCCGCAATTGCCCTGACATTGATCACCGGGGCAGGTGACCCGCGTATCGGGAATGCCATGACCCTTGACTCAATTGTCGCCGTGGTGTTGGGTAGCAACAGTCTGGCCGGTGGTCAGGGAAGCCTGTTTGGGCCGATCATCGGTGTGGCTATCCTGGGTTTTATCCGCAATATCATCTCATTTGCCAACGTTGACTCGTGGTGGCGAACACTGGTCGATGCTTTGATCATCGTATTTGCCCTATCCGGCCCAGGCATTGCGGCCCTGATCCGCTCATTGTTCACAAGGAGAGAGACATATGCTCAAGAAACTTAATATCTCTCCGCCGGTTGCTGCGCTGTTAGTGGCGCTGGTTGTCTTTCTGTTGAGCGGCCTGCTGCCCAACGGGTATAAGACCGCGCCCCAGGCACTCAACCAGGCATTTAATATCGTCCGCCTGTCGGCCTTCCTGGGCATTATCGCTGCCGGGCAAACGCTGGTGATCATCAGCGGTGGCGAGGGCATTGACCTGTCCACCGGCGCGGTTGTCACGCTGGCGGCCATCCTGACCTACCGGTTTGTGGATGGCAGCAACGCGATGGTTGCTCCTACCTTGCTGCTGGTGTTGGCGGTCGGAACGGTGATCGGATTGATCAATGGGGTGGGGATTGCCTACCTGAAGATTCCCCCTCTGGTGATGACACTCGGCATAGCCGGTGTCGCCGAGGGAGCAGTGCTGGTCGTAACGCGGGGCGTATTGCCCGGCGGTGTGGCCCCAATCATGACAAAACTGATCGCTCGTCCCTTGTTTTTGAACATCCCAGGGGCGATCATCATCTGGTTGATCATTGGCGGCCTGATGATGCTGCTCTTAGAACGCACCCGGTACGGCAAGCAGTTGTTTGCGATTGGTGTTAATCGGACAACCGCTCGCCTGTCAGGTGTGAAAGTGCCCGGTACAGTAATCGCGACTTACAGCATCGCTGGATTGTTGGGTGCGCTGGGTGGCTTCATGCTGGTTGGTTGGACTCAGAACGTATTTCTAAATCTAGGTGCTCCTTACCTGTTCCCATCAATTGCAGCCGTGGCCGTTGGTGGTACGCTGCTGTCCGGTGGTAAGGGCAGTTATCTTGGAACAATGGCGGGCGCGATCATGCTGACTCTGATCAACAGCCTGCTGACCACCATGCAAATGCCGGAAGCGGCCAAGCAGGTGATTCTGGGTGCAACACTGCTGATTATGATCTCGATCTTTGGTCGTGAAAAAGGTCTGCGGCAGTAGCTGCCCGAATTGTTGTCGAACGAACTATTCACGATGACTTGAATCTCATCCCGTAGTTCGCTCAAGCTCACTTTCTACCTCACCAATGGATTGACATAACAGCCGAGTGGGAAAGTAACAACCATCCTTACCAAAGGATGAAGGATCCCATAAGAAGGCAAGGGATACATATATCATGCATAAAGTAACGATGTTAGGTACAGGGCTGATTGGCATGTTTTACACCCAGACGATCAGCGCCTATCGTTCTCGTGATCAAGTAAGTGTCGTCTATTCGCGGACACCAGCTAACGCCGAGCGTTTCGCCGGGGAACACCAGATTCCCAAGTGGACGGCAGATATGAAAGAGGCTATCGAAGATCCCGACACCGATGTTGTCGTGGTCGGGCTGCCTAATAATCAGCATCGCGATGCGGTTGTGATGGCTGCCGAAGCCGGTAAAGCGGTGCTCTGCACCAAGCCACTGGCCCGCACCGCCGCAGAAGCCAAAGAGATTCTTGAAGCCGTCGAGAAAGCCGGGGTGTTTGCCGGTTATCTGGAAGACCTGGTTTATACCCCCAAGACACTGAAAGCCCTTAACGCGGTGAAGGCCGGATCGGTTGGGCAGGTCTTATGGACACGCTCGCGAGAATCCCATCCCGGGCCGCATAGTGCCTGGTTCTGGGATAAGAATATGGCTGGCGGTGGAGCCTTGATCGATATGGGCTGCCACTGTATCGAAGTCGGGCGAAACTTTGTTGGTAAGGACATTCCCCCGGTCGAAGCGATGTGCTACACCGATACCATGATCCATCCCATCGAGGCCGAGGACACCGCCATTGGATTGATCCGGTATGCCAATGGGGCGATCAGCCAGTTTGAAGCCACCTGGACATTCCGGGGTGGCATGGACTTGCGCGACGAGGTATCCGGCACGGAGGGCACTATCTGGCTAAACCACTGGCTGCGCACCGGTATGGAAATGTACTCCTCCGGTGCTCAGGGTTATGTCGCGGAGAAGGCTGAATCAGAGAGCGGTTGGGTCTTCCCTGTGGGCGATGAAGTCGGCGCACTGGGCTATACCGAAATGTTCGCTGATATGTTCAACAGTCTGGACGAGGGCAAAGAGCCGCTGGAAACCTTCTACGATGGTTATGTTATCAATGCCATTATGGATGCCTGCTACAAATCAGCCGAGTCCAAGAAGTGGGAGCCGGTCGAACTGGACATCTGGCGAGGCCAAACAGATGTCCAACCGCTCGGTGTTGCCCAGGATTATGATGCTGACCACTGGCTGATCAAGCAGGAACGCATGCCTGACGGTCGAGTCAAGGACATTGTTAAACATAAGAAAACCGGCGAAATCTCTCAGATCATCAAGGATGCCTAGCTGATTCCAGTGCCGCATCTATCTGAATGGAGCTAGATAATGGCTTTGAAAAAACCTTATCTAGTTCCACCTAAGGCGTGGTTGTGTCTTTCTCAAAACGAGCATTACATGATGGGAGGTTAAATGCATGACCAAACAATATAAAGTTGGCGTGATCGGCCTGGGGTTCATCGGGCCTGCACACATGGAAGCCGTCCGGCGGTTGGGTTTTGAAGTGGCCGCTGTTGCCGAACACTCGCAAGAACTGGCCGATGAAAAAGCCAAACAACTGCATGTGCCGAAAGCCTATGGCGATTATAAAGATCTGCTGGCCGACAGCGAACTTGACGTGATCCATATTGCGTCACCCAATTACCTGCACTTCGAGCATGTCAAAGCAACCCTTGAAGCCGGTAAACATGTTGTCTGCGAGAAGCCGCTCGCCATGAACCCGGAAGAGTCCGCTGAGTTAGTCCGGCTGGCAAAGGAAACGGGGGTGGTCAATGCGGTCAACTTCAATATCCGCTTCTACCCCCTGGCACAACAAGCTCGTCAGATGGTGCAGTCTGGGGCACTTGGCGACCGGATTTACATCATCCAAGGATC
>JBNKDD010000092.1:0-19247 GCA_050288085.1 Anaerolineae bacterium
ACAGCACGGCGGCCAGCGCTGTCCATCCCCGATTATTGCTCATGTTGCGGGTGAAGAGCTTGAGGTGCCCCACTGACAAAAACGCGCCGCCCAGGGCGGCCAGCATTCCGGCCAGTATCAGTGAGATCGTTTGAATGCGGCGCGAGTTGATGCCGACGGTTTCTGCCGAATCCTTGTTTTCCCCTACCGCCCGTATATGTCGCCCAAACTTAGTGTGAAAAAGAACAACATAAATGACAATAACCGAGAACCACGAAAAATAAACGATCCAGTTATGCCCACTGATCAAGGTGCCAACAACCGGGATATCCTTGACAAGAGGGATATCGATGTTGGGCACGCGTTCGATGCTGGGATCTGACCAGGAACCAACCTGCCCGAATAGGAGGCGGGTCAGATAAACTGTCATTTCCAGTATGAGCAGGTTGAGAGCGATAGCGAGAATGACGAGGTCTACTTCGTAGCGATGATACAAAAAGGCAAACAACAAACCCAGTATACCACCTGCGATCATGGCAGCAATAATACCCAGGGTGGTATTACCCAGAAAGTAGGCAGCTACAATGCCTAGAAATGCGCCGAGCAGCATCTTGCCTTCAAGAGCCAAGTTTAAGACACCCGATTGTTCGGAAAGGACACCGGCCATTGCTGCCAGGATAATGGGGGTAGCCAGCCGAATACCACTGTTAAGCAGGTCAATTGTGAGTACGTTGAAAAAGCCTTCCATTATTACGCCTCCTCGCCAGGTACGGACTCTACAGCAGGTCGCCTGAACATTCCTATGATTTCGTCGTAGAATTTGTGGGCGGCGACAAACAGGATCATCAGAGCAATAATGGTCCCTCCAAGCTCCCGTGGAATACCGACCTGGAGCTGTAGGCCAATCTGTGCCCCAAGACGCAGACCGGCGAACAGGATGGCGACGATAACTACACCCAGTGGATGCACTTGCCCCATAATGGCAACAGATAGCCCGTCAAAGCCCAGCCCAACGGAGAAGCTCTGCATGATGCGGTGATGAACACCCATAACCTCAATCGCACCTGCCAGGCCAGCAATAGCACCGCTGATGATCATCGCACGAATGGCTGCCTTATCAGATGGAATGCCACCAAACAACGCAAATCTCTTGGACTGTCCGGCCATCCTCATCTCGTAGCCTGGCGTTGAACGCCATAAGTAGATGTAGACAACGGCAGCTACCAAAAGCGCGATAATGAAACCAAATCCCCAGTTGGAACCGGCAAGGAAAGCCGGTAATTGCGCAGTCTCGTCAATGATGGGTGAGTGGGCCACTGCCCCGGGATCTCCCCGTAGGGGAAACTGTACCATGTGTTCGGTGAGGAGTATTGCTATAGTATTCATGACGATGGTAGCCAGCAGCTCGTTGACGCCTAATTTGACCTTCAGCCAGCCGGGGAGCCAGCCATAGAGGCCGCCAGCTATCATGCTCGAGATCATAATGACCAGCGGATGAATAACTGGGGGCAAAGGAAGGGCAAAGCCAATCCAGGCTGCCATGACGGCCCCCATCAAATATTGACCCTCCTGGCCGATGCTAAACATGCCAGAGCGGAAAGCAATCACGGCTGAAAGCCCGGTGAGGATCAGTGGTGTGGCGCGCTCGAAGGTAGTGAACAGCGCACATCGTGTCAGGCTTTTGCAGCCAAAACCGGCCTTGAATAGCTCTACATAGGACTCAAATGGTGGCTTACCCGCTGCAATAACCAGTATGCTTGCAACGAGTAGGCCAGAAAGCACCGCAAGCACCGGTACAAGCACAGTGCTCATAATTTGTTGACGACGTTCTTTGGTCATATACCGCGTTCCTCAATAAGCAAGTTTATGTCTGGTGACATGCATAAGTATTGTAGTTTCCCATGAATATCATGGGGATAGTTACTACAACCTTTACAGTTAGTTTGCCATTTCCCTGGATTCTTTCATCGTACCACCGGCCATTAAGAAACCGATTTCTTCTTCGGTGGTGGTATTGGGATCAACCTCACCCTGTATCTGACCGCGGTACAGAACTAGTATGCGATCGGCAAGTGCCATGATTTCTTCCAGTTCCACCGATATGAGCAGAATACCCACTCCCTCTTTACGGGCATCCACCAGGGTGCGGTGGACAAACTCAATGCTGCCTACATCTAGACCGCGGGTAGGTTGGTTGGCAACAATAAACTTTGGCTCGCCTGATAACTCACGCCCGACCACTACTTTCTGCATATTGCCGCCTGACAGCTTAGAGATGTTGCCACCAGGGCGAGCCGCAGCGATGCTAAATCTTTGGATAATTTGGGCTGCAAAGTCTCGCATGGCACCTTGGCGCAAAAAGCCAAACCGATTGAAATTGTTGTTGCGGTAGCGTGAGACAATTAGGTTTTCATCAAGATTTGTGTCGAGATTTAACCCCACTTCAATGCGGTCTTCCGGAATGTGAGCCAGGCCGCGATTGCGCCGCTCCCGAACATTGGCGCTAGAAACCTTCTCGGACAGGAAGTAAAAATCGCCACCATCCAGCGGACGCATTCCGGTAATGGCTTCGGCCAGCTCAGTCTGTCCGTTGCCGCTCACACCAGCAATGCCAAGAATTTCCCCTTCGTGAACTTTGAGCGATAGGTGCGAAACAGCAGGTGTACCCCTTAGGCTTGCAACACTCACATCGTGCGCTTCGAATACCACCGCGCCGGGGTGGCTCTCTTCTTTGTTGACGCGTAGCAGAACTTCGCGACCGACCATCATGCGTGCTAATTCAGGGATAGATGTTTCCTCTACCTTCTTGGTGTCGACCATTTTGCCGCCGCGCATCACGCTAACCCGGTCTGCGACTTGCATCACTTCGATCAGTTTGTGTGTGATGAAGATAATGGTGTAGCCACGTTCAGCCAGGCCGCGAACCACGCCAATCAGCTCTTTTACCTCCTGCGGGGTCAGCACCGCGGTCGGCTCATCGAGGATCAGGATGCGTGCATTACGTTCCAAAACCTTCAGGATTTCGACCCGCTGTTGCATACCAACTGGTAGATCACGAATTCTGACTGTGGGATCAACCGGAAGCCCGTGTTTATCAGCCAGTTCTCGCACAATCGTGTTTTCACTTTTCTGGTTGATAAACCCGAGTTTGTTGGGTTCGATGCCGAGCATAATATTTTCGGCTACAGTAAACGATGGGACAAGTTTGAAGTGCTGGTGAACCATGCCGATCCCAAGTGCAATGGCAACGTCGGGATGGTTGATCTCGACCTTCTCCCCGTGTACCAGGATCTCACCTTTGTCCTCATTGATTAGGCCATAGGCGATATTCATGAGGGTGGTCTTGCCTGCGCCATTTTCACCAACTAGTGCGTGTACTTCGCCTGCATGGACAACGAGGTCAACATCCTGGTTAGCCTGTACGTTGGATGAAGCAAAGTACTTACTGATACCATGCAACTCTAATGCTATCGACATATAGCATCCTTATGTGATATGGATGATGAAACGCTTTAAATATACCAGAATTTGATAATATAGATAGCTGTCCGCAGCCTGTTAGAACTAAGGCTGCGGACAAAGCAAATGTCATCAAAGGGGATACCCTGTGATGTTACTCGACCAGACTTGCGCAGACATCCGATTCAGGCTTGCCCAGTGCGTCACAAACTTCGTAGTCACCCGACAGGATCCGCTCACGGTAGTCTTCTACCAGTGCCTTTATTTCGGGCAGCTTTGCCGTCATCTCTTCAGGACCTTCCTCTTCAAAGGTGGTTGAGCCGATATCCCAGGAGAGTCCGGCTGCGCCGTCTGCCAGACCAAGGGCCTGGAAACCACCCTCGTAGGTGCCGTTGACAACCGATTCTGCAATCAGATAGGTGGTAATGTCCACACGCTTGATCATCGAGACGATGACATAACCAGGCTGGATGAAGTCCTGATTGGAGTCAACACCGATAGCATAGTTGCCGGTCTGAGCAGCAGCTTCGAGTACACCTTCGCCAGAACGACCTGCGATCTGGTAGACGATATCAGCACCTTCTTCGTACTGACTCAGCGCCGTTTCAAGACCCAGGGTTGGATTGGAGAAGTCGAAGCCAAGATAGCTGACAATGACTTTGCAGTCAGGACACACTTCGAGTATGCCCTGCTTGTAACCCAGGAAAAATTGGTTAAGGGCTGGTGAATCGCCGCCGACAACCGCACCGAGAATCTTGGTTTCGGTTAACGAGCCAGCGATAAGCCCAGCCAGGAAGCTCGATTCATGAACGTCGATCTGATAGGCAATCAGATTGGCAGGTAGTTCATCGGCAAAAACTTCGGATGGCGATCCAAACTTTTGATCTGGGAATTCGTTAGCCAGATTGATGAACATCTCAGCGTCCATCGCCAGGCCCATTACGACGTCATATTCCTGTTGAATAGCGCCTCGTAGGGCGGTTTCATGCTCGGCGACGCCATTTGTCTCGATGATGTCGCAATCCATTGGCAGTTCTTCGTTAATCCGTTTTACACCCTCTGCAGATGAGTCGATGAAGGAGCGGTCACCCAATGGGTTAGGTGTGATCAATGCACAGGTGAGAACTTCTTCTTCTGGTTCCTCTGCTGCTGGTTCACCACCGCCGCCGCAAGCAGCGAGTGTCACTACCGCGATAAGCATCAGGCCAATCAATAGCCATTTATTTCTTGTCATGGTGTTTATCCTTAGTTTGGTTTTTAGAGTTTTGTTTTTTTCACAGAGAAATGACTCTCAGGTTCATTATACCTGTAGTCAAGCGAACCCCTTCTTTTGAATCTTCGATAGCCAACCTCCTATGACTACTCTGTGTGAAATGCTATTTATAGTTGGGCCGGATTTTTACGTTGATTAGCATGTTCTATATTCGTTCTCTGTATAATTCAGCGCGAGATTCAAGCAGGCACAGGATTCAGCATAAGCACGATATAAAAGTGCTGGCGTAGGCAGAGAAAAAGGTGGCATGCACACTGTTCATAAGGTTGCCATAAGCGCCCTTGTGGTGGCACGGATAATGAGTTCAGGATCGAGGATCACCCGCTCAGTTGGTGATTCTGTATCCGTATCCTGGATCCTGGAAAAAAGCTTATCATAGACAGTGCTCGCTATTTGCTGTATCGGCTGTGCTATCGTCGTGAGTGCCGGATTTACAGAGGAAGCTAAGGCGATATTATCAAAACCGACAAGAGATATATCTTCTGGAATTCTTAATCCTCTATTGTAAACAGCATTCAGGGCACCGATAGCCATCATATCATTACAGACAAAAACAGCAGTGGGCCTTTCCCTCATATCCAATAGTTGGGACATGCAGGCATGCCCGGATTGCAGCCTGAAATCTCCATTGAGGATCCAGTCAGGATTATGTGATAAGCCAAATTCCTTGAAAGTGGCATAGTAGCCTTCAACGCGCTCTAAACTGGATGGCAAAAGCGGCGGGCCAGTTATGCAGGCGATTTGTCTATGTCCGAGCTCAAACAAATGCCGGGTTGCAAGATATCCTCCCAGTTTGTTATTGAGTAGTACGGTGTCTGCCAATCCTGATGGCACATCCTGGTCTGCCACGATAGTCGGTATATTGGCCTGCTTTAAAAGCATTAAGGTTTCTTCAGAATCACCAGACGAGATAAAAATCAGGCCATCCACCTGTTTGGTTATCAATGTGTCTACATAGGTATTCTGTTTGTCCAGGCTGTTATCAGTATTACACAAGATGACACTGTAACCATTTTCGAATCCCAGATCTTCGATAGCCTTGCCAATCTCGGCAAAGAACAGATTTGACGCGTCGGGCACAATCATGCCAATGGTTTTTGTCTGTCCACTGCGCAGGCTCCGGGCAAGAGTGTTTGGTCGATAGCCCAGCTCCACCATAGCAATCTGAACACGTGCCTTCAATTCATCACTCACATAACGTGTCTTGTTGATAACATGGGATACTGTTGCTATGGAAACCCCGGCAGCGGCGGCTACATCTTTGATTGTGGCCATTGAGAACACCATCAATTGTGTGTACAACGTCTACCAAGCGAAAAACGTTTACGTAAACGTTTTTTTAGTCTAAGGGAAAGCAAGAAACATGTCAAGAATCTTAGTGGGTCAATCGCATCAAATTGAATTGGTTACGTCACCACCAGTTAGCGCGATGCTGGATATCGGACGATCTTGATTAATTCCGCAGCGGCCCTGCCAGCGGCGTGGGAATTACACCTGACGTTTGCGCCGGTGATAGTGGTTGGGTTTGGTTTCAAAAAAGCCCGCACCCAATGCCGCCGAAGTGTGCCGGTTAGCCCGCTCCTCTTTGGCGTTTTCCAGGTCTGCACGGCGGATGAGGTAGCCGGTGACTCGCACGAATTCCGATTGGGCAATGCCCACTGATAATATGCGAATACCCTGTGCCATTGCCCCTTTGATGATGTCTAGCAGTGCCTGTGGTTTGCCGGCTGCTGTCTGGTCAAACTCCAGGATGGTACTCACACCACCAGGGATGCAATCATGTAGGGGAGCAACACAGGCCACATGTTCATACAACGGAGGTTCTTCACCGCTGGGGATCCGTGTGCCGGGTGTCACATCCACATCGGTACTGATACCCACCTGTGCATGATACGATACACGCCCTTGCCATCCCTGGCAGTAAGCGGCGGGGAGCTTCGCCAATTTTGCTTCCATGCGGCTTGTTATCTGCTGCCCGAGTTGATTGGCCCGCTTATCCTGCCCGAAGCGGCGGGTATCGTTACCCTCTTGTGCCATCAGCCAGTTGACAGCCTCGGCCAGCCCGAATACCCCGGCATACGCTGTGAAGCGCTCCCGATCCAGCAAACCTTCACGCACCCAAACGTTGCTATCGAACCAGCCGATTTCATCCACCAGGTAGCGGATGCGGCTGTTGACAATCTCCATAAAACCCTGGGCCACCTGGGGGATAACATTGTCAAGCACATCCCGAACTGACCCGTCAGATAGTTTAACCATCTCCTTGAAGTTGATCCGTACCAGCGTGTAGATCCCGCCGCCCAATCGCATCCCGTTATAGCAGGACGCGACAACATAATCCTCGCCCCAGTCGCGGGTCATCATGGGGTGATTGACGAAGTAGGGCTTGGTCAACAGTATCTGGTTTTCAACCGCCATCAGGGCGAAGTCATCAGGTGTGATGTCCGGGTCGTAACGCAGCGACAGGTTCGTGATGGTTTTAACCTCCCGGTCAATTTTCAATAGCATCCGTCCCACCTGGCTGTCATTTGGTCCGATGTTAGCGTGGACGAACGCACTGGGGTTGAGCCGATCCACCATCAACCAGAATGACTTGAGCACCGCCCAGGCTGTATCTTCCGAGACGGTGTCGATATACGGTTCAAGCAGCTCATCCAACCGCCCGATGAACACCGGCAGCCCGCCGCAGGGAATGTAGTAATAGGCTGTCAACAGGTGCGCTGTGGCCTCGTGTAAATCGCGAGCGGGTGGCAGTTCAAGGAATTTCGATCCATTGGTCAACAGGCGTTCGTAGTAAGGTGCCACATACCGCGGATGATAGGGCGCACCGCCCTCGGCGATCATGTCGATCACCTCGTCGGCGATGAGCTGTTCCGCGTACTCGGAGACAGGTGGATAGGGCAATGCACGCATAGCCGCAGCGGTCAGTGCCTCTCTCTTCTGATCGAAGATCTGGGCCGGGTCGCTGATGGTGTCCCTCACAAACTGCTTGAAGGTTTCCAGCGTGTCGGGTGTCAGCCCCTGGTTAAAGTCTTCAAACGGCAGCATTGAACTTTGGCAAATACGATTAGTCGCATGATGTTTGTGCATGGTATCTGTTCACTTTGTACTATCTACATTGAACGAGAGACAACCTCAAGACCCTCACGTTGGGCAGTGCTTACCAGCCTTTCCAGTAATTCATCACTGGGTGAGTCCCAGGTGAGCGCGCTGCCCCGTGTGCCATGCGCCCGAAAGCGCAGAAACCGGAGTGGGATGGACGGATCAATGTTTGCCAGAAACCTGGCGGTCTTTGCTGCATTATCTTCTGCATCGGTGAAGCCTGGCACCACCACCTGCTGCACGGCATGCAATTTGCCATGAGCAGCCAGAAAGCGGATGGTATCTTTCACATATCCATTTGGTTGCGATGTGAGGCGTCGATGCAGATCTTCATCCCACGCTTTGAGATCGATTATAGCATAGTCCAGAACGGGTAATAGTGGTTCCAGTCGTGAAGGTTGGAAGAAGCCATTTGATTCGATCAGGGTGGTCAGGGAGGATTCGGCTTTCACCAGCGTGAAAAACTCAACGAGAAACTCCAGTTGCAGGGTTGGCTCCCCACCCGACACCGTCACCCCGGAGAGGAATGCCTGATACAACTGAACGGCATCCCATACCTCGCGGGCTGACATCTGCTGCGCATGTGGCGATGCCTGAAAGGGACAGGCATCAAGACACGCATCGCACCTGACACACTGTGTCTCGTCCCACTGCACGGTTCCATCTACCAGATGCAGCGCATTTTCCGGGCAGATGTCCACACATTCCCCACAGTGATTGCATACATTGATGGTGTAGGGGTTGTGGCAGTACAGGCAGGCAAAGTTGCAGCCCTGTAGAAATACGACGGCGCGGTTACCTGGCCCATCGACAAAACTTTGTGTCAGTATTTTGTTGACGATTGCTGAGGTATTCATTGCTGCTTCCAACAAAACAATGATATAGATTAAGCTTATTATAGCGGCAAGATGCACAGAAAATAGTTAGATTTGTCATATGCTGAGCCTATATAAACTTTGTCAACCGCCCTCAAAATCTTATACTTGAAAACTATCAGCCGTGATAGTTTGGCATTCCTGTTAATGAATTGAGGTTTCCTTGAGCCAATTAAATCTGCTACCTGCTCGACCGCCCGTCATTCAAATATTATCGCTGCCCAGCGTGGCTGAATTTCTCAAGGTGGCTGAACAATGAGCGTTTTACTCGGTATCGATATTGGTACCACTGCCACCAAGGCATTGCTGCTTGATACTAAAAAAGGGGTGATCGCGGAACAGTCACGCCCGGTGACTCTTCACTCTCCGCAGCCTGGTTGGGCAGAAGAAGACCCCGCCGAGTGGTGGGATAATCTGTGCGCGCTGACAGGTCCATTGGCCGCCGCACATGATATCCGTGCAGTAGGGATTAGCGGCATGGTGCCCTGCGTGATCCTGATCGACGATGAAGGCCGGGTATTGCGCCGGTCTATCCAGCAAAACGATGCACGGGCCATCGAGCAAATCGCGGCACTGCGGGCCATCACTGACGCAGATGACATCCTGCGTCGCACCGGATCCGCCATCACCCAGCAGTCTGTTGCGCCAAAACTCATGTGGTTGTCCCAGCACGAACCGGATGCATGGGAGTCCGCTGCCATGATCGCCGGTTCGTATGATTTGATGGCTTATTGGTTAACCGGTGAACGCACGGTCGAGCGTAACTGGGCACTGGAGAGCGGCCTATATGATCTGACCACTGAGTCGTGGGCAGATGACATATTGGCTGCTGCCGAGATGAAGGCTGACCGGTTGCCACCCATACACCAGCCGCATGAGATCATCGGTACCATCACCGCCGAAGCTTCGAAGGCTACCGGTTTGACACCTGGTATTCCTGTTGTAGCAGGCACTGCCGATCATGTGGCCTCAGCCTTTGCTACCGGCCTGATGCAGCCTGGTGATCTGGTTGTGAAGCTGGGTGGAGCCGGTGACATCCTGATAGTAACAGATGATCTGTTCGTCGACCCGCGTCTGTATCTCGACTATCATCTGGTACCGGGCCGCTACCTACCTAACGGCTGTATGGCGACCAGTGGCAGCTTGCTGCGCTGGTTTCAGCAGGAGTTGGCGGGAGGCGATCCGTTAAGCAAGTTGGATGCCGAGGCCGAATTAGCCGGGCCCGGCGCAGGTGGTATTGTCGCGCTGCCCTACTTCCTCGGTGAGAAAACCCCGATTAACGACCCGGCAGCACGGGGCGCTTTCGTGGGTCTACACCTGGGGCACAAGCGCGGTCATATCTTCCGGGCCTTATTAGAAGGCGTGGCCTTTGGTTTCCGTCACCACCTTGACGTATTCTCTGAGCGCGGTATCACCCCATCCCGCGTCCGGGTAACCAACGGAGGCGCTGACTCAAAGCTGTGGACGCAGATCACTGCCGACGTGCTGGGTTACCCGCTGGAAAAAGTTACCGTTACCGGCGGTTCGGCGTTGGGGGCTGCTTTTGTGGCGGGGATTGGTATTGACCACATTTCGAGCTGGGAAGCGATTGAGGATTATGTTCAGGTACAGACGGTCATCGAGCCTGAGCCCAGTCCGATTTACGACGAGCGTTATGCAATTTACCGGGCACTGTACCCGGCATTGAAAAACGTACTTGACCCAACATCGCCTGGAGGCTCCCTATCATGACACCTTACGCACTGTCTGAGGTTCAGCAGTGGCCCAAGATTGATCTGCATTGCCATCTGGAAGGGGCTATACGCCTCGAAACCATTCTCGACCTGTATCGAACTAACCACAACCAGCATCTTGATTCAGAAGTCGAGGACATCCGCCCGCTGGCCCAGATTGACGGTGATGAAAACAACTTTTTCGACTGGTTGCCCCTTTTTAACTTTGTACGGACGGCTGTCCAGACTGAAGATGATATAGTACGCATCACTACAGAAGCGGTCGAAGACGCTGCTGCCCAGAACGTGCGCTACCTGGAACTGAGATATGCACCTTTTTTTATCACTGCTGTAAATAACCTGACTCCCGATGCAGTGGTAGAAGCGGTGGTAGAGGGCCGACAGCAAGCCGCCGGACGCTTTCCTGACATTCACACCGAATTGATCTTGATTGTGGAACAGACAGGCGGTGAATCGCAGGCGAAGTCCATATTGGATTTGGCACTGCGCTATCGGGATCATCACCGGGCGCTGGATATTGCGGGGGATATGACCAGGGTGCCGCTTGAGGTTTATGGCCCCATCTTTACGCGCGCTCGGGATGAAGGGTTGGGAATCACGGTACATGCGGGAGAGGTTGCCCCACCTGATTCGGTTCGGATGGCAGTAGAAGACTTACACGCCACCCGCGTGGGGCATGGCATCCGCTCGGCAGAAGACCCGGCAGTAATGGAAATGCTGCTGGAGCGCGGTGTTTTGCTTGAGGTATGTGTGACGAGCAACCTGCAAACACGGGTTGCCAGCTCGCTGCAAGCTCACCCCATTCGCCAGCTGCGTGACGCAGGCATCAGGCTTAATGTCAATACGGATGACCCCGGTATTTCAGGCATCACCCTCACCGATGAATATCACCTACTGCTCACAGAACTCGACTTCACCAGGGAGCAGTTTTCAGTCTTTAACCACAATGCCATAGATGCCGCTTTCACTGATGATGACATCAAAAAGAAACTTCATCAGCAAATCGGGACAGGATACGAGACATGAGCAAAGCAGTTCTAATCGGGTTGGATGCAGCGGTCTCCACATTGATTGATAGCTATGTAAGAGCAGGTATGATGCCTAATCTCGCACAGCTCATCGAACGAGGAGGCTACACGCACATTCGCTCTGTCTTTCCGGGGGTGACACCGATCAACTGGGCCACAATAAGCACCGGTGCCTATCCGCATACACACGGCATCACCGATTTCATGGTGCTGGATGAAGGCGATCCGCTTGATGGTGGGCGTGATGGTTTTATTGGTGAGACTTACCAGGCCGAAACGTTATGGCAAGCTGCTGCCCGGCAAAATTACCGGGTAGCCACCCTGAACTTTCCTGGTGCTGAGGCAAGCCAGCACGAAAACCACCTGTGGATCGCGGGGAATGGCTCACCTGCTGGCAGGACACCGTACGCCGTTGCTAATATGCAGGCATATGCTACTGCGCCCTACGCCGTCGATCTGCGGGATTCGATCCCCGTGGAACTGAAGGACAGGAAGGCGACCCTATATCTGAAACCCCAATATACAAACGGTGACGGGTTACAGCTGCTGGTCGAGGTGCAGGATGATGGGCTGCATGTATCCGCGGAGGGCGAGACACTCACCGCTCTCAAGCCCGGCCAGATCAGCCCCTGGCTGTGGAGCTCTTTCGATGTTAACGGCATCTCCAAAAAATGCAGCTATCGCCTGGAACTCACTTCCTTGAATACCAGCGATTCAGCCTTTGCGATTGTCGTTTCGCAGATCACCTGTCCCGCTGACATAGCGTCGGACGGACAGATGGCGGAGGCGTTAGTAAAAGCGGTGGGTCCCTATATCGGGTACTGCGGTGCACGCGGCTACGATCGCGGCTGGGTACCGGTAGCGCGTATGGTCGAAGACGGCACATATAAGGGGCGGTGGCTGGCAAAAGCGGCCTATGAACTGATCGCGACTCACGGTTACGACCTGGTGATGCTTAAGTGGCATTTGCTGGACCATATCCAACACGCTATTTGGGGCAGCTTTGACCCTATCTCGCCCTGGTATGAGGTAGAGATGCCACCCGAAGAAGCCGGACACCTGATGCAGCGCAGCTATGCCGCTGCCGATGACATGGTGGGGACGCTGCTGCCACTGCTGGACGAGGGTGTGACGCTGGTTGTGGTCAGCGATCATGGGCACCTGCCACATATCAAGGCGGTAGCGTTGAATAACCTGCTGGCGCGTCAGGGACTGCTCGCGATCAAGGAAGGGACTTATAACACGGTTGACTGGTCCAGGACGAAAGCCTTTGGCGGGCCAGCCCTGGGCCATATCTGGATTAATTTGGAGGGGCGTCAGCCACAGGGCGTGGTAAAAGCCGCCAATTACGATGCAGTGTGCCAGCAGGTGATCGATCTGCTGCTCGAACTGAAAGACCCTTCTAGCGGCGACCATCCGGTGGCAAAAGCGGTGCGCCGTGAGGAAGCTGCTGAATTCGGGTTGGGCGGCAAACGCACCGGGGACGTAGTGTACTGGATGACTCCGGGCTATTCAGGTGACTTCAACTGGTCGCCCCTGTCGCTGGAGGATGAAGTAATCGTCACACTGGATTCTCACATCAAATCCACCGCCGACTATGGCGAAGGAAAATTCATTGCCGACAAGTTTCAGAGTGTACACGGCTGCGGCGATCCGACTGCCTCGTTGGGGCGGGGTTCAGAGCTGCCCATGCTGGCGATGGCTGGCCCGAAAATCAAGGCAGGGAATAGCTGTGACGAACTGCCTGAACTGACAGCCGTAGCGGCTACCCTCGCCAGGGCAGCCGGTTTACCACGCCCGGCACAGGCCGAAGATCAAGTACTGGTGGACTGGCTCAAGGACTGACATCAACTGGGGAGCACAGATGCTCCCCAGTATTTTTAGTCGGCCAGCTCACCAGATTCGAGCATTTCAAGTATGCGTTCGCGGTATTTGGTTTCGCGGCCTTTTACCTCCGGGTGGATCATGGCACCCTGCTCCCAGAAATGCGCAAAGCCGCGTCCCATCTCCTTACCTTTGGCCGTGTGCATGTCAAGGGCATAGTCGGGAATAACGGGCTTGAGGTTGTCGTGAATGAATACATTGACCATCTCGTCGCTTGAGCGATCTTTGGGTGCACTGGCAAGGTAGCGGACGGCATGAACGGCAAACAGGCGGCGCTCAGGCACACTGCGATCAAAGATTTGCAGCATCTGTACCAGGGCATTGATAAAGATAGGTGCCTGTGGATCTCCAAAACCAACATCCTCGACCGAGATAACCATCAGACGCTGCCACAGGTAGTCTTCCATTGCCGGACTGGTAATGACCATCTCGTAGGCAAGCAGTGCAGCGTTCTCTACATTGCCCCGGCGAATCTCCTTTTGCAGCGCCGAAATAACCTGATCGGCGGCGAAGCCGTTGTATGTTTTGACATCTACCCACGGGTCGCGCGGTAAGTTTGGCATGTTGGGGGTCCTTTCTCATTTAGATTGTGTCTTCATTCAGTGTATCGACGACGATACCGGCATACATAGCGAGAGTGCGGGGTAAGCTGGCGATCTCCACCCACTCGTCAGATGCATGCGCACCGCCACCGGTTGGCCCAAAGCCACACAAAGTGGGGATATCGGCCTCGATTAGCATATAGCCTTCATTAGCAGGCCCGGCTCCACGGATGGGCCACGGATCACCGGTGACGGCCCTGGTGTACGCCTGTGCCGTCTGGGTCAGCGGGTGATTAATGGGAATAGCGGCTGCCGGGAGATTATTCTTAACGGTGAGGTCAAAGCGCAGACCGGGCCGTTTGTTTGCCACCTTCTGACAGATCGTGTTCACCTGGTGTAGGATATCATCCGCGGACTGGCCGGGCAGCAGGCGGACATCGATCATAGCCCTTGCGTGCGCGGGTACCATGCTCTCGAAGGTTCCACCTTCAATAATGGTTCCCGGCGTGATAGTCAAGGTCAGGTGATCAAAGGCGGGATGTGGTTGGGCAGGCAGCGTGACGGTTTCAAGGTGCAGCAGCACATCAGCCAACCCTGTGACAGCATTGACCCCGGTTTCGCCGCGTGCCCATTCGCTGCTGCCAGTATGGACCGCCTGCCCATAAGCGTCGATCACCAAACGCAGCAGGCCGCGATGCCCCACACATACAATATCGCTGGTGTAGGTATAAATAGCGCCCTTCGTGCCCGCCAGGTGATCTTGATCCAGCAAGTAGCGCACACCCAGATGGCTGGAAGCGCCTGCTTCTTCGTCTACTACCCCGGCGACCAGTGCACAATGCCGGGTGGGATCCAGCAGGTCAAGGTCACGCAGCAGGGCCAACGTGTATAGGCCACAAACCAGCCCGGCCTTATTATCGGCTGTACCTCGTCCGTAGATTCTGCCCGCGTCAATTTGAGCGGAGAAGGGTGGGTGACTCCACTGACTTTCATCACCCGCAGCTACCGTATCCAGGTGTGCAATCAATGCGAAAACATCGGGGCCGTCTCCCCATGAAATGAGAACATTAGGATGCTGCGGATCTTTCGCTATCTGTTGTGCGTCGAATCCTAGCAAACGGGCCTGTTCTGCTGCACAGTCGCTGACAGCAGCCTCAGTATCGACACCGTTGACCGAGCGTCGCCGCACGAGATTCTGTAGGAACGAAACCATGTCTGTTTCATAACGTTGTGCGGCATGCAGTAGTCGTCCTACATCCTGCATTATGCCAGTCCCATCTCCATTAATGCCATAAAACGGTCACGGTCAACTTCTATGATCAGGTTGGCATTGGCCGGTTGTCCGCTTCGATCATACCAATCGATAGTAGTTTGTCCGCGCGTAAAGCGTCCGTTGAGTTCGACTGAAATGGCATGTTTTTCCGCTTTGCGTACGATGTCCGGTTCCATGGCGACAGCCATGGCAAGCGCATCCGCACCGAACATCATCTCACGTCCTAATACCGCCTTGATAAACTCAAAGGCGGCCTGGCTGCTGTGCCGGAAGAAGTCAGCTTTGGGTGTGCCCAGTTCCCACCACTTTTCGAGTGTCTCACCGGGGATACCATGCTGCATAGTGGTCTCCCAACTTATCAGGTCAAATTCGGGCCAGGCGCGAAACACGACTGTCGCTGCTTCGGGGTCAGCAAAAATGTTGAATTCTGCCGAGAGGTTGACGGTGTTACCTTTGCTATGGATCGCCCCACCCATCGTGACCAGGCGATTGAGCTTGCTCGGAAGATCAGGGTCCAGTTTGAGGGCCACAGCGATGTTGGTGAGTGGGCCGATCGTAACCAGCGTAATTTCACCAGGGGCTTCGTTTGCGAGTCGTACCAGGGCCACCGGGGCAGGTTCATCTTCAACCTGCCGGTCAGAGGGTGCGCTTGCGCCGCCCAACCCATCGCTGCCATGCACATGTTCAGCATCTTCAGCCGGAGGTGATACGTAGGCACTGGCACAGCCAGCGTAAACAGGCACATCTGCACCTATCACATCCAAAACAGTAAAGGCGTTAGCCGTCGTACGGTCAAGGTCCACATTGCCCGCGACAGTCATCAAGGCTTCAACTTGCACGTCAGGATGGGAGAGAGCCATCAGGATGGCCTGTGCATCGTCTACACCGGGATCGGTATCAATGATTATACGTTTCATAGGGGCGTTCCTTAAATGTTGAGTTTGTATTATTCAATTACGAATGCGTTGTTGAAGCTCGAGGTACGTTTCTTCGAGTTCTGTTCTCGCCTGATGGTAATCAACTGTAGTCCACGTATCATCGCGGTATACCCACCGACCGTTGATCATCACGTCGCGCACGTGCTGCCCGGTTATCGAGTAGACTAGCGCTGTATACACATCCTGAGCGGCTTGTGGTGCCCACCCAATCTCGTCCAGGTCGAGGGCAATCCAATCAGCTTTCTTGCCTGTTTCCAGCGAGCCAATCTCATCTTCCATGCCGAGGGCACGCGCACCTCCCATGGTTGCCATATCAAGGATATCGCGAGTGGGGATGGCATTTGGTGTTAGTTCCTGGTAAGTTGCCATTTTGCCTAGAATCTGCATCTCTTTGAACATATCGTAACTGTTGTTATTGGTTACGTTATCAGTGCCTAAAGCCAGCTTAATGCCTGCATCGTGCATAGCCTTGACTGGCGCAAAGCCTGTCGCGTTGCGCAGGGCAGATGATGCAGCAACCACGATAGTGATGGGATGTTCAGCCAATGTTGGGAATTCTTTTTGGGGGATAGCAATACCATGTGCAGCAATCAACCGGTGGTCGAGGATGCAGTCTACTTTCATCTGCTGTACTGCTGAGCGACCATAATGTTCCATGCAATAGCGATCTTCGGAATCATCGGTGGCAAGATGGAAATGCAGCCCGGTGTTATATTGGTCGGCGAGAGCCAATTCCATCTTAATGGCCTCCGGGCTGTTATCGACGAAGAAGGCGTGTGGCCCAACCCAACCGGTGATCAGAGGGTCTCCTTGCAAGCTTTCCAGAAAAGCGGATGCAGCCGCGAGCTCACGTTCGCGGGCCTCTGCCTGGCCCAGTTCAACAATACCGTAAGCAATAGCCGCCCGCATGCCAATGCGGCGTACCGCGGGCGCAATTTGCTCTGCCCAGAAATACTGGTCAACGAAGGTGGTAGTCCCGGTACGTATCATCTCCGCACATGAGAGAGCAACCCCTGGTGCGATCATGCCGGGATCCATCACCTCTTCCACCACGCGGATGGTGTTGTACCAGCCCTCCATTGTGAACAGAGACGCACCTTCTGAGATGCCTCGAAACAGAGACATAGGGCTGTGGGTGTGGGCATTGACCAGGCCAGGCATGACCAACTTTGCCCCCAACTCTACGGTTTCATCTACATTAGGGGCCTGATGGGCAGGACCAAGTTCCAGGATTCGATCATCTTCAACCAGCAGATAGCCGGGTGCATGAATCGTGTCTTGTGTGTCCAGTGTTAAGATTTTGTCACTTTTTATCAGGGTTTTCATTGTTTGCTTGAACCTAAAGATAATAATTCGTCGACTTCATCACGGTGGGGCATTGAAAGCATGGCACCGGGGCGGGTGGTGGCAATGGCCCCAGCAGCAGCCGCAAAACGAACGGCCTCGTCCAGTGATTTCCCTTCATGCAAGGCGACTGCCAGTCCACCATTGAATGCGTCTCCCGCAGCCACTGTATCAACCGATTCGACCTTAAAAGCAGGCACAAATCCGCTTCCGCCTGGGCCTTCATAATATACGCCCTGCGCTCCAAGCTTAATGATCGCGGTCTTTGAACCGCGCTCACGTAAAATTGCAGCCGCTTTTGCTGCTTCTTCCCGACCGGTTGGTTTTAACCCGACCAGCATTTCGGTTTCGATTTCATTTGGAGTGATGATGTCCGTCAGCTGGTAGGCCTCTGGTGGAAGGTCCATGGCAGGGGCGGGATCAAAGATAACCATGACACCCCGTTCTTGTGCTTTGCGGGCAATGCTCAAGCTAGCCTCGAGGGGAATTTCTAGTTGAAGCAATAATATGCGTGTTTCATCGAGAAGGGGTTCAGCACGCACCACATCCTCCTCATTGATCTCCATGTTAACACCGGAGATGACTGTGATGGCGTTGTCGGCATTATCGTCCACGCTGATAATGGCCAGCGCTGTGTCATGCCTTGAGTCAATGAAAACTCTGGACATATCAACGCCCTGCGCCTTGACATCTTCCATCACTTTGTTACCAAAAGCATCGTCCCCCAACCGTCCGACAAAACAGGTAGGGGCACCAAGCAAGGCTGCCGCCACCGCCTGATTGGAGCCCTTGCCGCCAGGTGATGTAACAAATGAATGTCCGAACAGAGTTTCACCCAGGGCAGGGAGTCGGGGTGTGTATGTAGTGATATCCATGCTGACGCTGCCAAAAACAAGAACTGTCACGATATATTCTCCTTTTGGTGGAAAATGAAGATGAAGCTTCAAATTGCTAGAGAACAGTTCCATGATAGCATGATTTTCCACAAACCAGTTAGTACTGTAGACCATCAGATGCGGAGAATTTGATCGAAAGTAGGGAAGAATATGATAATGCCCGCGGGAGTGATGGATAATTCGAAGGGGTCGGGATGATGAGGCAAAGATACTGTATCGAAATGTGACGGATAATTCGCCAGCCAGTCTATAGTTGACCAAACATGATGACGGGCTAGAATCCAGGCCTTTGCAAGAAAGAAAATGTCAGCAAGATCTGGAAAATGCCTAGTTCTAACGGATTGTGTGGCTGGCATAGGATCCTCCCAAAGAAGAGGCAACAAGCAAGTTGTGTAACCAGTTATCATGATAAACAAAGCCATTGAGCCGGTGAAAAGGGGACTGAAATTGCTGACGGATTTTGGCACGAGGACAGAAGGGCTGGAAATTGTGAAATAAGGCCCAGGCGCGGACTTGATACTCGGCAGACAGAAGATGACCGTGAAAGTAGCGAGCGGCATACAGGCAGCGGTCAAGCGGGTCAAGCAGACGGTCAATCATGTTGCTGGTACGATGAGCATGGGGATAGTCAAAAGCGAGCACAAAGCGGTCGGCTTTGGAACAGAGTTTTAAGATGGCCGTAAGAGTGGGGCCAGCCACCTGCTGCTCAGCCCAGGTTTGAAGAGCATGAACTTGCCGATAGAAGAGCTCACGGTGGTCGGCGTGATAGATGTCCCACACCCGCTGCTGGATGTCCGGGAAAAGCTGCTTGAGCCGTTTGCCGCGTGACCGGATAGATAGAAAGGCATGGAGAAAACACAGGATGATGGTGATCGTCGGAAAGAGTGTTTTCCAGGCCAACTGCGTCGCCGACCAGCCATC
>JBNKDD010000093.1:0-19190 GCA_050288085.1 Anaerolineae bacterium
ACTGGGCAGATCGACGCGGTGCAGGTGATCTACAACATCTTTGATCAAGCGCCCGAAGACGAATTATTCCCGCTGGCGCAGGAATTGAATATCGCGATCATTGCACGTGTGCCCTTCGATGAGGGATCACTCACCGGCAAGCTGACCAAAGCTATGACGTGGCCGGAGGGCGACTGGCGCAATACCTACTTTGTGAAAGAGAATCTGGAAGCATCGGTTGATCATGCCGAGGCGCTCCGCCCACTGATCCCGGAGGGGATGACGATGCCCGATATGGCGCTGCGTTTCATTTTGTCGAACCCGGTGGTCAGCACGATCATTCCGGGGATGCGCAAGCTGCGGCACGTTGAGACTAACATTGCCACCAGCGATGGTAAGGACCTGCCCGCCGATTTAATCGAGAAGCTGCGCGAACACCGTTGGGTGCGCACCCCGACTAAGTGGTCGCAATAAGAAGTAAATGAGGATTGAATTTCACTTAGAGGTGATCCCGTGTGGATCGCCTCTTTGATTCTTGTTATATCCTGCCAAGCAGGACGGATACATCCTGTGCAAAAGTGGTGGCGGTGATCGGCTTCGGGAAGTAAGCGGCAAACCCGGCTTTAAGCGCCTGTTCTGCAACACTGATTGAATGATAAGCGGTGACGGCCACTGCCGGAATAAAAGCGCTCCCTGAGTCTCTCCGCACTGCGTCGAGGAACTCCCAGCCGCTCATCCCCGGCAGACGTAGATCAACGATAAAAACATCCGGCGGGTCTTCTTCTAGCATGATCAGCGCATCTTCCGCGGTGGATGCATGTGAGAAAGTGATGTCGTTATAAGCGAGGATGCGTTTGACAACTTCTGCGCTGTCGTCCTCGTCTTCGATGATCAGGGCTTTCCAGGGAGTCATGTTTTTTCCCTTCCTTTCACACAAATTATATAGCGATCAGACCTTTATTGCCTCAGGCAGTTCTTTGGTGAGATCGGCCAGAAAGGTAATCGGACTGAACGGCTTGGAGATGTAGCCGTCAAAACCGGCCTCTATCACCCGTTCCCTGTCACCGACCAGGGCATGTGCTGTCAGCGCAATAACCGGAATCGCCGCCGTTTTCGGGTTGGCTTTGAGCTGCTTTAGCATCTCCCAGCCGTCCATCACCGGCATCGACAGGTCGAGCAAAATGAAGGTCGGGTTGATATCGTCCAGAAGGGCCATCCCGACGGCTCCGTGTTCCGCCTCGTGCACCTTCGCACCATGAAAAGTCAGCACGCGGAAGGCGATCTCTCGGTTATCCTTCTCATCTTCTACTACCAGCACTTCCCAGTTCGAAACAACTGCCTTGTTGATTGTCATGCCTGGACCTTTCTGTCTTCTGCCTGGGTTACCCTGTCAAGGGGAAGTGAAACGACAAAAATGCTGCCCCGTCCCAGGGCGCTTTCGACCTTGATTGTCCCGTCCATCGCCCGGACTAACTCGTCAACAATCGCCAGCCCTAATCCGGTTCCCTGAAAAACCCGTTCGGGGGAGCTGTCAACCTGCCGGAAGGGATCGAAGATATATTCAAGGGCATGAGGTGGAATGCCTACCCCGGAGTCTGAAACGTTGATCGTCCATCGATCCTCATCCAGCCGGGAAACCATTAACCGGACATGGCCTCTTTCTGTGAACTTGAAAGCATTCGACAGCAGGTTGGAAATTACTTGTTCAATATGGCCTTGATCTCCGATTAACACATCCGGCAGGTTGGGATCAATCTTCACCTGGTAATCCAGATTCTTCTGTTTAGCCAGGACTTCGGTTTCGCTAACCAGGCCGTTGATCATGGCTTGCAGGGAGAAAGGCTTCTTGACAATGTCAACCCGCCGGGATTCGATCTTTGCCAGGTCAAGCACATCGTTGATCAACGTGAGCTGCCGTTTACTGTTGGCATGGATGCGCTCGGTCATATGGGTGGCATCCTCGTCAATCTGGCCGCCCATCCCTGCCAACATGATCTCCGTAAACCCGATGATGGCATTCAGGGGGGTGCGCAGTTCATGTGACATGGTTGCCAGGAAATCGCTCTTTAAGCGGTTAGCCTCTTTGGCTTTCTCCAGGGCGATGTTAAGTTGTTCGGCCTGTTTTTTCAACTGGCTGTTGACCTCGCGAAGCTCAAGCTGGCGGGCCGCTTCCAACCGGTCGCGGTGATTGGTGAAGATAATGGTCAGGATAGTCAGGTTGATGATCAACATCAGGACATTGGCGACATCGCCAAACATCACCGAGGGGGTCAGATTCAGATAAGCGATGATGCTGCCTGCCGCTAACGCTCCAACGATCACCGTGCCATACCAGGGGAACAGGGCGCTGGTAAGCACCAGGGACAATGCCAGCCAGGCGAAAGGCTCGGCGGGGCGGTTGGGGTTTTCTAGCAGCATGGTGTATGGCATCACCATAGAGAATAGAACCGTGATGACAGATGATGTTTTGATATACCCGGCCCGTGCCATAACATAGACGAATATGATGGCAGCCACCTGGCCGAGCAGGCTGTAAATCGGTGTGTGAGATTCCCCTCGCAGCCCTCGAAGGATATTGAGCATCAACAGCGCTATGTTGGTTAAGTGAAAGGAGGCCAGCAGTCGGACTTTGCGGCGCTGTCCCGGATCGGTCACACGGGGCAGTGGTTCGAGCAGCCAGCGTGCAAACCAGCCTGGCTTCTCAGGCTTCGATTGGTGTTGATCTGATATCGCTTCTTTCATCTTAAAACCTTAATTTGCAGAGAGAAAAAGGCATTTGTATTGTAATCTAATTGCCAATCGTGTTTGTGAATTTTTGTGAAGAAGAGGTAACGAAATGGCTGTAGGTGATAGGGGGAAATGGTCTGCCCCCATCTAGCCCAAGTATAGATCAGTCGTGCGCCAGATGCCTATACAATAGGATAACAGTGGCCAAAACCCCGGCGTTTATTGATTGGTTTTTGCCCGAAGTCACCTACAATCAAGTCTGCCCGGACACCATTCCACATCAATGACGATCCACCCTCGATAAATAGACCAAAATAGGAAGTACCCACCCACTTACTAAGCAGACGGTAGAACTACACCCAGGATTAACATGGTCACGATCAGGGCAAAAACGATGATGAGCGGGATAGATAACAGCTTCTTGCCTTTATTATGCTCCCATATGACGACTAGCCAGGAAAAAGCCAGCGTCTGGAGAACTAGTTCAGGCAGGTAGAGAAGATGAAATCGTGTGGGCAGATTAGTATAGATGATTCCTTCAATTGACCCCGGTGCCTCTCCTGCCGGGGCAAAAATCGCCAGTGCAAGGAATAAGCCCCATAAGTAAATCACACCCCACTTTTTTTCGAGAAAAATACTACGGAATGGGTACAGAGCCACAGCGAAAATGGCAGCTCGAAGAATCTGGAATAATGGGCCAGCCATTACTAATGGGGAGTTAATAGGCCGTTGAAGTGCTGTAACTAGTGGATCAGGATTAGCCGCATAATATGCATAAACGTGAAGCCCTAACCCAACTGTAATCACGCCCAAGAAAAAATAGGTCACCAATTGTGCAACAATTACCCGCCCCAAAAAACCCCAAAAAGAGCCAGTTGTTTCTTTTGTATTCATTTATTCTCTACCCTTAGTCTGTTCAAGATTTCCGCCCAATGTAAAAGAGTGGCTGTAAGATAAGGAAAGGATAGCATAATCGAGTTCGAGGTAGAACAGAGGTGAGGCTACCCAATGCCAGTATATGAGAAATCGAAATAATAAACCAGCCACGTCTTGTAGTTTGACAGGCATGGCGGGCACAGAATTTGGGTACCTGTACGAACAAGAGCAAGCGATATTAACGACTATGACGCATTATCTGTAATTAACTGAATTTGTGTAATTCGTGGATCAATCTCACAGCAGCAATGCTGGATTAACTCAAAGCCCCAATTCTTGAAGTGAATTAACAGGGCTGTGATAACCCTTTTCGATCATTAGGAGCAAGAGGTTATCGGCAAAATCTAATCCTACTATGTTAAATTCGACAAGATTTACCAGTGCTCCCAATGTTCCTGATACCACAATACTTAGAGCGTTTGCCTTACGGCGAGCATCCCGATCATCTGTCAAGATCATCCAATTTCGTAACTCGGCAATAGCAAGACATTCAGCTTCGCCTTTGCCCAGGGTTTGACCCAATTCAACAGCACGAGTTTGCTCCTCACCAGTCATCTCAATGATATGAAGAGCAAACCAATTAGTGGTGGGAACTCGCCCAAGGCGTTCTCCCTCCTTGAATTCATCCAGTACAGCCTGGGTAGTTGCCAGATTGTCAAAGGCTTTCAGGAACAAATCAGGTTGTTCTACGTTGGCAAAGTTACTGAGTACTGTATTGTCAACAAGTACAGGTGTCATATACCTGACTTTCTGGCTTTACGGACGGCGTCAACCTCTTGTTGTGCCTCTTTTATCGATGCAGGCCCGATTCTTAGTGGGACACCTAACCGCTCGAAGCGTCCCATCAATTCATAGCGAGACATGTTGAGTAATTCAGCCGCCTTGCCGAGGTTGATGTTCTCATCCAGGTAATCCCAGATAATCTGATCAATGTCCTGGCTGGATGGTTGTTTGGTGGTATACCCGGCCAACGCTTGCAAGATGCGGTAATCACCAATATCTAACAGAACAATTTGTTCTTCGCCGTAGCTTTCCACGACCACCGGATTGCCTCGCTGAACTTGATCAACAATCTCACGGGTTTTTCGAGCTAAATCTGTCCGGGAAATAGTAGCAACCATGTCTTAACCCTCCATGTCTATCTGCTAAATTGCAGTTTACGTAAAATATGTAAGATACGCAAATCAAGCGGAAGTGTTAAATTAGAGAAATTTGTGTAATTCGTGGACTCTCTTTACAGCATCGACACCGGATCAACGTCGATACTCAGCCCTCTCGACTGCCGCAGATCGTCCAGGATGGCGGTCGGATTCGGGCCACGAACGATCAGGTGCCAGCAGTGGATATTCTCATGCCGGGGATAGAAGCAGGGAGCCGGGCCGATCAGCGAGGTTTGAACCAACCCCCGTTCCTCGATCCGCTGCGCTAACAATTCGTGTAGTTGTTCCGCTTCTTTCCTTGCCTTCTCCGATCCCTCGACCCGAAGCACCAGCCGCACCAACCGATTATAGGGCGGGTAGCCGATCTCGCGGCGGTGGGCCATCTCATCCCGGTAAAAAGCGTGAAAGTCATGATCCGCTGCTGCTCGGATCGCGTAATGCCCCGGCTCGTAAGTCTGGACGATCACCTGCCCGCCCAGCAAACTGCGTCCCGCCCGCCCGGCTACCTGGGTCAATAACTGGAACGTCCGCTCATTGCTGCGGAAATCGGGTAGATGCAGGGCCGTATCAGCGTTGACCACCCCAACCAGCGTCACCAGCGGCAGGTCAAGTCCTTTGGCGATCATCTGGGTGCCGATCAACACGTTGGCTTCCTGCTCAATGAACCGTTCCAACAATTCCTGATGCGCCCCTTTGTTGCTGGTCGTATCTTTGTCCCAGCGCACCGGCACGGCCTGTGGGAACTGCTGCCTGACCTCGTGTTCGACCCGTTCGGTACCGCCGCCTAAAAATCGGATATGGGGCGACCCGCACGCCGGGCAGATTTCGGGATGCCCCTCGCGGTGATCGCATTGGTGGCAGACCAGCATTCCCTGTTTCTGCCCATGCGTGATCCAGGTGTGCCAGGTCAGCGAGATATCGCAATTGGGACACCGCAAGACGTGTCCGCACTCCCGGCAAAACACGTAGGTTGATGTTCCCCGCCGGTTAAGGAACAGGATCGCCTGTTCGCCGCGCTCCAATGTTTCGGTCATGGAGCTTTGCAGCGCCCGGCTGAAGATCGACCGGTTCCCCGCGCGGAGTTCCTGCCGCATGTCGATCACCTGGACGGGCGGCAGTTCGATCATGACCACTTCTTCGGGATCACTCGCATCATGGGTATAACGGGGGTGGGGGATGTGATAATGCATCGCCTGAACCTCAATGGCCTTGCGATGCCCCATGATCCGCCCCGGCAGTTCGAGCAATGTATAGCGCCCCGGTTGATCATCGTCAGGCCGTTTAGCGTGGGCATAGGTCGCGACGTTCGGGGTGGCGCTGCCCATAATCACCAGGGCTTTGTGCTGACTGGCTAATTCCACCGCCGCCGGGACGGTGTGATAGTAGGGTGGTATGATCGGCGGTGATTGCTTATAGCTGTCGTCGTGGCACTCGTCGATCACGATCAGACCCAGGTTGTGGAGCGGTGTGAACAGCGCCGAGCGCGGCCCGACCACCAGATCGATCTGGCCGCTGCGTGCCCGCCGCCAGGTATCGAAGCGCTCACCGGGCGACAGGGAGCTGTGAACCACCCCCATCCGCCCCGGAAACCGCGCCCCAAACCGCCGGATCGTCTGCGGAGTCAGGGCGATCTCTGGGACCAGGATAATGGCGCTTTTGCCCTGTTCCATCACCTGATCAACCGCCCGCATGTAAATCTCGGTTTTGCCGGAGCCGGTCACACCGTGTAAAAGTACCGGCTGTTTAGGCTCCGAACTGCTGAGCGTCTGCTCGATAAACTCCCACGCCCGCGCCTGATCGGGGGCCAGTTGGGGCGGCTGATCGGGCACAAAAGTCAGGTCGGCCACCGGATCGCGGAACCGTTCCTCTTCCCACAGAATGACCAGATCGTCTTCCGCCAGCGCCCGCAGATCGGTCAGCTTACTACCTTCAATGGTTGCATAGATCTGGCTAAAATCCACCGGCCCAGGGTGACTTGCCAGCATCCGCAGGATGCCCGACCGGCGGTTGGCTGCCGCATGTCGTGTCTTGGATAGAGAGTCGAGATCATAGTGAAGGGCAATCGCTGCTTCGACCCGCTCCGGCTGGATAGCGATCTCTGCAACTCTCACCTGTTTGGCGCTGACCGTCGGGGGATCGAGCACCGGTTCACGCAGCAGCAGGCCCCGATCAACCAGTTTGGAGACCGCGCCGCGCCAATCGCGCCGGGGAAACGACCGGGCAAGCTGCCGCCCACGCAGCGGGCCGCGCCGGGCCAGTTGTAGCAGCACCAATCTCTGGTTATCCGACTCCGGCTCGATCTGCTCCGGGTCAATCACCGGGCTGATCAGCACATCGCCGCGTTTGGACATCCCCGGTGGGATGAACAACCGCACACATTCAGATAGAGGCGAGAGGTAAGTATCGCTCATCCAGGCGGCGAGTTTTAGCTGCGCCTCATTGACCACCGGCTCCCGGTCGATCAGGCGGAGGATCGGCTTGGTCTTGGCCTCATCGATCGGGGATTTACGGTCGAAGCGCAGGATGATCCCCTGGGCTTTTTGCCGCCCGAATTCCACTTCGACCAGGTGACCCACCTGCAAACGCCCCGCCCACTCAGCCGGGATTTGATAATGGAAGGTGCCTTCGACAGGCATGTTGACAATCACTTCAGCAAACATAGGGGAATTATACCGTCATGTGGCGTTTCCGTTTCGGAAATGCGGCGGGTAAAATCGGGGCGTGGTCGGGGTTTAATCTACAGGAGCAATTGACATGGGAAGCTGGGGCGCAGGCAATTTTCAAAACGATCAGGCACTTGATTATCTCGGCGAGGTCATGCGTTCGTTGGTCGGCAAACTTGAGGAGATCATCGATCATCCCATCCGGGCGGAAGCCGATGAGCCATCCAACTTTGAGGTGATGGCCGCCGTCGAGATCATCACCGTGCTGTGTGAAAATCTGAACGCCGTCCCACCCAAACCGGAATTAGTCGCCAAATGCCAGGATACCTTCCTGAACGCCTGGGAAAAGAGCATTGATGCTCTCTCGCCAAAGTCCGGCTTTAAGGAGGAGCGCCGCGCAGTGATCGCGGAATCCTTCGAAAAGCTGAAGGCGATTGCACAGCAGTGGCATAAGTAGCGATCTGCTTTTTCCTTGCCAAACCGCCTCTTGTGATTTATAATGCTTTTATAAATAACTAAAAGTTCTGAACTTTCAAAATTATGTGACATGTCACACACTTCGGGAGAATTCACAAGGGGAAAATTATCATGAAAAGGACTATCTACATCATCGGCGGGGTGCTGCACCTGCTGTTTGCGGCATTCCACAGCTTTTTCTTCAAGATGTTTGACTGGCAAACAACCTTGAGCCCACTCTCACCCACCAACCGTGCGGTTATGTTGGTGCTCAATAATGCGGCTATCGTACTGTTCCTGGGCATAGCGGTCATATCCTTCATGTTCGCCAGGGAACTGGCCTCTACCGGGGTAGGCCGGGCTGTATCGATTTTCGTGGCCGCTTTCTTCCTGATCCGTGCCATCGAGCAGCCGGTCTACTTCGGGATGGCAGACGCCGGGGACATTGTGATCTTAGTGCTGTGTACGCTGGTTGGCGTTTTATACCTGGTTCCGCTGTTTATCGGCGAGAAGCAGCCGGTTCACAGCCCGGCCTGATCGTATTGGAGTGTCTGTAGAGCAGGAGAAAATCAATAATGACAGGACTTACGCAGTTGAGTAGGCAGCTGCTTAAGCCCCTTGCCCAGGCACAAAATCGATTGGTTTTGCGTAAGTCCTACATGAAAGAAAAATTAGTTATGGCAAAAATCTATAAAGCAAAAGAATTACCTGAAGAGACATTGATTATAAAAAATCTATCTTCCGTTGACTATTATGATTCTTACATGATTACAAAGAAAAATGAAGATTCCATCGAGAGAATAACAGAAAAGGTACTTTCTCTTCCTGATTGGATTAATATCGCGTTACGAATACGGTACTATCTTGTTGTTATACCGTTTGGTCTAACGACTGGAAGATTTGACGATATTACGAAAAGCTCGGAAGTCAATTCTGAACCAGTTCCAATTATAGAAAAAAATGAGAATGAAATTGTTATGGGGTCAGATGATAAGCATTTATACTTCAGAATATCAGTTATGAAAAAGGAGGTCGAGCAAAATACAGAGATATATCTAAACACAATTGTTAAGTTCAACAATATTTGGGGAAGAATCTATTTTCTACCTGTAAGGCTGGGGCATAAGCTTGTAGTTAGGTCTTTACTAAAGAGATTGACCTAGCTACGTAATGCGGTCGGATTTTTAAGAGGAAAGATAGAATTCTACGGGAGTTGAATTATGGAGAGAAAACAACAACTGGTGTCCCGGTGGCTGCTGGTCACCGCCATTCTGATCACCCTGCTGGGGGCGATCCACGTCGCCGCCACCCCGCTGGTTTTCCGCACCGGCTTTGAATCCCTATCGCAGGATAACCTGCTCACCTCGATTTACATGTTTGTCGCGACCGGAGTCTGCCTGATATTCGTCGGCCTGATCGCCATCTTCTGCGCCCGCGGCATTGGGGAAAGCTGGGCGCTGACCCTATCCACCTGGATCGGGGTGTTCGTGCTGCTGTTTGCGATCAGCGCCATCGCCGTGATGTTCACCAATCCCTTCGCCTATATCACGCTGCTGATTGCGCTGGCGAACCTCGCCCCGCTGGTGTTCTTCCGATCCTCGCTTCAGCGGGCGATGGCGTGATGGGCGGATCGCGATCAGCTCCATAGCTGTCAACTTAAGTGTATCTTAGGACGTAAAAGAACAAGGCTCATGTTCAGTACAAGTGCTCTCTTTTTTAAGTCAGGCAGCCGCCACCCCACTTAAAAGAAGGCAGTTTTCAAGTCCCTCTCCCTGAGGGAGAGGGATTTAGGGTGAGGGCCAGAAACTGGATTAGTAAGAGCTTAACTTGTAGGAATAGGCCGGATCACGATCCGGCCAGAACACAGCAGACTGTGTCCCTACAACGAGCCAATTTGCCGCGAGATTTATTCGCGGCTTTTTCATTCATATCAAACCTCACTATACTGGTACAATGAAGATATATGGGTCTGACAATTTAGTAATTGATAGGGGCATGGCAATGAGTGAGTTTTTTAACCTGGTTTCACCTGAAGAAGCACGCGCCCGCATCCTGGAAGCCGTTGAACCCCTGGGCGAATTTGAGATTATCCCCACCGAAAGTGCTATCGGTCGAGTCGCCGTCGATGACATTGTCTCTCCGCAGGTGCTCCCGGAGTTCCGGCGCAGCACCGTCGATGGTTATGCGGTCGTGGCGCAGGATACTTTTGGCGCAAGCGAGTCGCTCCCGGCCTACCTGAATCTGGTCGGTGAGGTTCCGATGGGGCAGGTTGCCACTGTGGATATCCAGCCCGGCGAGGCGGCGATCGTTCATACCGGCGGCATGATCCCGGATGGCGCGGACGCGGTCGTTATGCTCGAAAACACCCAGACGGTTGGCGATGCGGAGGTCGAAATCCGCAGACCGGTCGCGATGGGTGAAAACATGATCATGGTCGGTGAGGATATTGCCTCCGATGACCTGATCATTCCGGCGGGCCACCGGCTGCGGGTGCAGGACGTGGGCGGTTTGTTGGCGGTCGGAATCGTGGCGGTGAAGGTTGCCCGCCAACCACGGCTGGCGATCTTCTCGACCGGCGACGAAGTGATCCCCCCTGACCGGCGTACCCAGATCGGGCAGGTGCGTGATATCAACAGTTACACCATTTCCGCGTTGGCCGAGCAGGCAGGTGCAATCGTCAACCGGGGTGGGATTCTCCCTGATGACTGGGATATATTGCTCCGAGAATCACAGGATGCACTGGACGCCGGTGCCGATATGCTGGTCATCTCGGCGGGGAGTTCGGTATCGGTGCGTGACCTGACCACGGATGTGTTCAACAGCCTGGGCCGACCGGGGGTGTTGGTGCACGGTGTGGCGACCAAACCCGGCAAGCCGACCATTCTGGCGGTAGCTGAGGGTAACCCCCTGTTAGGGCTGCCCGGCAACCCGGTCAGTGCGTTTGTCCAGTTCATGATGATCGGTGTACCGGTCATCTACCGGCTGATGGGAGCCGATACGCCTCGGATGGCATCCATCCGGGTCAAGCTGACCACCAACGTGCCAAGCGTCGCCGGGCGCGAGGATTACCTCCCAACCCGGTTAGTCGATCACGAGGGTGAGGTCTGGGCCGACCCGATCTTTTTCAAGAGCAATCTGATCTTCACCCTGGTACACGCCGATGGCCTGATCAAAGTGCCACTTGATAGGACCGGGCTTGAGGCCGGGGAACCGGTCGAGGTCCGGCTGTTTTGACAACCTCCAACGCTGATACTATGATGATACAGTATCAGGCACAATCTCTACTTCGCCTGTAATCAGTTGGGGGCAATATTATGAAATATTGGCTTGACTTATTCTCCTGGAAAACCTGGAATGAGTTTCTAGAAGCAGGCGCTAATGTCAGTGGCTTTCGGCAAAATCGCTGGAAGACTGTCCAAGGATTTAAACCAGGTGATCTTTTACTATGCTATATGACGGGGATATCCCGTTTCTTTGCCATTCTTGAGATCACGGGCGAACCATATTTAGAAGACACTCCAATATGGGATGATGATCCATTCCCCTGTCGTGTACCAGTAGAAGAAGTTCTATCACTACAACCTGAATATGCTGTACCGGTAAAATCCCTAAGTGATCGACTTTCCTATTTCCAAAATATGAAATCCCCTCATTCCTGGACAGGGCATTTCCGAGGCTCTCCCACCGAGGAAAAGCAAAAAGATGCCCAGGTTATTATTGCTGCTCTTCGAGATGCACATGAGAATCCTGTTCAGCGCGAATACGATCCCAAAAAGCTTGATCGTCCATATCGCAAAGTCTATCAGGCGGAATCTGATACCGATACCGTAACGATACCTGAAAATGATGACTTTGAAGTTGAAACTGCTCAAGATGGGTACAAGGTAACCCACGAGGAAATTCAGTGGCTTCTCTTATATCTTGGAAGTCAAATGGGGCTAGAACTCTGGATAGCTCGAAATGATAAGGGGAGATCATATCAAGGGCAGTCTTTCCAGGATATTCCAGGCATTCTCGAAACCTTACCGGTAAGATTTAATGAGGCAACTAACCGGATCATTGAATTGATTGATGTGCTATGGCTTGAAGAAGATAATATCATTGCTGCCTTCGAGGTAGAACATACTTCTTCTGTTTATTCAGGACTGCTTAGACTATCCGACTTAGTGGCTATGCAGCCTAACATAAAAATCCAGTTATTCATTGTTGCACCAGACGAGCGTCGAGAAAAAGTGTTTAATGAAATTGATCGCCCGACATTCTCTAAGGCTTTAAAAACACCCTTGAGAGAGATGTGCCAATATATTTCATATTCCTCACTCAGGGAAGAACTAGAGCGGGCAGGTGATCTGGTGCAGTATCTACGCCCCAATTTTTTAGAGAAGATCGCCGAGTCCTTTGAGGATGTTTAGTAAGAGCAGTTACCATAATTGCAACCATCGGAGAAAACTACATGGCAGACAACGAAAGACGGATCATTGAGGACGATGCCCACGAAGAGTCGATCAAGCAGGCGATGCGTCGCGGCGATTTCGATCAGGCTGAAAAATTATGTCATCAGTGGATTGCCGCTGAGGAGGATCACTGGATTCCATTCGCACAGATGACACTGTTTGAACTGGCATTGGACTGGCGCGATCATAACGAAGCCGAACGGCTCATCCGTGATTATCTGAAAACGGCCCAGGAATTCGACGACCGGCATCGAGCCGCCATCGCACAGGGGAAACTGGCTGTTGTAGCACGGCAGCGTGGTAATTACGACGAGGCCGGGGAACTGCTGAAACAGGCCATGTCTACCATGCAAGAAATGGGAAACCGGCATCAATATGCCGTCCTCCAGGTACAACAGGCTGTGTTGATGACGCGGCTTGGCGATGCAGGCGAGGCCGAGCGGCTGTTGAAGCAGGCCGCCGCTGCCATGCAGGATTTCGATGATGATCAACAAATTGCTGTTGTGAACAGCCGGTTAGCTGAGTTAGCCGCGGTGCGCGGCGATCATGACGAAGCCGAGCGGCTGCTTAAAGAATGTATTGCCAGCTGCCAGTCCATCGGTGATTTGGTCGGTGAAACAGCAGATACCTATAACCTTGCCGGGATGCTCCAGCGGATCGGGCGTGTGGAGGAGGCCGTCAAATTGATGGAGCGTGTCGTTGAGATTGACGAGGCCATCAATCATCCTGACCTTCAAAAAGATCGCCAGGTACTGGCGCTATATCGTGCTGAATTAACCGGAGAAGCACCGGAAATTGAATGGGGCAGCCCGCTCGATGATCTTGCCGATGATACCATTGAAGTGCTGACCAGGCATCAGGATCAACGCGAAGAATTTTTCAATTACTTGCAGCAGTTCAAAGCCGATGCCCAGCGATTTAACGACGCGCCGATGGTCGCCCTGATCGATGCGGTGCTCAAGCTGCTGCTCGGCGATGAGATTGAGTCGATCCAGCCGGAATTGGAAGGATCGTATGCGGCCTGCTGGGAACAGATCGTGCAGGGGATCGCAAATTCACCGGAACGACCCAACACCCTCGACTTGATTGCTACCAACACCATTGCCGTAATGACTGAGCGTAAGGACAGGCATGAGGAATGGTTGAGGGCTGTGAAGCAGCTCAAGACCCAGGCTCAAGGGTACGGTGATGTGCCGATGGTCGCCCTGGCCGAGGCAGTAATCAGGCTGTTACAGGGTGAGCCCGTCGAGTCGATTAAGCTGGAATTAGAAGGGCCGCACGCCGCTTGCTGGGATCAGATCATGGCGGGGATCAAGTAACAAGTCGCCGTCGGAGTGATGCGCAAGACGGCAACAAGCATACGAACGATTTATCACGTCGAGCACAAGGCCGCGAAGTTTATTCGCGGCAGCTATTCAACTCGTTCATAGCGTCAGTGACAACCCACTTACCTTTTGACGATCCCTCGCATTCGGCGTATGATCTAACCGTGACACCATCAACTATGGGGAATTACCGATGACCGACGAACCTATCAATGACGGCCCTTCCGCTATCGATGAACTGCTGGAAATTATCACCGAATTTGTTACCGCACCGGATTGGGAAACATCGCGCCAGGTGCTTGAGGATAACCCGGTGCTGATCGCCGAAGAAGTCGATATGGCCTTTGGCGCCCTGATCCGGCATTTCGAATCGGAGGGCGACGAGCGAACCCTGCTCAATCTGATCACCCATCGCGACTTGCTGCGGATGTGCCGGGCGATTGGGGTTGATGCCGCTTTTGCCCAGGCATCCGGTCAGGCTGAGACCGATCCTTTCGATGAGTTGGTCAACAGCACCATCGCTGTGATGACCACCCTGCCCGCCCGCCGCGCTGATTGGCGGGAGGTTGTCCATCAACTTCATGAGCATACCCCCGACTCCCCCGCCTCCGGCCTGTTGGCGGCGGTGCTCCGCCTGCTCGATGGTGAGGCCATCGACTCTATCCACCCGGATTTGGACCCAGCCCAGGCTGTCTACTGGAACCGGATCGTAGCGGGCGTCATGCAGTACGACGACGGCTCCTGATGGCATAACATTGGGCTGTTCCTCCAATAGCCTGTATACTTCGGTCATCTTTTGGCCGGATTGCAGCAATAAATTGGAGGTCTACCCATGCTTTTCAAGCGCTGTCGTTACACCTGGGTGGTGATGGTTTTGAGCGTGCTGTCTGTCTTAGCCTGCTCGACAAACGGCACCGGGTTTTTAGGACTCGGCCCGACCGAAACGCCAACACCCACCTCAACCGCTACGCCGACGTCAACCCCCACGCCGACGAACACGCCAACCGCAACACCCACCCCCACCGACACGCCGACCCCGACCCTCACGCCCACACCGAGCCCGGAGGATCTCTTCGCCGCTGCACTGGAGGCGCAGCAGGCCGGTGATCTGGAAACCGCCCTGGAAGGCTGGAACCAGTTGGTCGATATGGGATATGAGGGCATTATGGTCTATGCCCAGCGTTCAAAGGTGCTCTTCCTGATGGGCGAAACCCAGGCCGCCCTTGATGACGCGCAGCTTATTATCGAGATGGAAGCCGATTCGGGACAGGAATATTATGAGCGTGGTTATGCCCATTCTGTTCTTGCCAACTATGAAGAGGCGCTGGCCGACTTTGACCGTGCGTTGGAACTCGGCCTGGATAATTCTCAGGTCTATGTCGGTCGCGGGTCGGCTAATAGAGGGGTAGGTAATCTCCAGGCGGCTCTGGCAGACTACGCCAAAGCCATCGAGCTTGACCCGAACAACGTGACCATCTACATGAATCGGGGGGCGATCTATCATGAACTGGGGCAGTATCAGAACGCACTAGCTGATTTCAGCCAGGGCATCGAAATTGACCCGACTTTCGCCCGCCTCTACTACCGGCGGGCACTGGTCTACCTGGATTTGAACGACCCCGATTCGGCATTGGTCGACTTCTCACAAGCGATTGAGCTTGACGAGAAAGATGCCGCTAACCTCGCCCGGTCATACTTTTACCGGGCTTTGATCTATGATGAGAAAGGCGACTTCCAGGCCGCCGCCGATGACTATTTCCAGTTCATCGTCCTGTATCAATTTGAGGATAAGATGTTCGATCACGCCAAGACTCGCTCACTGGAACTGGCGCTTCAAGGATTTGGGCCGTCCTAAATCGAAATCGTTTTATCCCCCGCCGCCGCTGTGCGGCGGGCTGCTTTTCTAGGAGAATTTGTGGTTAGATAGTTAATAAGCTGCCACTGTCAGCCGCCCTGATTCCTCCACCCGGATCGGGATCGGATCGACGATCTCACCGACAAACTCACCGGCTTCATTAGAGGCATGAAAGGCCAGGGCGACCCACTCACCATCCGGTGCCTGGATCAGCTTGCCGGAGTACAGCCCATCGCTGATCAAAAAGTCATCGTCCAGATAACGGAACGGACCCAGAGGATGTTCTGAAACGAGGTAATGTGTGCCGGTAACCGGGGATTTGCCGGTTCGCTTGATGCGCTGCGTGGAATGACTCCTGGCATCGACCGAAAAGAGCAAGTACCACAGGTCACCGATTTGTACTAACTGCGGGACTTCCATATACCCGAAGTCAGCCGGGGCATCGAGCGGGGCATCGACCGTCCAGGCTACGAGGTCAGTAGAATAAGCATGCCCGAAGACCCCGCGATTCAACGTGCTGCCGGAGTTTGAGCGCGTGGTGATCAGGGCGTGGAAGCGGTTGTCATCCGGGAGCCAGAACACCCAGGGATCGCGCCAGGCCTGATCATGCCACAGGTCGAGATTGAGTAATTCATACCAGTGCGGATCGGCCACGATGGCCGGATTTCCGGGGTGACGTTCCCACCGGATCAGATCGGTGGAGGTGGCTAACCCAATGCGTTGGATCAGCCCTTTTTCATCACGATTGCCGCCGGTGTAAAACAGGTACCACCTATCCTCATGTCGGATGACGCTGCCCGTCCAGGTTGTGTAATTATCCCAGGCTCGCGGATTGTCAGAATCCGGGCCGAGCGCATCCGGCAGAACCCGCCACGATTTCAAATCCTGGGAGACGGCGTGCCCAATCGTGGCGTGCCAGTGACGCTGATCGGAGTCGCCGAGTGAACGCGGTGCCTGCAAATAAAAGATATGATAATCAGGCCCATCCTGAGCAAACCAGAAATCCCATAACCACTTATCCGATAGTCGCACTGCCATTTTGCTTTAGTGATCTTCGCTTTCCGAATAATGTGAAAGTATGCCGCGTGCATCTGATGCTGACGCCTCTGGGTTTCCCTGGCATGAATAGAGGCCGAGATGTTCGAACCCACCCATTTCTTGTGTGTAGGGTAGGAACTCAAAGTACAGACCGGCACCCGCGCCGTTGTGGGCGGTGACGTTATAAGCAGGTTCTCTGCCAATGCGCTGCATCACGCCGAGCATAATGCGGATGCCATCCTGCCAGCCTTTAGCCACATCGGCTGTTTCTTGCTCATTGAGCTCGAAAAGATGTGATTTAGCGGAATCTTTGAGGATCAACTGCATATCAAATGGCCGCCGCATAAAATAGGGAGTGATGAGCACTGCTGTCTTATACTCTTGAATGACAAGATTGGGTGGATTTTCACGCAGCATATAGGTAGAGAAGGTTTCTCCGTGCTCATTTTTAAACTGTATATCTTGCTGGTGGCGGTTTGGGATGATGTTGCTGGCTCCAACTTGTTGGTGTCCATGAACCAGAGAACCACCCACGAGATGTCCAAAATTCTTGATAATTGATACATGCCTGGCGGTGCTGTTCAGCAGCTTCTTTTCCAGGACTCCGAGCCGTTGCATCACGGTGATGCTGTCAGCAAGCGGCATGTTGTGCCAATCTTTATGATGCAAAGACGAAGTCCATTGTAGAAAATGGAAACCATGAATGGGCTGACCGCTTTTGTTGCCCGGCTGTTCTTCCCTCTCGTTCATGGGAAAGAAGATTGGGAAAAGGTTTTTGTTGATAAAAGTAAATCCTTCACTCAGATCGGTTACATCTATGATCTGGGTCGTCCGGCCCTGGCAAATGACACAATCCTTTTCTGTGTCCGCCGTAATCTCGTCTGCTTCGGGAGGACGATTATCATGTGGGCGGCGTGCCCGTGCTGAATTAAAAACAATCCGGTCACCATTTCGAGGGTCAATCTGGCAAATGCCATCCGGAGCATATTGGGCAACTCCCTCTTCTTCCATCACAAACTGCGTTAGTTGATCAAGAGCTAGCTGCTCTATGTTTTGTGCCTGTAGGATCGTCTCTAGCGTTTTGCGGGAGAGTTGTTTTGTCATTAAAGGGCATTCCTGATTATGGGTTGATATCACTGTCTTTCAGAAAAACGCTGACCATATTGTCCCAGGTGAAATAAGGGATAGTGATCTGATATGCATTTTCCCCCATTTTTTTCCTGAGTGCTTCCTGGGAGAGCAGCATTTCTAATGCATGGGCAAAACCGGCAATGTTATCGGGGGGCACAACAATTGCACCAGACCCAACTTTTAACGGCGGAGAATCGGTCTGATAAGAGACTTCTTCCACGCGATCACCCAATAAGTATTCTGTTGCAAATGGCACCAGGCGGCTCGATACCACCGGTACTTTTGTAGCGGCGGCTTCTTGTGGCGTCATGCCAAATCCTTCCATGATCGAAGGCGTGCAATAAATATCGGTCACGGCGTAGATATCGGGAAGCTTATCCCAAACCGAACCCAGAACAGCCGCGCGTTTCTTTATCCCCAGAGATTGAATCAAAGCCACCAGTTCGTTATACAACGATGGGTTGGTTTGATCAATGGTGACAACCAGGAAAATATCCGGATATTGTTGGGCAGCCTGGGCGAATGCTTTGATCAGCACATCCTTGCGTTTGGTCGTATCCGTCCGGCTGATTTCTGTGATGATTGTACTTTGCCGTATTTCTGCCGGGGTAATCCCCGCGTGCTGGCTGAGAAACTCCCAGATGGGGTGATCGTCCTGAATGCTTCGAGGATGATAGCGCTCCGGCTCCACACAGGGTGGAAGGAAGAGTGGCGTTTCCTCGTAATCATAGTCTTCCCGGAGTGACTGCTGGATTGTAGCTGAAGTCGCCGCGATCTTATCTACCTCCGAGATGATCAGAGTTTCATGGACTATCCGTTCGTCAATCCGTAAATTAGCCCAATCCGCCGGTTTAACATTTCTTTTTTTAACGGCACCGAGAGAGTGCGGAACCCAGATATGTTTAAGTGGCTCAGGCAATGAGTTGTTGAAGGAAACGCCGAGTTTTGCGCCATCCCAATAGTGAGAAATAATGACATCTACTCCAATACCTTCACCATTCATATGCTCAACTAAGTTCTGGCAAAGCTGGGGGATGCGCTCGTCCATATCCTCTTTTCGAACGAATTCCCGTAATCCATCATCCAACAACAGGATACGCTGCCTGTCATCTTTGTAAAGTATCCCGGTGCGTGGTTCTCCGGTCTTTGGATGTGGATAGCCACCGCGATTCACAATCGTAATTTTAAAACCTGCCTTAGCAAGAGAGGCAGTGAATTGATTGACAAACACATTCTGCCCCCCGGTATCTGGCAGCCCAGGGAGGATTTCCCAGTCGTGGATGCCTTGAGTGGTGATCATAAGTATGTGTGGCAGCGATGAAGCTAGAAAGTTATCTTGATTACTCATAGTGCCTTGCCTGCAGATAGTCCTTGAATGTTTCTACTTCGCCAGAATGTGAATGGTCGTTTTGCTAACAAGAAATTTTCGTTAGCAAGGACACGGCACAAATTGACCAAGCTGAAAG
>JBNKDD010000094.1:0-19143 GCA_050288085.1 Anaerolineae bacterium
GGAGCCGGAAGACAGCTAGCTGATTGAAGGGACACAGCACACCGTGTCCCTTTTAACTTTCTAACAGGGGCGTGATCATTTCCTCAAGGGCCTCAAGACTGAGCGGGCCGGTATAGGTAAAAACTCTACTGCCATCCGGGCCCAGGACGATAGAGGTCGGCATTCCCTGTATCCCGCCGAAGTAATCAACAACAGTGCCATCTTCGTCCAGAAACACCGGGAAGGTATAGCCGCTCTCTGCAATAAAGCCCCTGGCCTGCACAGCACTTTCTCCCTCGTTGACAGCCAGTAAGATAAAGCCTTGATCTTTGTGAGCGTCGTAGTAGGCTTGAAGATCGGGCATTTCCGCCCGGCAAGGCGGACACCAGGTTGCCCAGAAATTGACCAGCACCGTCTGGCCTTCGTAGTCGGATAGATGATTGGTACTGCCATCCAGATTGTGCAGCGACAAATCATCCTGGGAATCTGACCCACCGCAGGCCACCAGGGTCAATGCTAGCAAGAGAAACAAGGCCATCAAGCGCGGTAAACGTGCTTTTGTGTTCTGTTGTATCATAAACAACACTCCGTTTGAGGTGAGAGCCACATCCATCAAAAAGACGGGTTGGATCTCAATCATCTTACCATATCAGGGGGAAATGACCCTATGGCTCAAGCAGATTCTACAGCGCGGCGGCCCGGCATCATTCTGGCATTGGTTTGCCTGCCGGTGTTTATCGGCGCACTTGATCTGACCATTGTCTCAGCCTTCCTACCGGCGGTGATGGTTGATCTCCGCCTGCCGTTTCAAACCGCCGCCGATGATGCTGCCTGGGTGGTGAGCGGCTATTTGCTGGCCTACACCCTGAGCGTCGCTATGATGGGCCGCATCTCCGACCTGATAGGCCGCCGCCGGACTTACTTTATCGCCCTGCTGCTTTTCATCCTGGGGTCGTGGTTGGTGGCGGTCGCGGCTTTTGTCCCGGCGGGCTGGATGCGCACAATCTTCCGAACCATCCAGGGAGGGCGGCCCGACCAGGCGTTTATGGCCCTCTATGCCCTGATCGGCGGGCGGGTGATCCAGGCTTTAGGAGCCGGGGCGATGGTGCCGGTCAGCATGGCGCTGGTTGGTGACCTGTATCCACCTGAGCGCCGGGCAACGGCCCTGGGTGTGGTCGGGGCAGTCGATACGGCTGGATGGGTATTGGGGCATCTTTACGGCGGCCTGATGGTTCAGATCGTCGACTGGCCGGTGCTGTTCTGGATCAACATCCCGATCACAACCATCATCGCTATCATCACCTGGCGGCAGCTTCGCGGGGTAGCGGATTCATATGGAGAAGGCGGGTTAAAAATGCCCGCGCTGATCGCTATTCTGATCGGCGTTGGGGTGATCAATCTGCTGGGTCTGATCGCCCTGGGCAGGACCATTGAACCGGATTTATTGGACACTTTCACCAACCGGCTGCTTGGCTTAAAGTGGTTATCGAACCTGACGGCGCTGATCATGCTGGCGGCCATCATCCTGGCCCTGGCTGGATCGCGGCGCGTTGGGAAACACAACCGCCCCGATTGGCCGGGCACGATTTTGCTGGCGCTGGTGTTGATCGGATTGAATGTCGGGCTGGGAGGCAACGGCGGCGAGATCAGTTTCAACCAGGATTTCACGGAGAGTCCGGCCTTTACTCCGGTATCAATCGCCGCACTGATCGTCGCTGGGGCTGCCCTGGTCGGATTCATCCTGGCCGAACGGTACAGCAAGAATCCGCTGTTCGCGTTGGGCCACTTCCGCGCCCGGAATATCTCACTGGCTTCGATCATCAACCTGATGGTCGGCTTCTGCCTGATGGTCGGATTGGTGTCCGTACCCCTGTTTATCAATACGGTTGTCGCCACCGATCTGGATGAAGCGGCCCTGTTGAGTGGTATCTTGCTTGGCACGCTGACCATCCCCATGGCGATCTCCAGTATCCCCGGCGGCCTCTTGACCGAGAAGGTCGGCTATCGCATCCCGACCGCATTAGGACTAGGGCTGGCAGCGGTGGGGTTTTACCTGGGGCGCACCTGGACACCCGATGTTTCCCGCACCACAATGGGGCTGCATATGGCATTGGCAGGGATTGGATTAGGTCTGACCGTCGCGCCGATTGGCACGGCTGTGATCAACCTGGTTAAGGCGGAGGAACGGGGTATCGCTTCGGCGGTGGTGCTGGTGATGCGGCTGGTTGGGATGACGCTTGGAACCTCGATCATGACCAATTATGGACTGCGCCGTTCCAATCTATTGACCGGGCAGTTCCTCGCCAAACTGGGCGATTCACCGGATGTTACAGCCCTGATCGATGCCGCCATGCAGGTCGCTACTATGGTCATCAATGAGATGTTATTGATCGCCGCCCTGGTCTGCCTGGCTGCCCTGATCCCGGCCTTATTTATGCGCCCGCATGACACTTGGCAAGAGCCAGTGTCTAACGTATAGTTGGATCATATACTCACCGATTGGAGGAGAAAACTCACATGTTCGCCGATGAAGAAATGGAAAAAGACGACAGCAGCGAGGAATCTGCTGAAGAAGAACAGGAGCAGCCCGCTGAAGAAGAGGTAGAACAGGACGATCAGCCCGCCGAAGAAAAAGCGAAAGACAGTGCTGATGATGCCTGGACAACAGCGCCGGACAAGGGGAAGGCCGCAGCCAAACCAAAGAAAAAAGCGGCAAAAGAGGAGAAAGCTGACGAGGGTTGGGCAGAGGCAGGCCGCCAGCCAACATCGCTGGCCTCAGCTACCGGCGAAAAGGAAAAGCCCGCCTCTAAAAAACCGGTCGTGGAAGTAACCCCGGCCTCATCCGAGTCAGAAGGCAGTGAGGAAAAATTCCCCAATTCGCTGCTGACCAAGATGGGAATTGAGGATCCAAAGACCCAGAAATGGGTTCTGATCGGAGCCATCGTTCTGATCGTTCTGTGCTGCGCCTGCGTCTGCTGCGCCGCTGCTGCGGCGGCTGCCTCCTCATCAGGCGGATCTAACTTCAATTTCTAATACGGTCACCAGGGGCATAGCATCATCCGGCTGTGTCCCTTTTTGTTATCTCCTTCTGCCCACCACTCAATTTTATATCTGACGAGGCTGCCCTCTAGACGTGGCATGGATAGGGGATTCGGCGGTAAACTCTTCCGAACGACACTGGCACACACAGGAGGAGAGAAAATGTCCGTGCCTCAAACACTGTTTGACAAAGTCTGGGAATCGCATGTCGTTACCCAGGAACCCGATTCGCCTGCTGTCCTTTATATTGACCTGCACCTGGTTCACGAGGTCACATCGCCGCAGGCTTTCACGGGATTACGTACCCGCAATTTGAAGGTGCGCCGACCGGATAAGACGGTCGCCACGATGGATCACTCAACGCCGACTACCGGTATTGGCCTGCCGATTATGGATCAACTGGCCGCCGCGCAGATCAAACAGCTTGAGGATAACTGCACCGAGTTTGATGTCCGCCTATACAATCTTACTTCTGAACAACGTGGCATCGTGCACGTGATCGGCCCAGAGCTTGGCCTTACCCAGCCGGGTATGACAATTGTGTGTGGAGACAGCCATACCTCAACACACGGAGCTTTCGGGGCATTGGCCTTCGGGATCGGCACCAGCGAGGTCGAACATGTGATGGCGACCCAGTGCCTCCTACAAAAACGCCCCAAGACCTTTGAAGTCCGGATCGATGGTGAGTTGGGCGAAGGGGTTTCGGCCAAGGATATCATCCTGGCGTTGATCGCCGAGATCGGAACCGGTGGGGGGACCGGGCACGTATTCGAATATCGAGGCGAGACTATCCGCGGCCTGAGCATGGAAGAGCGGATGACCATCTGCAACATGTCCATCGAGGGTGGAGCACGCGCCGGGATGATCGCACCCGACGACACGACCTTCGAGTATCTGGCCGGGCGTGAATTCGTACCGAAAGGCGAAGCCTGGGATCAGGCGGTCGCTGCATGGCGGGAACTCCCCTCCGACGAGGACGCGGAGTTTGATCGCTCAATCGTGATCAACACTTCTGAGCTTGAGCCAATGCTCACCTATGGAACCAACCCCGGCATGGGCATCCCCGTCACCGGCAGGATTCCTGACCCGGATAACCTTTCTGACCCAGGGCAAAAAGCAGGGCTGGATAAGGCCCTCAAGTATATGGACCTCCAACCGGGAGAAACGCTCGCCGGGCGTAAGGTTGATGTGGTGTTCATCGGGTCGTGTACCAATTCGCGCATCTCCGATCTGCGATTGGCCGCCAGTGTAATGAAGGATCGTAAGGTGGCAGAGGGTGTACATGTACTGGTCGTGCCCGGATCACAGCAGATCAAACGGCAGGCTGAAGCCGAAGGGCTGGATCAGGTATTCAAAAATGCAGGGGCCGAATGGCGCGAGGCCGGTTGTTCGATGTGCATTGCGATGAACGGCGACCAGCTCGAACCGGGCCAATACGCGGTCAGCACCAGCAACCGCAATTTCGAAGGGCGTCAGGGCAAAGGTGGGCGCACCTTCCTGGCTTCACCCCTGACTGCTGCCGCCGCCGCCGTAACCGGCCAGGTGACCGACGTGCGGACGCTGCTGTAAAAAATTAACGAAACGAAAAAACGGGCAGGTGAGTTTATTCACTGCCCGTTTTTGATTCCAGATTAGTTCTATCAAATCAGATAATCTTTTAATTGACGGGAGCGCCGGGGATGGCGGAGGCGGCGAAGTGCCTTCCCTTCAATCTGCCGGATGCGCTCACGGGTCAGCCCGAACTTCTGGCCCACTTCTTCCAACGTGTAGCAGCGGCCATTCTGCAAACCAAATCGCAGCCGCAAAATCCGTGCTTCACGCGGGGTCAGAGTTGCCAGGACTTCTTCTACTTTTTCACGTAATAAATGGTCGGAAACGGTCTGGGTGGGGGTGGGGGTAGTATCATCCTCAATAAAGGAGCCGAGTTCGCTGTCCTCTTCTTCGCCAACCGGGTGCTCCAACGAGAGCGGCTGCCAGCTTACCTTGAGCATCCATTGCACCTTGCGCGGTTCCAGGTCAAGGACAGAAGCGATCTCTTCCGGGGTGGGCTTGCGTCCGTTGGCCTGTTCAAGCTGGCGGGCCGTTTTATACAGGCGGCGGATGCGGTCGGACATGTGAACCGGGACCCGGATTGTCCGTCCCTGGTCGGCAATCGCTCGCGTAATTGTCTGGCGAATCCACCAGGTGGCATAAGTGCTGAACCGGTAGCCACGCCGGTAGTCAAACTTTTCGACCGCCTTCATCAGGCCGAGATTACCTTCTTGAATTAAGTCCAGGAAGGGAACACCCTGTCCCATATACTTCTTGGCGATGCTGACCACCAGGCGAGTATTGGCCTTGATCAGGTGCTCACGGGCAGCCCGCCCATCTTCAACCGTTTCGATCAGCAGCAGCCGATCTTCTGGTGATACGGACCCGTTAGCAGAGTCCAGTTTATCGGCAGCAAACAAGCCCTCTTCCAGGCGGCGGGCTAGATCGACCTCTTCCTCATTGGTGAGCAAAGGCACCCGCGCCATCTCCTTCAGATACAGCCCAACCGTATCATCGGAAGAAACCCCATCCAGATCGAGGTCTTTGTCGGCGTCTATATCGATCAGATCTGAATGGTCAAGCAGATCGTTATCTTCGTCGTCTTCGTCAAGCTTGCCAAGCAGGGCCTTTTTGTCGAAAGGAACGTCGTCCTTGCCCTCGTAAATATCGACACCTGTGGCAATTAGAGCGAGGAAAATCTCCTCTGCCCGTTCCAGGCCGTCGTCATCATCGGGAACGGAATCGAGAATATCATCTGTGGTAAGATAGCCTTGTACCTCCGATTTCTCTAAAAGATCGGTAACCAGCTCCAGGTCTTGATTATCACTGTAAGACATTCAAATAACTCCATCGCTACATAAACAACCGAACTGTCAAGAACTTCTTGAATATAAACGACACCGATCCAAGATCGGTGTTATTCTCTGGTTAGTCTTCGAGCAATGTGCGCAGCAATGCAAGGCGAGGATCAATTGATTCACTTACACAATCGCAACTTCCCTCATTCAGATTACACCCACACTCCGGGCATAACCCTTTACAATCAGGATTGCAAAGAACTTGCATAGGAACACTCAGGATGCCTTCCTCCCGGAGGATGGGGGTGAGATCAATTGTGTCACCATCATCTATAACATAGGCTCCTGAATTATCCAGCGTGAACAATTCAGATAACTCAACCTGGAAAGTGTAGAGAAGAGGTTTCAGGCAGCGAGTACATTCTGTGCCAGTTTTAGCTTCCAAAGTACCCTGAACCAGAATGCCTTGAGGCGTACGAGTTAGGCGTAACTTTCCAAGCAGATGACTGATAACCACATCCTCTGCTAGAAGTGTGCCGGGCTCATCGAAATCAAAATCTCGACTGTAGCCCGCACTCTCTTTAAGAAGGAAGCCAACATTTAATCGAAGTAGGCGACTGTCAGCTTTGTTTGACTTTTCCACAACCCATATACCATGTTGATTAGATACCAATACCAGCAGAGGAGAAGTGCTAGAATTATAACATAAGCCTAACAAACTGGTCAAGATTTTTACAAACTCTTGACATAATTCATTAACATTCACGTAGTACTTTTGTACCCCATATCGACCAGAGAGGCTTTTAACCGTCAAAACTCGCTCTATGGCAGGGGGATTCTTGCCGTGTTCAATGGGGTATGGGTATGATACACTATCATCATAACCAATTTCTCGGAGCGGAGGATAAATTGAACGAACAGGGACACGTACTGGTAATCGGGGCTGCCAGCCTTGATGTCAAGGGCCGCCCGGAGAAAGCACCTGTTCAAGGAACCTCTACCCCTGGGCGCATCAGAACCAGCATTGGCGGGGTCGCTCGAAACATTGCCGAAAACCTGACCCGGCTGGAAGTCGAAACGGTCCTGCTCACGGCAGTTGGTAATGACAGCACCGGTGAGCAAATCCTCGGCCATGCTGCTGCCCTCGGCATTGACGTAAACGAAGCGCTTATCGTCGATAAGGGGCGGACGGGGGCATACCTTGCCCTCCTGACCGAAAACGGAACACTCGACGTCGCATTGGACGATATGAGTGTGCTTGAAGCACTCACTCCCCGGTACCTCCGCAACCACCGGGAGTTGTTCCAACGTGCGAGGATGGTTGTCCTGGATGCTAACCCACCGCCGGAATCGATCACCACAGTCGTCAACCTTTGTAAGCGCTACAATGTTCCGCTGTGTGCCGATCCAACCTCTCTAAGTGTTGCGTCACGGCTGTGTCCCCACCTTCCCAGCCTGTATATGACCGTCCCGAATGTCCAGGAAACTCAGGTGCTCTGTGATCAGACCTTTGGCCCTTCTGACCGGGACGCCGCGCTGGCTGCGGCCCAACACCTGGTTGAGATGGGAGTGGAAACGGCCATCATCACACTCTCCGAGTTTGGGGTGGTCTATGCCGATGCGGAAACCAAAGGCCACGTTCCCGCCATCCCGACCCATGTCGTTGATCCAACCGGGGCCGGAGATGCTCAAACTGCCGCGATCATTTTTGGCTTACTGGAAGAAATCCCTCTCGATGAGTGCGTGAGCCTGGGAGTCAAAGCTGCTACCCTGACCCTGCGTTCGCGCGAAACCGTCCGTCCTGATCTGAGTATGGACTTACTCTACGACGAATTAAGCGACTAGCATTCCTTTGGAAGAAAAAAACATGGTGAACATAAGCGACAGCCTGCGCCTCGCGCCGGAAGTTGATAACGCTCTTAAAACCGGTCGCCCGGTCGTGGCACTTGAATCAACCGTCATATCACATGGCCTGCCACGCCCTCGCAACCTGGAAACAGCCCAACACTGTGAAGCCGCCATCCGAGAGGAGGGCGCTACTCCGGCAACGGTGGGCATCATTGACGGGGTGATCACGGTTGGCCTGAACACCAATCAGCTAGAAACCCTGGCCCTGACCGACGGCGTGCGAAAAGTCTCCCGGCGAGATTTTGGGATTGCTACAGCACATAAAGAACATGGCGCGACAACGGTTGCCGGGACAATGATCGTGGCGCAGATGACCGGGATTGATGTGTTCGCAACCGGTGGAATCGGTGGGGTGCACCGGGGTGACGCGGGCGACGTTTCAGCCGATATGCCGGAGCTAGGCCGGACATCGGTGGCGGTAATCTGTGCCGGGGCCAAGTCGATCCTCGACCTGCCGCGCACCCTGGAATATCTTGAGACTGCCGGTGTGCCGGTTCTAGGCTGGCAAACCGATACCTTCCCGGCTTTTTATGCAACCAGCAGTGGATTGGCAGTTGACAGCCGGGTTGAGTCGCCGGAAGATGCGGCGGCCATTATCCGCTCTAAATGGAATTTGGGTCTTGCGGGAGGGGTGCTGATCACCGTTCCGCCGCCCGCAGCCCTCGCCCTGCCCGATGACGAGTTAGAAGCCGCCATCCAACAGGCACTCGAAGCAGCTGACCAGGCCGGGATCAAGGGCAAGGAGATCACGCCATTTCTGCTTTCACGGGTCAGCGAAATCACCGCCGGTCGAAGCCTGGAAGTGAATGTTGCCCTGTTGGAGCAGAATGCCCGTGTCGCAGCACGGATCGCGGTGGCACTGGCAAAAAATAAGGTAGGGGGAGATTCTGCCACCCTACCTCATTACTAAACTAACAGCTTGTTCTGTTCTACGATGTAGCAGCCCCGGTCATGAGTTCCAACCGGCGGGATTGGCTCTGGTGCATCGTGTGATAAAGTCCCCGATTTGCCAGTAGTTCATTATGTGTCCCGCGTTCCACAATGCGATTTTCATCAACGACCAATACCAGGTCAGCGTTCTGAATGGTGCTCAGGCGGTGAGCGATTACGAACGCCGTTCGCCCTTCCATCAAGCGCAGCAGCGCGTCCTGGATGTGCATCTCGGTGCGTGTATCGACACTGCTGGTCGCCTCATCCAGGATCAGGATAGCAGGGTCGGCCAGCACGGCCCGTGCAATAGCCAGCAGTTGGCGCTGCCCCTGGCTGAAGTTGTTCCCCTGTTCTGACACTTCGGTATTATAACCCTGAGGCAACCGGAAAATGAATTGATCGGCATTCGCCAGTTTGGCAGCCTGAATCACCTCTTCGTCGGTGGCATCCAACCGCCCATAGCGGATATTGTCCATCACCGTGCCGCTGAACAGATAAGTATCTTGCAGCACAATGCCCAATTGACGGCGCAGCGAGTCCTGTTTAATGTCGCGGATATCCACCCCATCGACCCGGATCGTACCCTCATTCACATCATAGAAACGGCTCAACAGGTTGATGATGGTGGTCTTTCCCGCCCCCGTCGGGCCAACCAGGGCTATTGTCTGGCCGGGGTAGGCGGTCAGGTTGATATCGGACAGCACCGGCTTATCATCTTCGTAGGCAAATGATACATGCTCAAAGTCCACGCGACCGGTAATATCCGCCAGCATCGGAGCACCTGGTTTATCATCAACTGTTGGTGGGGCATCCAACACCTTGAAGATTCGCTCAGCACCAGCCAAGCCTGATTGAAGCTGGTTGTAAAGCTGGGAAAGCTGGCGCAGTGGCTGGAAGAATTGTTGAATGTAGGATACGAACGACACGATCACCCCAACGCTAATCAGGTCATGGAGAGCCAGCCACCCACCCAGACCAGCGATCACAGCCGTAGCCATCGTGCTCATCACGGTAATCAGGGGCATCAGCAGCGCAACGATTTTCTCCGAGCGAATACCTGCTTCCCGGTTTTTTGCATTAACGGTGTTAAATTGTTCGATAGTCTCAGTTTCGCGGGCGAAAGAACGCACAACCCGCACTCCGGCGATGTTCTCTTCAGCGTAGGCATTCAGTTCGCCAAGATTGTGCTGCACATCGCGGAATGCGCCGCGGCTGCGAGAGGCAATCGTGGCTGTAACGAGCATCACCAAGGGCAGCACCAGCAGTGAGCCAAGTGCAAGCTGCCAGTTCAGCACGAACATGGCTATCAGAATGCCGACCAGTTGTAGAACACTCGAGATCAACTGTGTCATGCCGTTCGACAACACCCGGTTGATCGCCTCGGTGTCGTTCGTGACACGGCTCATCAGATCGCCCACTTCGTGCTCGTCATAGTATGCCATCGATAGGGTTTGAATATGATGGAACAGGTCAGAGCGAATGTCCATGATCAGTTTCTGGGATATGTTGACCATGAGAACTGCATACAGAACGGTCACAACTGTTGAACCGAGATAGGCGACCAGCATCACGACTGCAATACGGGTGAGGCCAGCCAGGTCACCGGGTAAGATGTAGCGATCTACGGCCACGCCGATCAACAGCGGCCCGGCCAGGCTCAGTAAGGTGCCGATGATTACCAGCAGCCCAACAGCGGCAATGATCCAACGATAAGGTTTAAGATAGGCCAGCAGACGAAGGGTAGTTGCCCGCCGATCTCTGGCGTCTTCAATTTTTACTGGTCCAGGTCCGCGGTGCATTACGATAAACCTCCACCATTAGTATGTTTGTTATTGTTAGGGGAAACAGGTAAGTTTTTGTTTAACTGTGAGCGATAAATATCCTGATAGATAGAGCTGGTTTGCAGCAGCTCTTGATGGGTTCCCTGAGCTGTGATCTTGCCCTCGTCAAGGATGATGATCTTGTCCGCCTTGAGCACACTGCTAAGCCGCTGGGCAATGATGAAAGTTGTCCGGCCTTCCATCAAGGTGTCCAGCGCCTCCTGGATGTGATACTCGGTTTCCATGTCCACCGCGCTGGTGCTGTCATCTAGAATCACAATGGACGGTTCGACCAGCAGTGCGCGGGCAATAGCAATGCGCTGTTTCTGCCCACCGGACAGATTAGCACCGCGTGCCTCAACCCGGCTTTGATAGCCATCCGGTCTTTCCATGATAAAGTCGTGGGCCTGAGCCGCCCGCGCTGCCGTCTCAATTTCCTCAAGGGTAGCATCTGGCCGCCCATAGGCGATGTTCTCCGCGATGGTTCCGCTAAACAGCACCGTTTGCTGCATGGCGATACCAATCTGTGAACGCAGTGACTCCTCGGAGAGCTCACATACATTCACACCATCGATCAGCACCTGCCCCTGGCTGACATCGTAGAAACGTGGGATGAGGTTAACCAGCGTCGATTTACCGGAGCCAGTTGCTCCCATTATGGCAACCTGCTCACCGGCTTCGACAGTCAGGTTAATGTCGCAGAGCACTTCGGCCCCGGCCTTGCCGTTATAATGAAATGACACATTGTCAAAAACTACATGGCCACGCATATCAATGGGGCGCGCGCCTTCGCAGTCTTTAACTGTATTTTCGGTATCAATTACTTCAAGGATACGTTCCGCAGAAGCATCGGCAGACGGAAGCATCGACATGATCATGCCCAGCATCACGACCGGGAACATCGCCGTTGTTAAGTAGTTGGCGAAAGCTACCAGCTCGCCGACACTCATCGAACCGCCGATAACCTGACGGCCTCCCAGCAAGATAACGGCCAATGCGCCCAGGCTTCCGATCAACATCACCGTCGGAAAGGCAACAGCCATCATGCGGTTGACCTGGCGAGCTTTCTCCATGTAGCCCGCGTTGGCATCCTCATAACGGTCGTTCTCGAAGGGTTCGCGAACAAAAGCCTTGACGACTTCTACCCCGGCCAGGTTCTCCTGCACAACCGTGTTAAGCACGTCCAGGCGTTGTTGAACCTGCTTAAAAAGGGGCTGGGCCAGGCGGGCCAGAAAAATAAAGACAGTCACTACCGCCGGGAGAAGCACCAGCATGATCAGTGACAGCCGGGCATTAGTAGAAACGAGGAATATCAGGCTGCCCAGGAGCAGCACCCCCGCCCGGACTATTAGCATGAAACCCAGACTGGTGAACATGCGAACCAGGTCAACATCACTGGAAACACGGGTGATTAACTTACCGGTTTGCAGTTGATCGAGGTTGTCAAATGATAGGGTCTGAATGCGGGTAAATACGTCATCGCGCAGATCGTAGGCCATGTTCTGAGAGAAACGAGCCGCATAAACCGCCCGCATAACGGTGGCAACTGCCCCAATCAGAGCCATCCCCAGCATCAGCAGGGAGCCGATCCAGATGGCGCGCATATCGCCTGGGGTAATACCCTGGTCGATCACATATTGAAGCACACGTGGCACAGCAAGCTGGGCGAGGGCCTCAATTGCTACCAATCCAAAAGCAGCCAGCACCCAGCCACGGTAAGGTCGTAAATAGATTAAGATACGTCTTAGAGATTTCATATAGCTACTTTCTTTTCTTATGAGTAAGGTATACCAACGCAGCGTCTACCATATCCGTTTGTATATGTTCCTTTAGATCGGCATCGAAAGTGTCTGGTAATAGCAAAAGGATTTGTGTGCCGGTCATCTGCCCCAGAACAACAACCGCCGCGGCCAGCGGGTCCGTTACCCAGAATATCCCCTGGTCAACACCAATCTGGATCAGGGAGGCCAGGTATTGTAGTTCTTTCTGATGGCTTTTATGGGGCGGTTTCAGGGTACAGTCTGTTTCCTCAAGCCAGGCTCGCCACATAAAGCGAAAGCGGCTGGGATTACGTTGTGCAAACTGAATATAATCGTTTAAAACATCACGCATGACCTCTTGAATGTCTTCACTGCGGGCCCGTGTCAGAAAACCTTCCTGGCGTTCCCGCATCTTCTGGCTTTGCCGGTGACGTAGGGCAGCGAACAACTCGCCGCGGTTCTCGAAGTAGGTGTACAACACCATATGCGATACACCAACCTCATCGGCTATCGCACGGATGCTCAAGCCATGCGGACCATGTTCGTGTAGAACATGTATAGCTGCATCAAGGATGCGTTCACGCATGGCAGCTTTTTCTTCTTCAGTTAATTTTGGTCGCGGCAAAACATCCTCCAAATCTTATACGGTGTATATTTTATACAATGTAAATTAAATTTGCAATAGCAATTATGAAGAAGAGTAACTTTGAAGGAGATGTCAATTGCCACCCCGGTTGCGCCAATTTGAAAATCGACTACGATTCACCTTGGTTGACAAAGAACCTTAAATCCCTATAATGACACCAGACTTCCTAACGTTCATTATCTGGTTCATTTATCTATACTGGTAAGTAAATAGGAGGAGAAATTCCACATGGATTTCATGAAAGCGATCACTTATCCATTTGATGATGATGAGTGGCTGAAAAAAATTGGCCTGGGCGTACTGATTCAGCTTATCCCCATTGTCGGTGCTTTTGCGCTTCAGGGTTGGTCGTTCGAGATTACCAAGCGGGTAAAGGGTGACGATCCAACGCCATTACCCGATTGGAGCGAATTCGGCAGTATGATAGGCAAAGGCTTCATGCTTGCGATTGCCTCCCTGATTTATATGTCCCCGGTGCTGATTGTCTCCTGCTTGATCGGGGTAGCTCAAGCTGTGATGGGTGGTGCGGCGGCGTCAGTGGATGATGCAGATGCCCTTAGCGCAATGGTCGGTGGGCTCGGTATTTTTGGGGCTTGCTGCGGCTGTCTGGCACTGATCTATGTTATCGTGGCTGCTGTCGTTTACTGGGGTGGCTATATCCGCTACATCGATAACGAAGAATTCAGCACTTTCTTCCAATTCGGGGATAATTTCGCTCTGGTGCGTGAGAATATCGGCGATTTTGGTATGGCAATCCTCTACGTTTTTCTCGCCGCGCTTATCGGCAGTTTTGTGGCAGGTTTGACCGCTGGTATTGGGAGCATACTTTATGGGCCGTTCATGCTCTATGTCAGTGGGCACATTCTGGGTCAGTTGGCACAAAAGGTATCCAGCCCGGCGGCTTCCCTCGGCTAGAACATCCCAACATATTCCGGTATAAATCAACAGAGCGCGGTAACCGCGCTCTGTGTTTTTTTCTCTGGAGGATTTAGTTGCTGATTTTATCGAGGACTTCTTCGAGCTTGTCAAAATCGATTGGTTTAACGATGTAGTCCATCGCGCCAGCATCGCGGGCGCGTTGTTGGGTACTGGGATCATCTTCCGCCGTGACAAAAACAACCGGCGTATCACCCGCAATCGGGTCGCGCTTGATATAGCGACAAACTTCCATCCCATCAACACCGGGCATGTTCAGGTCTAATAAGATCAGGGCCGGTGGAAATCTTTGTAATGCCATGATGGCAGCGCGAGGGCTGTGGACAATCCGGGTTTGCCAATCGTACAAACCCAGCATATCGGCTATTGTCCTTGCCATGTCTACATCATCATCAACAATCAATATATATGACATGATATCCTCGTCAGAAGAATGTTTAACAGACTTTCTGCAATGCAATGTGTCGAGAGTGCCTGAACAGGCTTCGATCAGATTATACTCTATATCAAACACGAGTGACTTACAATCTTCAAACAATCAATTGTCAGCCTGTTCTCCATAGAAATCAGCTCCCCAATCAGGTAGATCACTCAGCGCATCGTAAGCCGGTCGGGTCTTGGTTTCCGGCCAGTCCGGGAGCATAATTGACCACCAGTACTCTTCGTTCTCCGGTGTCCAATAGGGGTCGGAAAGGTAAATGGTGGTCATAATACCGATCCAGGGCTGCCAGTGCCGCCTGGCCCACCAATAAGCATCATAGAGATATTCTGCCTGCTGCTCCTCCGTTACGGCAAACCAGCTATAGGCTTCATTCACCGGGTCGAGTGTCCAGCCCATCTCCAGAATAGCGATCTGCTTTTGCCCGTCATCGTATTCGAGCATAATCCGGCGGATGTCTTCAACATGCCGGAAAGCATTCCAACGATGTCCGCCATATTCCGGTGTGTTGGCGGCCTCCTCCGGTGACACCTCTGGCGGGGCAGCATACCCCGGCGCATTGACCCCCAGCATATCAAAATATTCTGCTGCTCCGGCCTCATACATCCCCCGAACAAACTCCTCATCCGGGATGGCGATGGGCAGCGTACTGCCGGTCGGAGCCAGCCCTGCCGAGATCACGATTGCTTCTGGGTCAGCAGCCTTGATCGCCTTGTAACAGACCGCCAGCAGATCGGTATATTCTGCCGGGTCAGGCGGCTCATCACCCCATTCACGGGATAAATTGGGTTCGTTCCACACCTGGTAAGCTTTGATCCGACCCTGGTAGCGGTCGGCAACCGCGCCGCAAAAATCGCCGAAATCCTCGTAATCAGCCGGAGGGGCGTTTTCCAGGGGAGGCCAACCACCGTTAGCCTGTGACCAGAATGGCTGGTGATCAAGCCGTACCAGCAGCATCAATCCACGTTCTTCTGCATCCTCGACAATCCGATCGGTGCGCCACCAATCGTACTGGCCCTTTTCGTGGGTTTCGATATCCCGCCAGGGGAAAAGCTGCTTGATCCACCGGAACCCCATTTGCTGCACCATATCGAGGTCACGCTGTGCGATTTCCTCATTCCACCACAGCGATGTATGAATCGATGGGGATGGCGACGGGACAAGCTGCTGGACATCAACTTCAGGCAGAGCCTCGCGGATAATAACGACCGGATCGGGTTCAGGAGTTTCAACAGTGGCTTGAGTGCTCTGGCAGCCCGAAGCTATAGCGGGGACGATCAGCAGCAGGAAGATAGATGGCATAAGGTGACGGTGTTGAAATCGTAATCGCATGGTGAAGGTGATCGACTCCTGTGGCGATAGAAACGCCCCGGACATCAAAACGAGTGTGCCGGGGCGCAATAAGCTTAAACTGATCAGTACGATAGTGCCGCGCTCTACGGCGCTTTGGGCATATTCTTCACCGCGTCAAAGGCCGGGCGTGGAGCACCATTCCCATCAGTGATAGAGAACAGGGCGCTGTCATCCTGGGGATTACCGCCTGACTTCGGCGAGAAGTCCAGGTTAAACAGGAAGGCCAACCTCACGAAACCCCAATCGTGCATCAACTGGTAAGCAGCAACAATGTTATCAGCCTGATCTTGCAGCGAGTTATCATAGGCAAATTCGAAGCTCTGTTTGGGATCACCGCCCATCCCTTCGACCGATGCCCAACCAAACTCGGTAACACACAGCGGCGTATCATGCCCGGCGGCTACAATCTTATCATGGTAGCCGGTCAGCGTTGAATAAAATGACCAACTGTGATGCGGGTTAAGCGGGTTGCCGGTGTCGAATGGGCCGAGGAACTGTGTGCCAGGGGGAGGGCCTGCGGCTAAGGCATCTTCTGCTGATTGGTTCGGCGGCAAGTTGTAGCCATTCGCATGGGCTCCCACACAGTCCACATGATCGAGCAGACCGGCATCGATCATCTGCTGCATATACCGGAAGTCGTCAATGGCTCCGACACCATCATCAAACCCGGTCGGGGATAACGCCCCACTGATCACGATCACGCCGGGATCAACCTCATGGATTGCCGCCGCAGACTGAGACACCAGGGTTACATAGTTGGCAGCGCTTAAACCTCCGGCAGTGTACCATTCGCGGTCGATGTTTTGCTCATTCCAGATCTCGACCGCACCGACCACACCGGAATACCGCCGCACCAATTCCGAAACATAGGTCACATAGTGCTGATAATCATCCGGCGGGCCAGCTTTGTCTTCTGCTGTCACCGACCGTGCCCAATCTGGCGCATCCACAACACTCACCATCACCCGGATATTTTTTTCCCCCGCCGCCGCAAAAATGGCATCGAGAGCGGGCCAGTTTGGTTCACCGGGGTTAGGCTCAAGGTCGGCCCAACGGATCTGCTGCTTGACCCAACCCAGCCCCAATTGCTGAACCTGGTCGAGGGTCTGGTCGGTATTCATATGGATTTGCGCCTGGATACCATATCCAAACGACGTATCCTGCCGGGGCGGGATCGTGGGTTCAGCCGCCGCAGCAGCGGGCTGCTCACCACCTGCCGCTGGCTGATCGCCGGGGATCAAGGCGGTCGGGGTGGGGAAAGAGTCTTGTTGGACAACACCCTGCGATTCTGCCTCAGCTACCGTGTCCTCTTCTGACTGGTTAAGGGCCCACATAATACCCACGAACGTACAGATGGCCACCAGCACCACAATGCCGATCCAGGCAAAGATCATGATGCGCACCATCTTTGGCGATAATCGGACTTTACCGGATTGTGTCATGATGCAAGAACTCCTTCATATTTCTCCAGATAGTCGGTGTTTGCATAGGCTATCCGCCCATTGCTGCGCCCAGGGTCGTACAGGCCGGGCAGCTCCCATCAGGCCGGATAATAGCATAGCCTGCCTGCGGGTCGCTTTCGTAGTTTGTAAAATCGACGTTCCACACGATCATCAGCCGGACATAACCCAGGCCCTTGGCGATAGTCACACCCTCGGCTAACCAGTCAGCCTGATTCTGTACGGTGTTGGTGGCCGCCCAGTTAAACCGGTCAGGTAAAGCCCCATAACCATCGCCGGACAGGTAGCCGAACTCTGTCAGACACACGGGCAAGGAGCCACCCATTCCGTAGTAGTAGACATCAATCGTTGGCTGGAAATACCAGCTATAGTGACCGCCACCTGCCGGGTGGCCACTCGTGGCCGAAGGTGACGTAGCTCCGGCATTATGGTGCACACCGATGCAGTTAGCGTAGTTGGCTGCGCCCGCTGCCGCCATCGCCTGGACATAAGGCTGGTCGTCACAACCGCTAGCCGAACACCCACCACCGAAAAAGCCGGTCGGGGCCAGCGCACCGGTGATCACCATCGTATTCGGGCTGACACCCTTAATCGCGTTATAGGCCGGAGCCAGCATGTTATTCACATAACTGGTGGCATCAATCTGCCCAGGAGGCCATTCCGCGTCAATGTTCATTTCGTTCCAAACTTCGATGGCGTCAGGCTGGCTTGCCGCAACTGCTTTAAGATGCTCAACATAGCCACCAAAGTCGATGCTGGAGGGGTAGGGTGGCCCTGGAATACTCAACAGTACCTTGAAACCGGCAGCATGCCCCGCCGACACAAAACCACCGGCGGTCCCTGAATCGACGTAGGGATACTTGGCCTGGAACTTAACCCAGGACATCCCGGCCTGCTGCATCTGGGCCGCATGTCCAATCGAGTTGGGAACCTGTCCACCCAATGCAAAGCCACCGCCATCGCCGCCGCCGCCAACCGAAGGAGGTGGTGTCGAGGACTGGGTTGCGGCAGGGGTGCTATCGCCCGAATCGACGATTACAGCGGCGGTCGGGGTTGGCGTTTCCTCAGTTGGTGCTGCGCCTACCTGAACGCCAACCGAACCGCGATCCGATACACGCCCACCGACTAATTCAGCCTTGACTGTGTATTCGCCCGGATCGCCTGCTTGCCAGACAAACGGCGTACCCAACCCGGTCGCCTCATCCAGAACGGCCCCACTTGCACCGGTAACCGTCCACTGCAAAAGGATCTGGCTGGGCACGGAAGAGACACTGCGAGCTTTGAATTCGTTGACAACCGTCGATAGCCCGGCATCATTCCCTTCAGACAGCAAATTGGCAATGGAAATTCCACCCACGTTGTAGGCTGACACCTTATCGAGCCTGGCCCGCACCGAACTGGCTGTTACAATCCAGACGTGGCGCTGGCCGCTTTCAGCCGCATAATTATAGGTATAGGCTCCCGTATTCTGATCCGGGAGTAAATCGGTGACTTCACCGTTCAGTTCGAAGGTTAGCGACGCACCTTCTTCAAAGTTTTCTGCGCCTTCCGGCAAGCCGGTATCCAGAGCAACACTTCCCAACGGCGAGATAGCATCGTCATAACTGATCAGGGTGAGACCGTTTTCATCGGTGGCACTCAGCGATGAAAACGATGGGTGCAGTTTAAACCGGCTGATTTCCCCAACGGCCCAATCCAGCATATTTAAAGCCGAGCCATTAGCTGCATAATCAGCAGGGCTGCGGCTCATATTCAGAATAACGATATCAGCCGCTTTACCGATTGCCCGCCAATCATAACTGCCAGTATCCCATGCCCCTGCTACACCGCCGGGTGTGGGTAATACAACTACCAGGAGCTTATTTTCAGCATCTAACTCTGCACCAAGCTCCGTGATGAAATTAGCAAAAGCTTCCCGATCGGTCAGGCTGACCGCTGAATAATCAATCGCAATGCCGTTGTAGCCCTCGGTTGAAACATAATTCACCAGATCGGCGGTGTGAATAGACAATACAGATTCATTGTTTAGCAGCCCGGTGAGGGAA
>JBNKDD010000095.1:0-19139 GCA_050288085.1 Anaerolineae bacterium
AGGGTAGCCTTATGCCCCACTGATACGTAAATCGGTTTGACGTTGGTCCGGGTACGCAGTACCACACCGATATCCTCCCCCTTATCCTTAAGCAGTTCGAACGACCCTTTTTCAGGGGCAAGTTCGCCGTGCTGCCCGATCAACCAGGTTTTCCCGCAGCCAACAGTTGACGCATCCCACCACAACCCAATGTGACTGGCGATCCCGATCCGGCGCGGGTGGGCGATTCCCTGCCCATCAAAGATATACACGCCGGGTTGAGATTGTAACTTTTTCTGTGCTTCGAGGATCACCGCCCCCTCGCGGAAGCTCAACAAGCCGGTAATATAAGGAAAGGGAGTTGGGATTTCCGCCAGGGCCGTCTCGACGATCTGCATCTCAGGAAAGGTCAGTACTACGATGGCCGCCTGGCTGGTGTTGTTCTTGACGCTCACATCAACACCGGCTACCAGTTCGAGCCGATCAAGATCGATCGGGGTGCGCGTGTCCACCTGGGTGGCTAAAGTCTTCTGTAGAACAATGGCCTCCTGGGGTGTCATGTCCCAGGAATGCGGGATACCCGTCATATTCACCTCCGCAAAATGTCAATACCTGTTAGAATCTCCGGTGTAACTGTTGACCGCTTAATTGTAACCTGTGAGAGGCTATAATGGATTTGTTTGAGTACAGTCGCCAGGATCAATTTAAAAAAGAATCACCACTGGCCCACCGGATGAGGCCGCGCACCTTCGACCAGTTTGTGGGGCAAGAGCACATCGTCGGGCCGGGCAAATTGCTGCGTCGGGCCATTGAAGCCGACCGCCTGACCTCGATCATCCTGTGGGGGCCAGCCGGAAGCGGCAAAACAACCCTCGCCAATATCATCGCAGAGAGCACGGCCAGTCATTTTGAAACGTTAAGCGCCGTCCTGTCCGGGGTGAAGGATTTACGCGAGGTGATCCACGCCACGAAAGAACGTCGCAATCTACACGGAACCCGCACCGTGTTATTCATCGATGAGATCCACCGGTGGAACAAGGCCCAACAGGACGCTTTGCTTCCTCATGTCGAAGAGGGCATGGTAATCCTGATCGGTGCGACGACCGAGAATCCCTACTTCGAGATCATCCGTCCCTTGATCAGCCGATCGCGGGTGTTTGAACTGCAACAACTCCAACCGGAAGATATCCGCGCGATCTTGCAGCAGGCCATCACCGATAAAGAACGAGGCTATGGGATGCGCCGCATCCAGATCACCGAGGAGGCAATTGAACACTTCATCCGGCTGTCCAATGGTGATGCCCGAAATGCGCTCAACGCACTGGAACTGGCCGTTCTGACCACATCCCCGCAGGAAGACGGCACGATCCAGATCGATCTTCAAGTGGCCCAGGAGAGCATCCAGCAGCGGGCGGTGCGATACGACAAAGGGGCCGACGAGCACTACGATACGATCAGCGCCTTCATTAAATCAGTACGAGGTTCGGAACCGGACGCTGCGCTCTACTGGCTGTCAAAGATGATTGAGGCCGGAGAAGACCCGCGTTTTATCCTGCGGCGGTTGTACATCCTGGCAGCGGAGGATATCGGTTTGGCCGACCCACAGGGAATCGTGGTGGTCAATGCCTGTGCCCAGGCGTTTGAATGGGTGGGGCTGCCGGAGGGATTGTATTTCCTGTCGGAAGCGACGCTTTACCTGTCAACCGCCCACAAGAGCAACAGCACCGGGGCCATCTTCAGCACATTGGATGAAGTCAAGCAGGGATCCAGCACGATTGTACCGATCCACCTGCGCGACAGTCCCCGTGAAAAGAGTGCCAAGCAGCCATCCTACGTTTATCCTCACGATCACCCGGATCACTTCATCAGGCAGCAATACCTGCCGGACGAATTAGAAGGTAAACGCTGGTATAAACCATCTGACCAGGGGTACGAACAACAGGTGGCTGAATGGTTAGCTCATCTGCGGGGGGAGAAATAACGGGAAAGTAATCAAACACAAAAGGTTCATGTCCAGCACAATTGCAAGGCAATGTCCTGCCAGATTCATTTGTACTGGACATGAGCCGGGAATTAAGAGATCTCGATCTCAAATGTTGCGCAGATGTCGTTACCTGGATATCCCTCTGTAGGCCTGACCACAAAATTCTCCCCTTCCTGCTTCAAGAGTCGGCAAGCTTCCCACAGCGAACCATAAACGGTTTCGTTTGATGCAGGGAGATTGCTCTTTACCTGAAAGTGTTTTTCTCCCAATTTGGTAACTATGAAACCAAATGTCGGTGGTGCGTTTCGGACATAGCCTCGCGTTGTGATGGAATTCAAGCCCGTAGACAAATAGTCTTCAATGCTGGCATAAGCTCCAGTAGATAACAGATTTGCCATACTGGCCTTACCAATAGCAACTAAAGCGCTGGAACCACTGGGACTTTTAAGAATTTCCGCGTCTATATCATAGTACATTTGAAGTGGATACCATTGATCATCCTGGATCATATCCAAGGAAAGGCCATGCCTTTTTAGAACTGGTTCAACAATATGAGACTCAAGGTTACTAAAATAGACTTTAACGACCCGACCCAGAATCTCTGAACCTTCCGGTGCCTGAAATGGAACCGCTTGATAGGGCATCTCTGCTGACATATTCTTTTCTCCGATTAATATCAAGTTGTTAGGGTGTTTATAACAGACAGCTTACGAAACCATATTTTTGTATAATAGTTCAGGGGCAATCTTCAGGCAAATTGGCTCAAATCAAATAAGTCTCGCCCACACAGTCGGACGAGGCTCGGTTTTGTCCAGATGCAATCGTAATCACTTCATAGCTCAGGGCATCCAGATTCTCAGGACGCCATCATCCCGGCCAATACCGACAGCCAACCGATTATCGGCCAATGTGACAGCAGCTATGTTGGTTGTCAGTGTTCCGCCGATGGGAATGCTCCATGCGACTTTAGCGCCCTCTGTCGTATGTTGAATGAAGTTTAGATCGGTGCGCGGCTGATTGGGAATCAAAATTCCAACACGCCCATCTCCATCAAAATCTCCGGCGAGGATCATATCCGGGTTGCGGGTGTTGATCACGTGCGAAGTGTAGCCGGTTATCTCGGCTGATAGTTGCAGCACGCTTTGACTCAGTTGGAAGAACTCGACCGTCCCGCCGATATGAGGAGTCAGCACGTCCACCAGCTCAAGCCGCCCATCCGGGCCAAAGGGCGCGACGGCTGCCTGATTGCGCCAGCGATGCCCTTGACCAATCGCCGGACCCACCGCCAGCAGTTCACCGGATTCTTCATAGACAGCAAGCTGCGCTCCTTGATCATTGTTGCTGAGAGTGACGATAATCTCTCGCTGCCCGTCGTCGCTCAGGTCAGCCCAGATAGGCGCGATTCCTTCGATCACCTGATCTTCCGGCACCGGGATTACCCGGACGATTCGCGGTTCCGGCTGCGTTTCGATCAGGGTGATGCTGCTGGCTTCGATCTCATCGGCAAGTATCCCGTGATCGTAGAGAGTCGTCGGGCCGGTCAACAACAGCAGCCGCCCATCCTCATCGATCAAGATGCGGGCATCGGGCAAGGCATCAACAGCCAACCGGGCCGCTTCGACACCATCTCCCCAGAAAACCAGATCGCCAGAATTCTCGATGAAGGCGATCTGACCAGAGCCGGGAAGCACTACCGGATGAGTCAACGTAGAGGGATCCCGTGATGGCGGGGTGATGATCACCGGGTTGCCGTTTTCAATGGTGAGCAAAGGGGGCATACCAGGTGGCAACTTATCCGGTGTGACGGTGATAGCCTGCACTCCCCCGTCAACGAATCGAATACCATAAACCTGTCCTTCGGTAGTCACCATCACCCACAGGCTGCCCCTCTCAATGGGAGCAGCGACCACCCAGGCAGGCATCCCATCCAATGCAATATCAAGCGGTTCCAGGTCGGGCAATGCTCCCTGCCCCTCAACCAACCGATTTCCATCGGCGCGGTGGTAGGTATAACCGATGAAGTCAGGTGTATTTTCAACACTCGTTTGGGGGGTAGGTATTTCAGTTTGCGGCTCAGATTCGTTCTGGGCAGGCGTTACCGGAATTGGCGTTATTAATGAAGGTGGTGGCGCTGCCACCGGTCGGCAGGCCACCATCATAACAGACAGAATCAACCATCTGTAATTTTTCATGCCGTCTGAGCCTTTGAGGTTCTCCGCAGCCCTAACCAGACAAATGTACCCAGCACCCAGGTGAATGCAAGGGCAATCAATAACATACTCGTCATACCGATCAAGTCACCATGCTGCACAACCACAGAACTCCCGGTACTAAGCATTATGAGGCTGTGATTCAGCAGCCAGGCTATCCCCGATAAAATACCAACTATTGTCAGGGGACGGGGCAGACCATTGTCTTTCACATTGGATAGAATCAGGGCCACTCCGATAGCGCCTATAAGCATCTCGCCTACTCTCCAGCCAGATAGCCCGCCGGGGATCGGTATACTAGAGATGATGAGCGCTAATAGCCCAACAGCCAGCGCGATAAGGGGAGATACTAAACCAATGATCAGGCGTTGACGGGCACTGCGGGCAAGGATAAACGGCAAGAGTATATTGGGTACAACTGACAACAGGATAAAGATCAATCCTATCACCTCAGAAGTAGACATAATTCCAAACCCAATCACAGCCAGAATAGCACTGATCAACGGGCATAACCCTATCAGAATGAACGTTGATTCCTTACGGTCAGACATAACAACACTCCTTTGTGGATACAGATAGGCGTCACAAATCCCAATCACAATATCGAATACGTCGCGCAGGTAGATAGAATGGTACTGCTCAAGGAAGTCCGCGAACTCATCACCATAACGCACACGCCAGACCGAGGGATAAAGACGAACCAGCCAGATTGCTACTTGTTTCATATGGCATTCAGCCCCAATTTTTTTATCCTTCGCTGCTCCATGACCACACACGTTAATCTGTCCGGGGCATTTTCATGCCCCCCAACGAAACAATGTCGTTCTTTTTCGCAGTGCTAACCAGACAAACGTACCCAGCACCCACGTTGCCCCAAGGGCATTCAATGCTACCAATGTTATACTGGGAAGGTCCTGAACAGGCGGTATTAACGACGGCCCCCCAACTTCAAGCATCATGAAAGTGTGATGAAGCAGCCAGCTTGTGCCCAATAGAATGCCAACAATAGACAGCGGGCGGGGCAACCCATTGTCCTTCACATTAGCCAGGATCAGCGCCACCCCGATAGCGCCTAAAAGCATCTCCGCAACCCTCCAGCCAGAAAGTCCACGAGGGAGCGGTATATTAAAGAGTATGAGCACAAAGAATCCAACAACCAGAGCAATAAGGGGAGAAACTGCACCAATCACCAGGCGTTGATGGGCACTGCGGGCAAGGATGAACGGCAAAAGCACACTAGGCACAATTGACAATGCAACGAAAAACAGTCCTATAACCTCGTAAATGGAGACTATTCCCACTCCGATGATAAACAGTATTGTACTGATCAACGGGCATAACCCTATGAGAATGAACGTTGATTCTTTCCGAGCCAATTGTTCAGACATAACCATATTCCTTTGTGGATACAGATAGGCATCACAAATCCCAATCACAATATCGAGCACATCGCGCAGGCAGATAGAATGGTACTGCTCAAGGAAGTCCGTAAATTCATCACCGTACCGTGTCCGCCAGACTGAGGGATAAAGGCGAACCAACCAGACAGCTATTCGTTTCATACGGTGTCCAGCCCTAGCCTTCTTAAGCCTTCACCACTCCATGACCGCATACGTTCCAGCTCTGTCTGGAGAAATTGACTTCCCGCTTCGGTTAGACGGTATGGCTGCCGTCTTGAGCCGTCTTCCACCGGTTCGATCAAAGCCCGCGCTTCCAGCCGGGAGATAGCACCATACAGCGTGCCAGGGCCGAGTTGAATCCCCGCCATAACTTCGACATCTTCCATGATGGCATAACCGTGTTTCTCACCCTCGGCCAGGCTGACCATAATCAGCAGCGCCGGGCTGTGATACCGCCCTAGATCATCTTTGCTCACTATTCACCCGCTTTTATTACGTATTGCGATATAACGTTATACGTAATATACAGCAGGACTCTATGAGTTGTCAAGTGTGTGGAGGGCAACAACGGCCTGCCCCAGGCTGAGTCCGCCATCATTGGCGGGAACCTGCCGGTGGGTCAGCACTTCGAAGCCTGACTCGCGTAAGCGTTCACGGGTTAACCGCAGCAGCAGCCGGTTCTGAAAAACGCCGCCTGACAGAGCAGCTGTTTCCAACCCGGTCTGTTCCCGGATTCGCCGGGCGGCCTGGGTCACCATCTCCGCTATACTGACGTGGAATGCCGCCGCGATCTGACTTTTAGGACGGTCGTTTCTCACATCGGTGACAACTGCATTCAGCAGATCACCTAGGCGGATCACGCCCTGATCGTCAATCGTAAAGGGATAAGCATCCACCGACGAGAGATCAACCTCACGGGCCGCCAATTCAAAGGCGATGGCCGCCTGTGCCTCGAAAGTTGTCACCGGGCAGATTCCGGTGATGGCAGATACCGCATCGAACAAGCGCCCACAGCTAGAGGTCAACGGCGCGTTGAGGTTCCGTTCAACCTGCCGGGCGACGATCTCCCGTTCCTGGGCGGGGAAAGCGTCGAGGGTCGGCAGATCGGGGATATGGCCCTGTGTGGCTAACAGATAGCCCCAGGCAATCCGATATGGGCGGCGGATGGCGGCATCTCCGCCCGGCAGTGGCAGATATTCCAGGTAAGCGGCCCGCTCGTAGCCCTGCACATCAGCGATCAGCACTTCGCCGCCCCAGATCGCGCCATCGGGGCCGTAACCTGTCCCATCGAGTGCTACGCCGATCACCGGGCCTTCCCGGTCATTTTCGGCAAGACAGGCCGCGATGTGAGCGTGATGGTGCTGGACGGCAATCCGAGGCAGATCGCGCTCGGCGGCCAGGTCGCGAGCCAACCGGGTGGTCAGGTAACCAGGGTGTAGATCGTGGGCGATCACCTGCGGCTCAACCTTAAACACCTGGCTCATGTGGTCGAGAGTTTCCCGGAAATAAGCCAGCGACTCCAGCGAGTTCACCTCGCCAATGTGCTGGCTGAGGAAAGCATCTGCACCGCGAATCAAACAGAGCGTGTTTTTCATTTCCGCGCCGGTAGCGAGGATTTGCTTTTCGCTTTTCCAGGCCAGCCTCACCGGGTAAGGCGCGTCCCCCCGTGACCGGCGCAGCGGTTGGTAAACCGGATCGTCCGTATCGGCAAAACGGTCAACCCACCAGACAGCATCGTCGCAGCGCATGTGGATCGGGCGGTTGTGGAGCAGAAAAGCATCGGCGATCTGTCCCAGTTTCTCAAGCGCTTCGGCGTTATCCTTGATCACCGGTAGATCGCTGAGATTGCCGCTGGTCATCACCAGGGGACGATCTACATCATGCAGCAAAATGTGATGAAGCGGCGTATAAGGCAGCAGCACCCCAATCATTGGGTTGTTTGGGGCCACGTTTTGCGCGATATTTGAGTCGTGTTTCCGATAAAGCAGCATAACTGGTGCAGAAGTTTCTGTCATTAAATGGGCTTCGCTGGTGTTTATAAAACAGTGGGACGTCGCCATCTCAAGATTGGTGACCATCACAGCAAAGGGTTTATCCGGGCGCTGCTTGCGATCCCGAAGTCTGGCGACAGCATCGGCGTTAGTCGCATCACAGGCCAGGTGAAACCCGCCTAAGCCCTTAATGACAACAATATAGCCCGCTCGCAGCAGTTCAGCGGCATGAGCAAGGTCATCTTTAAAATCAGTTATCGGAAGCACATCTTCGCCGGTCACCAGCTCGACCTGTGGCCCGCAGACCGGGCAGGCATTCGGCTGGGCATGGAACCGGCGATCTAGCGGATCGTCATACTCCGCCTGGCAGTCCGGGCACATCTGGAACTGCCGCATGGTGGTAGCGGGACGATCATAAGGCATGCTCTGGATGATGGTGTAGCGCGGCCCACAATTGGTACAGTTAGTGAAAGGATAGCGATAACGCCGGTCGGAGGGATCGAATATTTCGGCCAGGCAGTCCGGGCAAGTGGCTACATCCGGGGAAATAAGTGACATGCCAGAGTCAGACGTACTGAGTCGTATGTTGAATGAAGTATCTTGTCCAAGTGGCAAATCTTTTGCCGATAAATGATCAATATGTGAAAGTGGAGGCGCTTCAGTTGTAATGGCTTTTTGAAAAGCATCGACGGCATCTGCCGATCCCTGGATTTCGATATCCACACCTGACGAGGAATTGAGCACCCAACCGGTCAGGTGGTAGCGGATCGCTAACCCGTAAATGAATGGGCGGAAGCCGACTCCTTGCACCACGCCATCAACATGAATATGTCGCCGCACCATTTTATGATGTTTGTTCATAGAAGAAAGTTTACCCGGTCTTAACAATGAAACCTAAACCAAACCAATAAAACGTGCTATCATATGATGGATGGCTTATTGATCAATCATAAAATCTTATTTTAGATATTTAATTGAAACACTTTAGCGATTAATACGTAATACCTATAGTGCAGAGATTACAATTGGAGAGCAAGCCTTATGGCACTTGGACAACGAACAAAGAAGGTTTCCTACCCCGAAACTAACGACGGCGTTCGTCGATATAAGCATGGCAACGAATATCTGATCGACCTGCGGCATGTCAACAAAGTCTATAAAACCGCCGCGGGGGATTTCCCCGCCCTGAGAGATGTCAACCTCCAGGTTGGCCGTGGCGAGTTTGTAGCCGTCATCGGTAAGTCGGGCAGCGGTAAATCCACCCTGATCAATATGATCACCGGCATTGATCGGCCCACCAGCGGCGAGGTGCTGATCGGAGATACTGCCGTCCATACACTCAATGAAGGGCAAATGGCTCTGTGGCGTGGACGCAATATGGGGATCATTTTCCAGTTCTTCCAACTGCTGCCTACCCTGACCGTCATCGAGAATATCATGCTGCCGATGGACTTTGGCAATATGTATACCCGGAAAGAGCGGCGGGAACGGGCCATGTATCTGCTGGAACTGGTTGATGTGGCTGAGCATGCCCATAAGCTGCCCACGGCTATTTCAGGCGGTCAGCAGCAGCGTGTCGCTATTGCCCGCGCTATCGCCAATGATCCGCCGATCCTGGTCGCAGACGAACCAACCGGTAACCTGGACTCCCGGACTTCAGAAGTGATTTTCGAACTCTTCGGGAAGCTGGTGTCCGAAGGTAAAACGATCTTGATGGTGACGCACGACGATGATCAGGCCAAGCGTGTTTCCCGTACCGTCCTGATCGCCGATGGTGAGATCGTCAATGAGTACCTGGCACGAGCATTACCGGCACTTGAGCAAGGGCAGTTGGTTGAAATTACCCGTAAGCTCCAGCCGCTGCGTTTTGCCCCTGGGGAACCGATCATCCAGCAGGATACGGAAGGCGACTGCTTCTACATCGTGACTAAGGGCGAAGTAAACGTCTATCTGACCCAACCGGATGGACACGAGGTATACGTTGAAACCCTCACCCCTGGGCAGTATTTCGGAGAAATTGCACTGTTAGACGATATCAAGCGTACCGCGACGGTTCGTGCGTCGCGCTCCACCGAGGTTGAAGTAGTCGGCATGGACGAAGCGACCTTTGATGAGATGGTAGATGGGTCAGAAACCATCAAGGCCGACCTTGCTCGACGCGCCAGAGAACGCAGTGTTCAGGTTGAAGAAATTCTCCGGCAGAATGGCAGCAAATAATTCTCTGGCAATGCACACACGGTGTGTGTACATAGGTACAATCACCGCATTTATAATTGTACACGTACTACTTATCTTTCTAAACGATAACTACTACTTCATGTGAGAGGGTTGTGGAGGTCAGAGACAAAGAACCTAACCACAAATCCCAAACCGTGAACTATTTGTTTGTACCCTAACTTAATATGAGGTAAATTAGGGTTTAGTCTTGCCTAAAATGAAAGGGATGGCGCATGTGGCATCGCAGGCTTATCTATAAATTGCTTACCATACCGGCGCTGGGGTTACTACTGTTGTTGGCCGTAGGCTGTAGCCCTCAAACCGAAGAAGCAGCGGCTACCGACACTGAGGAAGGGACATCAGAGGGTGTCTCAACTTCCGGCCTCGGTGGTGGGAATATTGTCAGCGCGACCGGGGAAGTTGTACCGGCTCAGTGGTCCAGTTTAAGTTTCCCGATTGCGGGACGCGTGGTCGAGCTGGCGGTTGAAAAGGGCGATACCGTCAAAGAGGGCGACGTACTGGCCCGGTTAGATACCGCCGATCTGGAGAGCACAGTCAAACAATCTGAAGCAGCTCTGGCAGTCGCTGAGGCCAATCTGGCTCAGGCAAAAGCAGGCCCACGTGACGAGGAAATCGAGCAGGCCAAGCAAAGTGTCACGGCGGCTGAGGCCCGTGTCTCAGAAGCCTGGTATAGACTTGAACAGCTCCGCGAGGGCGCGACCGAAGATCAGATCGCTTCGGCTCAGGCCGACTTGTTAGCGGCTATCGACCGGCAGGAAGACCTCCAACAAGCGTATGATTACGTGGTTGGACGGGTCGTAGATTGGCCGGATGAACTTGAACCGGGCGACCGTACCCCATTGGACGTCGAGCAGCCGATTCGATATCAATTAGAGGCGGCCAATCTCAGCGTTCAACTGGCCGAGGCTGTCCTTCAGGATTTGATGGACGGAGCCGATCCGGATGATTTGCGGCAGGCAGAAGCAACCATGTGGGCAGCTGCGGCCCGGCGCGATGCGGCTCAGGCCCGGCTCGATCTGCTGTTGGTTGGCCCACGACCGGAAGATATTGCCATCAGGGAAGCGGAAGTTGACCAGGCAAAAGCAACAGTGGAAACAGCCCAGGCACAACTGGATCAAGCCACTTTGGTCGCTCCCTTTGATGGTACTGTCAGCAGCGTAGAGATCGACATCAACGAATGGATTAACCCCGGTCAGGCTATCACATTGGTAGCCGACCTGGACAGCCTGCGGGTCGAAACCACTGACCTCAATGAGATCGACGTGGCCGGGATCACGGAAGGGGCATCAGTAGATATCACTTTTGATGCGCTGCCCAATCTGAATGTGAATGGCACGGTCACCCGTATTGCCCCCAAAGCCTCAGAAGGATCAGGCGTGAATTTCACCGTTATCATTGAAATGGATGAAATTCCTGAAGGCATACGCTGGGGAATGACCGCTTTCGTCGACATTGTTGTTGAGTAACCAACGAGGAGAAATGAAGCCATGAGGCGTTATAACTGGCTGGGTCTGGTGTTGGTCATTGTGTTTTCTCTATTAGTGGTGGGATGCACCGGACAGGCCGAACAGGAAGCAGCCGAGGCGGAAGCCACGGCTGCAGAAGCAGCAGCAGAAAGTTTTCAATCGGTCGTCAGCGCGACCGGAGAAGTAGTGCCGGTTAGCGAATCGTCAATCAGTTTCCCATTATCCGGGCAGATTGTTGAATTGCTGGTTGAAGAAGGTCAGCCGGTATCAGAGGGTGATGTGATCGCCCGGCTGGATACAACAGTCCTTGATGCACGGGTTGCCGAAGCCGAAGCCGCACTGGCTATCGCTGAAGCCAACCTGGAACGAACCAGTGCCGGTGCACGGGAAGAAGAAATCCTCGAAGCCGAGAAAAATATTGCAGCGGGCAATGCGGAGATCGCCGCGGCGGCTGCCGGACGGGATAATGTCCAGCAGGGCGCGACGGATGCCGAGGTTGCCCAGGCCAGGGTAAATGTGCAGCAGGCGTATCTTAACGATTACTTCATGCAAAACAACCTGGATCAGGTGAACGGTTGGGCGGTTAACACTTCTACTGACCCCGCAGTGATTGAAAAAGAAGAGCAAAAACCCGATGCTCCGCAGGATGTCATTGATGAATTCGAGATCAAGGTTGCACAGGCAGAGCAGCGACTTGCAGCAGCCGAGGCCGCGCTGGATAATCTGCTTGACGGGCCAAATCAAAATGCTGTGGCTGCCGCAGAAGCCCAGGTATGGGCAGCGGCGGCTGAGCGTGCTGCCACCGAAGCAACTCTTAACTTGCTAAAAGCGGGGCCACAGGCAGAGGTAATTGACGTCGCGAAGGCTCAGGTAGAGCAATCTCGCGCCGCGTTGGAAGCCGCCCAGTTGAACCTTGAACATGCGACGCTGGTCGCTCCCTTTGATGGCACGGTGAGCACCCTGTACATCCGGGTCAACGAGTTCATAGGTGCCGGTCAGGCCATTGTGCTGCTGGCCGATCTCAACGATCTGCACATTGAAACCACCGACTTAAACGAGATCGACGTGGCACGGGTACAGGTTGGCGACGAAGTTGATGTTACCTTTGATGCGCTGCCCAATGTAGTCGAGCATGGCGTTGTAGAAAGCATTGCCCCCAAAGCCTCGGAAGGCTCAGGGGTGAATTTCACCGTCATCGTCAAGCTGGATGAAGTCCCGCCCGGAGTCCGGTGGGGGATGACAGCTTTCGTTGATATCAAAATCTCTGACTAATAACCTACAGTACCGGAACATCCAACAGGCGCGGCTTGTGAGCCGCGCCTGTTTTTTATTCCTGCACTATAACTATTCTTTCTTGAAGTACTCCGTATAATTCGAATCCAGCTTGCTGGCATCGGTGTAATCAACCTGCCCGGCGACCTGCAAACGCCCATCCAGCAAAATGGATAACTGTTGAGTCACCGTCCGTTCTGAGTTAGACCAGGAGATCGAGAGCACACCGTCTTTCGAATCTTCAACCGATGTTTGGGCCTCACCCCAATCGCAATCATCAGGCGTACAGGCAGACCACACATGAACATAGATCTTGTCCCCATCAACCCGGATCACCACTTTGGTTACTTCGGTGGTAGCGGTGTTGGTATTTTTCCACGTCCCAACGAATGGTTCATAATGCGGCGTTCCGGTTGATGTTGTGGGAGTGGGTGTGAGGGTAATGGTCGGTGTGGGGGTAAGCTCAACCACCGTGACGATTACGAAGATTTTCTGACCAAACAGCTTACCTTCCGGGTCTCTCAGCTGCCAGTATCCTGAATAATCCCCACCCGTGCTGGGAGCGTTCAATGTGATGGTCAGGTCAATGGTTCCTCCCACGGCAGTCTGTGCGACATCCGTTATTGAAGGCCCGCCCATTATGTCCCCCCCGACATGGACTAACTGAACACCGGCTCCCCAATCGAGACAGCCGCTGTTCTTGATTCGCCATGTTTTATCGAAGGATTCGCCTGCTTTCACTTCGGTTCCATCCGGGATGGTGATATCGGTTACGAAGACCGAATCATAGCTGCATACCGTCGGCGAAGGCGTAACACCTGCTTTCAAAGTGGGTGTCGGCGTCTCGACGGTCAGGCCTCCCGGTGTAGCGGTTCCAGCCGAGGTCAGCGCCGCCCCGATATCGACGGTTGCCGTGAGGGTTACGCCGGGTTCAGTCGCGGTCCGGCTGGGTAAATTACAGGCCAGGCTGACCACCGCCAACATGATCGCCGTCAACCAGATTTCTTTCTTCAAGTCTCGCTCCTTTGTCTGCTAGAGAAAGCCCAAACCAACCTATCACGTTTAGTTTTTTGGAGCAAGTGGTATAATGCTTCCCCAGTGACAAATTCAATTCCAAAAATGAATGAAGTAAACTGTCAGTGAAGATTTCACAAGCCCAAGTATTTTATACCTTTTTGCTCCTGCTACTTCTAGCGTTGATCTTCGTGCAGCCGGTTTATGCAGGGCCGCTTGCACCGACTTTATCTGTAACAATTGTACCGGATCAACTCGTTCCTGCTCAGGCAGGTTATGCCTATGTAGGCGGCGGATATCCTCTCGACGTAAGCATCACCCTTAACGGTGAGCCTCTCGACGTATTCTGGTCGGGAGATGGCTATGTCGCCGTGTTTTCGTTCGGCTTCGATGCCGCACCGGGAGAATACCTGGTTCAGGTGGAGGCTTCTAATCCCCTGACCGGTGAACATATTTCCGAGTCTAAAAGCATCGTCATGCTCGATTATGCTTACCCGTTGGAACAGATCGCGCTGCCCTACCGCCTGATCCCCTTGCTGGAAACTGAGCTCAACGTGAACGAGGTTGACCGGCTCGACGCGATTTACGCGGGGCGCTCTCATCCCGTGCGCTGGGATTGGCCGTTTCAGGTACCGGTTCCGGGTGGGATCATCACCTCTCGTTTTGGCGGTGATCGGACTTACAATTCGGGCATGTGGGCCGCTCACCATACCGGTGCGGACTTCCGCCGGTCGGTTGGTGAACCCCTTTACGCCACCGCTGATGGCTGGGTGACCAACGCCGAACTCTTCGACGTGCGTGGCAACGTGGTTTTGATCGATCACGGTTTTGGGGTCTTTTCTCAATACGCACATATGTCAGAATTTTATGTAGAACCAGGTCAATGGGTATACAGTGGGCAGGTAATCGGCCTGGCCGGTGCAACCGGTCGCACCAATGGCCCCCATCTGCATTTCGAGATTATCGTTGATGGGCAGCCTGTCAATCCGATCCAGTGGCTTGGGTTAAAGACAGGCTTTATCCCACCACGTGAGGTCATTGCCGCACCAAGCGGAGGCGGAAAATAACGTTGATTCTTTTTGCGGGAACTTTCCCCCTAAGATAAAATATGCGAAGTTGTGGTGGATGTAGCTCAATGGCAGAGCGCTGCACTGTGGCTGCAGTGGTTGAGGGTTCGAGTCCCTTCATCCACCCTGAAAAGAACGAGGCAACCTGAACCAGGCTGCCTCATTTTGATTCTATATAATTAGTAAAGAAAACGGTATGCAGGTTACTCGACGGCAACCTTGGTCTTACGCCGCTCCTTTGATGCCTGTTTCGGCTGGTCTTCAAGGCGGTCAATGGCAACATCAACCAGGCTGCGCATTGCCAGCAAGACTTCACGCCGGGCGGCCTTACCGTGATTCCAGAAATCCGGGGGAATCAGGCTTTTCCATTGGTCAACCGTCGCTTTACCGGCTTCCTTCATATGTCCAACAAATTCAGAAGACTCTGATTTAACTTTTTCTTGTTCCGCCATAAATCACTCTCCAATGAATAACCTCATGGCCTTCGGCCTGAAAGCTTGTTTGCTCTTACTCTTTCTTACGATTATGTCGGCATAAAGTTGCAAAGTCAAGGAGAAACGAACATGCCAAACGACGGATCACTTTCGGAACTGGTGCTAGATGACCACCTGTCGATTGAGGATGTCGTCATCGTGGCGAGGGCACTCCGTCCGGTACAGGAGATCACGCCAGAATCACCAGCTTATGCCATGATCCAGCAAAGCGCCGAATGGGTGCAGGCCGCCGTCGAGGATAACGCCCGGCGGGCGCTGTCCGGTGAGTCGGCAAATGCTTACTATGGAATCAACACCGGGTTTGGAATCCATGCGGCGGGCCGCCCTCTGGTCGATCCGGAAAAGACCCGGCAGGTTACCCGGAAATTGATCATGAGCCACTCAACGGCAGTTGGCGATCCGCTGGATATCGAGGTGGTAAGGGCCACCATGCTGGTACGTGCCAACACCCTGGCGAAAGGCCGTTCCGGGGTGCGCCCGGTCGTGATCAACCGCCTGATCCAGATGCTTAACCGCCGGGTAACCCCGCTGATTCCTCGAATTGGGTCGCTGGGAGCAAGTGGTGATCTGGCTCCCTTATCCCATCTGGCATTGGTGATCAGCAGATCGCCGGAGAGCCTGCAAGAAGATGAAGATGCTCCCGGCTTCGACAATGCCTGTGGAAAAGCCTTTATCCCGGCGGATAACAACGGTCAACTTGTGGTATCCGGGGCAGAAGCAATGACCTGGGAAGGCAGCGATCAGCGATTGGTGCTCGAAGCAAAAGAAGGATTGGCGCTCAACAACGGCTCGACCTTCTCTGCCTCGATTGGTGCATTGGCCGTGCACGATGCCGAGAACCTGGTTCGCAACTGCGAAATTGCCCTGGCGATCACGTTGGAAGCGCTGCAAGGTTATCGGGATGCTTTTCTGCCGCAGATTCACGCCGTCCGCGGGCATCCGGGGCAGATCGCGACGGCGGCCAATGTCCTGGAGATGCTGGAAGGCAGCCGGTTAGTTGACCCCGGCGACGTGGATCATGATCCGGTTTTTGCCCCGCCGCAAGATGCTTACTCGGTACGCTGCGCTCCCCAGGTGATCGGAGCTATCCGCGAGACACTGGCCCACATCCGCGAGGTGATCACCCGCGAGATCAACGCTGCAACCGACAACCCGCTGATCTTCATCCGCCCGGAGGATAACCTGCCGCGTGATTACAAGGTCATCTCCGGGGGGAATTTTCACGGCGAACCGATTGCCTTTGCAATGGATCACCTGAGCATCGCCATGACGGAATTAGGCAATATTTCCGAGCGGCGCACCTTCTGGCTGACCAACGCCAATATGTCACGTGGGCTGCCGAGTATGCTGGTGCGTGGCGACGATACCCACATCGACAGCGGCCTGATGATCACACAGTACGTGGCAGCCTCGCTCGTTTCAAAATGTAAAACTCTGGCCCATCCCGACAGTGTAGACACGATCCCTTCGTCTGCCGATCAGGAGGATCACGTCAGCATGAGCATGAACGCCGCGCTGCATGCCCGTGAGATCTTAGGGCATATCACAGCAGTCGTATCGATAGAAATGCTGGCGGCAGTGCTGGCACTGCGTCACCGGCTGGTCAGCCTGCGGCGCGATGGAACCTATCACCGGCTGACGGTAGACAGTGCGGGCAAAGGTGCCCAGGCTGTCTGGGCGGCGCTTGAGTCGGTATTCCCAGAAATATTTGCGATCCCTCTTAACAGAGATGTGGTACTCTATCCATATGTAGAGCGTATGATTGAAGTCGTACAGAGCGGGGTGCTCGTCGATGCCATCCGGGAAGCAGGAATCACCCTGCGAGATGTCCGTTCCAACACCGAACTGGTCGAGTGATAATGGAGGTTTGAGATGCCCCTACAATTCCGAAAGCGGATCAAGATACTGCCGGGTGTGTACGTCAATCTGAGCAAAAGCGGAGTCAGTATGTCTGTGGGGCCAAAGGGTTTGAAATACAACATCGGGCCAAAAGGACAATATATGACGGCCAGCCTGCCCGGCACCGGGGTCTACATGAGGGAGAAAATCGGTGGATCGCCCCGCAGCATGATGAATGACGATGAAACCGGAACTGAGGACGGCCCGGTGAAAAGTCTGGCCGCTCTGGGCGTTTCGACTCCCAAGCCGGTCAGGGAATTTCATGAGGGATGTGCAGCCTACTTCAATGATGACTATGATACGGCTCTGACCTGTTTCGAGCTGCTGACCAAGAACAGCGATTATCAGCCTGATGCCCTGTTCATGGCTGGGTTGGCTGCCTATTTTCTCGAACAGCCGGAGCAGGCCATCGAATACCTGCTGGTTTGCATGGAAAAATCCGGCGGCGAACAACCGATCCCCGGCCAACCTGAATCGCTGGTATCTCAGTATATCAGTGAAGAGACGTTGTTCACCGTGCCCGTTACCCGGTTTGTATCTGCCCAACTGCCTTACAGCCTGGTGCTCGCTACATTCCTCACCATTGAATTGATACAGGTACATGGGGAAATCGATGACGCTATCGAAATCGCGCAGCATTTCCAGGAAAACTTATCTGACGATAACCGGCGGTTGATGCAGCTTTCGCTGGCCGAACTGTATTACAGCGCCGAGCGCTATGACGACCTGGAGCAGTTCATTATTAATCAGGTTGGCGAACTTGATAACGTGGATAACATCGCTGTCGAGATGATGTTCTACTGGGCAGCAACGCTCACCCGACAGGAGCGGTACGAGGCGGCTAAAGATGTCTATACGCGTGCCCTGCGCAAAACGGCGGATCGCGATCCTGAACTATTGAAAGTGCTGCAATATGCACGGGCGGATATGTTCGCACAATGGGATAAACAAGCTGACGCTAAGAAATATTTCGAGAAACTCTATGCTATCGATCCCTCCTTTGCGGATGTATCGAAGCGGCTCAATGCGTTAAAATGAGAAATATGAGTCATCCCAAACTTTAGGATGACTCATGTCCCATTAGTACACATTGGTACTGTAGTCTGTCAAAAGGTTACGGCCACTATTTTCACTCCACCTGTAGGCTTGTCAGATACAGAAATTCTCCCAGTGGCTCTTCCTGTGCCGATAGCACCGCCAGCTTTTCGATAGTCTGCCAGTTGTATACTCCCAACACAAGAGGGTACGTTCCAGGGGGCAGATCACAGGGGACTTCAAGCGTACGGCGATCGACATAAGTCCATCCATCAAAAAGCATCTCCGTCACAGTATCAGCCACAGGCCCATCTGCACGGCTTACGCCCTGCCCCTGCTGGTCAACCAAAACAAGCGTCACATTATAGTCATCCGTCAATTCAGAAAACTGCCAATCACTTTCAAGCACAATATCCTGGCAGGCTGTTACATCTACAGGGCCAAGCAGCTGCCAATCCGTCAGAGCCAGTACATTGCCAAAGCGGAAGGTCTCAGCAGGTGCCTCATCCACTGAACAATCAACCCGGTAAAACTCAAGGTGGTGTTGTTCCGGTAACCCATCTGGAAGGGTCAGCTCTTCTACCACAGCCTGCTCACAAACTGATTGAAGGAACTGAGCTCCGTAGTATTCAGATCGATCATCAACCAGATACCAGAACACATCGGCATCTTCCGCAAAAGCCTGAAATTGCCGGTACGCAGTCGACGATACATCCGATACGACATAGTCTGAAAGATGTTTACGAGACTGAAGTTGGTCCAAGGGGCCTGGGATGATCTGGAAGGTATTGTTTTTGTCAACCCCATCTAATAACCATACGGAGAGGTTGACATTGTACTCCGCAGAGTAATATTGTTCAGGGGTTTCAGTGAGTATTTTTCCGTCATCCACTGGCAGTATATTATATGAGGGTTGGTCGGCGAAAATGCCCAATCTCGATATGGAGATATCATCAACAGAAAGTGGTAGATTGTATAATTCCTCCTGTTGATTCCACCGTTCGGGGAAGCAGGAAAGGTCTCTTGAGATTGGATAATTTACCAGACACTCATCTTCGGTAGGATCAGGTTTCAGCCGAAGCCCATGCCC
>JBNKDD010000096.1:0-19124 GCA_050288085.1 Anaerolineae bacterium
AGAATCGGTCACCCGGCTTGAAAATCTCCACACACTTTACGAATTGACCGAGCAATTCCCCGTCTGGCCGCTTGATACCGGGACGTTGAGTCGCTTTGTGGCAACGATCATTTTTCCGCTGCTGCCGGTCGGCGCAGAAATTGCCGTTAGCTTTGTTGGATCACGAGCGAGAAAAGATCTCAGCGAGGAGCAGTAAGTGCCGCCCGCAGGTTATATAAGATAGCCTGCACCTGTCGACGCACGTGCGAGTCGGCTGCCATCAGGTTGGCGATCTGTTCATAACCATACAGCACGGTGCTGTGATTGCGCCCACCGAGCGCCTCCCCGATCTGGTTAAGGGGCAAATCGGCCTTTTCACGGGCCAGATACATCACCACCTGCCGGGCAATCGACACCTCGCGGGCCCGTTCGCGGCCAATGATCTGTTCGGGGAGAATGTCGTAATAGCTGGCAACTGCCGGGATGATCTCATCAAGCGACATGGTTGTTGCCGGTATGTTTTCCTGGATAACCTGATCAACCACTTCGATCGTTGGCAGTTGATTTCCCAGCAGTGTAGCGGCAATCAGCCGGTTGAGCGCACCTTCCAGGTCACGCATGCTGCCCTGACTTTGCCGGGCGACCATTTCCAAAACCTCGAAGGGAATGTTCTCCCGATCACCACGCCGTTCAACTTTCAGGGTGAGCGCCTCAAGGCGGGTGGTAAAGTCTAAGGGGCCGAGTTCAACGACCAATCCCCCGTCAAACCGGGATCGCAGGCGATTATCTAACTCGGCAATCTGCCCCGGAGGCTGGCAGCTGGCGGTTACGATCTGGGCGTTGATATTAAACAGCGCATTGAAGGTATAACAGAACTCTTCCTGGGTGGAAGTCTTGCCCGCGATGAATTCGATATCGTCGATCAACAGGACATCAACCGACCGGTATTTATCGCGGAAAGCCTGGGTTTCGCGGGAGCGGATCGCCCCGACCAGGTCGTTAGTGAATTCCTCCGAACTGGCGTACAGCACCCGGTGACCCTTTTCGGCACAGGCATTCCCGATGGCGTGAAGCAGGTGAGTCTTGCCCATCCCAACGCCGCCCTGAATGTAGAGCGGGTTGAATTGCTCGCCTGGTTGGTTAACCACAGCCATCGCCGCCGCGTGAGCCAACCGGTTCCCCTCGCCAACGACATATTCATCGAAGATAAAGCGGGGATTAAGGCTGGCATCCGGCCTGGTTGCCGGTTCAAAATAAGCGGCAGGTTCCTCTTTCGGAGCGAGGCCAGCCAGAAGCGGGCCAGCATCAGCTAAACTTTGCTCCTGGTGATTGTGCTCCGTCCAGAGTACGAATTGCACTTCGACCGTTCGCCCAGCAATTGAACTGAGCGTGCGGATAATTACCTTCTTGAGCCGGTGTTCTAACCAATCACGCGCATAGGTATTCTGCACGCCGATGATGTATGTCCCGTCCTCATGAGCGAGCAGACGAGCAGGACGCAGCCACGTGTCAAACACCTCACGGGGGAGTTGCAATTGGAGTTCGCCGTAGGCGGTCTCCCAAATAATGGCCGGGTCGCGGGTAGAATCAATCATGATGCTCAAAAAAAGATAAATAAGGACAGGGGAATTCGATGCATCCATCATAACAAAATAGCGGATAGCGGACAATGGACTTAGCTTAAAAAGTCGGAATCTTTAACATGGCCCAATGTTAAGAAATTATTAAATTATAGGAGGGGATCGGCCTGCCTTTATGGGATGTATGTAATTGCTTATGAAACCGCATATATGGGGGATGCGGATGCCAGATAACCGCTCGCTGGGGGGTAGATTGCTGTTCCGAACATAATGTAAAAGAAATTGATTCCAACATCGACAGGCCAAAATCAGAGTCCTATCATCGTGCCAGAGGATAGTCCGGGAATCGATGCGACAAAGGGTTGAAGAGTCAGGTGATGAGTCAGGCTTGTCAAACCGGTGAGGCCAGTTTATGCTGTTATCAATTAAGAAGGGACTTGAGAATGGCCTATAAAATTCTGGTCGTTGACGACGAAACCGATCTCTTGAAGACAGTGCGGGATTACCTGGCGCAGTCAGGCTTTGAGGCGATCACCGCCGGTAACGGACGTGATGCTCTGTTCCTCAACCGGGCTGAAAAGCCGGATTTAGTCGTGATGGATATCATGATGCCGGAGATGGACGGTTGGGAAGCCAGCCGCCTGATCCGCCGGGAAAGTAGTGTGCCGATCATTATGTTGACGGCCAGAGATGAAGACGCCGATAAGATCGCTGCCCTGGAGATGGGCGTTGATGATTACGTCACCAAGCCTTTTAATCCCCGCCTGCTGGTGGCCCGCGTCCGGGCGGTGCTGCGGCGAACACATGGCGAGAGCAATTCAGAGAGCCGTATCTTGCGGGTTAAAAACCTTGAGCTTGACCAGGATACTTACGAAGTAAAACTCCACGATCAGCTATTGGAACTCACCCGGATTGAGTTTGATCTGCTCGTTACCTTCATGGAGCATCCGGGCCGGGTGTTTACCCGGATGGAATTACTAGAGCATGTGCATGGCGAAGCCTTTGCTGCCTACGAGCGCACCATCGACGTGCATATCAAGAACCTGCGGGCCAAACTGGAAACCGATCCACGAGAACCGGAGTACATCGAGACTGTTTATGGCGTGGGTTACCGGATGGCAAAAGATGATGCGTAGATTATGGGTCAGGCTCAGCGAGGCTTTTTTACTGCTGATTATCCTGGTGATCGGCATCGTTGCGCTGGTGATGAACCGGACGATTGAAACCAGTTTTCAGGGGTATGTGAATCAGAGCAACAACATTCAATCGGCCCAGCGGACGGTGGCGCTGCTTGAAAATTACTACCGGGAAAACAATACCTGGGAGGGTGTCGGGGAGGTTATCCCAGGGCCGGGTAATCAGAGCCGGGAACATAACGGTGGGCAAACGCCCGGTTCAGGCGGTGGGGTGAAGTACACGGTCATTGATTCTCAGGGGCAGATCGTTTACAGCCGGAATGAGGATTTGACCGGCACTCCGGCATCTGAAGAGATGGTTAAGGCGGCGCTACCCTTGTCCATCGATGAGACTCCGATTGGATGGGTTCATGCTGAGAGTCCAGGTCAGTCGGCGCTTAATGAAGCCCAGACACAATTCTTAAAAGGTGTCCAGAAAACGTTATCGATTGTGGGACTGAGTGCCGTTTTACTGGCTTTACTGCTCGGTGTCCTGTTAAGCCGGTTGATCACTTCTCCGCTGGCCCTGCTGCGGGATGCCGCCGAAGAGGTCGCCGGGGGGCATCTCGGAAAAACGGTCGAACTGAACCGGGAAAACGCCGAAGAGATCGCCTCATTGACCGAGTCGTTTAACTATATGTCGGAGGCTTTGGCGAAGGGAGAACGACAGCGCCAGCAGATGACGGCGGATATTGCCCATGAACTCCGCACCCCGGTGAGTGTGATCCGGGCACAGCTTCAAGCGATGATGGACGGTGTTCACGAACCGACCTTAGCCCAGATCGCCGAGGTATACGATCAATCGATTCACCTCCAACGGTTGGTTGAAGACCTCCGCACGCTGACACAGGCCGAATCGGGGCATCTTCCGCTTGATAAACATCCGGTTGATCCGGGAGCTTTTCTCAAGCAAATCCTGCAATCGTTTGAACCATTAGCCCTTGATGCCGGGTTAAAGCTGTCCACTCACATAGATGATGACCTGCCAACTGTAACGATTGACAAGGACCGAATCTGGCAGGTGGTAGCAAATTTGTTAACTAATGCGCTGAGATATACCCAGCCCGGAGGAGCGATCACCCTATCGGCCAACCATGATGATCAGCGGGTGCGGGTGACCGTCTCCAATACGGGGGTCACGCTTTCTCAAGAGGAAGCCTCACGCGTGTTTGATCGCTTCTGGCGGGCTGACGACTCGCGGCAGCGGGTAGCCGGGGGGAGCGGGTTGGGCCTATCGATTGCCCGGCAGATCGTCCGGCTGCATGATGGGGATATCTGGGCTGAACTCGATGCGGATCAAACCCGCTTTATCTTTGATATTCCTGCATAATGCGCTGAAAAAAAATTAGCCGCCCCGCAAGGGTATATCTGGAAAGCCTGCATGTCCGTCACTTTGGCCCTGATATGCTATACTTAGGGTGCATGAAATCATTGTCTATTGGCGATTTACAAACAACTTACTATGTATCCGGGGATGGCCCTCGTGATATTCTGTTCCTGCACGGCTGGGCCTCCTCTGGACGGATGTGGCTGCGCAGTATGTGGACCTTGCGCCGTCAATACCGGGTGTGGGCGGTTGATCTACCCGGTTTTGGCTGCTCGGATTCACCCCCGGTTGAGTGGTATTCAATCGAAAATTACACCAATCACGTCGCTGCATTTTGCCGGAAGACAGGATTGCAACCCTATACAATAGTCGGGCACTCGATGGGCGGACGGATTGCCTTTGACCTGGCCCGGCGGTTTCCCGATCTGGCCGAACGGTTGGTGGCTGTCTCCCCAACCATCACGGGACGCCTGGGGTTTAACCTCGATTTGCTGCTGGTGAACGGCCTCGGCCCGGTGCTGATCGATATTTCGAGGCACCTGTGGCCGGTCGCGACGGCTGGGACGATGAGTCTATACTGGTCTCCGCGTTATCTAGGCAGCGAGGGGATGAAACGCACTACAAACGATCTGCGGCGTTCCAGCTGGGAGGGAACCATCGGCAGCTTGAGGGCGGTGGTTGAGCAGGATTACACACCCTATCTGACCGAGATCACACAGCCCACATTGTTGATCTGTGGGAAGCGAGATTACACGGTTCCACCGGATGATTCCAAACTGGCCTCCCAAAAGCTGCCCGACGCCCGGTTGATCGTCCTGCCTGATGTGCATCACCAACCGACCGACGAGGCCGCCCAAGTATATATGCAGGCTTTACAAACCTTCATGGCGGTGGCATGAGCGACAACTGGCGATTGTTTATAGCGGTTGATCTTCCCAATCAAGTCCTCGATTCGCTGCGGCGGACCCAGAACAAACTGAAAAATGCCGTACCGGATCGGGCAGTGCGCTGGGTAAAGATCGAGGGAATCCACCTTACCCTCAAATTCCTGGGTGATACGCCAGTCAGGCAGGTTGACGATATCGCCGATGTGCTGGGGGAAGCCGTCAGCCCCCATCAAGGCTTTGAACTGCGTACACACGGGTTGGGGTGCTTTCCGAATACTAACCGGCCCCGCGTAGTATGGGTTGGTGTTGAGGGGGCAATCAAGCCGCTGAATGCCTTACAGGCTGATGTCGAACGGGGGATGCAGTCACTTGGTTTTGAAGCCGAGACACGCTCATTTTCCCCGCACCTGACCCTGGGTCGGCTGTCGCAAAATGCCAGCAGGCAGGATGCCATACAGGTTGGCGAAGCCGTCGAAGCCAACCGGTCAAAAGTGCAGCCGGTCAGTTGGGCGGTCGATTCGGTGAGCCTGATCCGCAGCCAGTTAAAACCCGGCGGCGCGGTCTATACGCATGTTAACAGTTTTAAATGTAGTTAGGATGTAAAGATAAAGAAGGAAAGAAGGAAACTTGGATCAAACACCAATAACTGTAGAGTCTATTGATCTGGCCCGGCATATCATTGATCTGATCGCCGACAAAAAGGGTGAAGACATTGTCCTGCTGGATATTCGCCAGCAAACGCTGATAGCCGATTATTTCGTCCTATGCAGTGGAAACAGCGAACGCCAGATCAAAGCGATTATTGAGGGTACCAGAGAGACGGTCAAGAAAGATTTCAACAAAATACCTCAAAATGTTGAAGGCGAAACGGTATCGGGATGGATGTTGATGGATTACGGCGACGTGGTGGTCCATGTCTTCTCACCCGAATCACGCGCATACTACGATCTGGAAGGCTTCTGGCTGGAGCGGGAAGCCACCGTCCTGGTAAAGATACAATAGACACAAAAAACAAAATATTGGAAGCAGATAATAGTTCATTATCTGTTTCCACCGGATCAGGTAATGGCAGTACAACATTTTAGGAAGCGTGTATTCACCTGGAAAAGCTTTCTTACTGCGATGGGTGATATCTTCACGCACCTGGGCGATATTTCTACCGCGTCAAAAAGCGAGGTGGTAGATCGCCGTTTTGCTGAAAAGATCATGCTGGCGGTTACACAGGTTAACGGGTGTCGTTACTGCGATTATGGACATGCCTTAGCTGCTTTGCGCGCAGGTGTCACCCAGGAAGAAATTGACGCGATACGCCAGGGAGAATTTTCAGAATTCCTTGAAGAAGAAATTCCCGCCTTACTGTTTGCCCAGCATTACGCAGAATCAAACGGCTCCCCCTCAATAGAAGCACAACAGGAAATAGAAAAACATTATGGGGCAGATGGTGCCCGCGACATGCTCACCTGGATCAAGATGATCAGTGTGGGCAATTTGTTGGGCAATACCTTTGATGCCTTACTCAGCCACCTGCGAGGCCGTCCTTCGGTGGACAGCACGTTATGGGATGAACTGGCGGTTTTAGAGATCACGGCAGTGGGGAGTCTGGTTTTCTTGCTGCTGTCCCCGATTATTTTTGTGGTTGTAGTGGTGAGGCGAATAAGCCGAGCGCGCAGGGAAGGCACATAAGCCAGAAATGAAAAGAGGCCGCATCTAAACAAGAGCGGCCTCTTTGTTAGTTATTGATAGGGTGGGTTTACTCAAACACCCAGCGGTCAACGTCGCGAGTCCAGGACACCAGTTCATCATCGCTGAAAAACAGGCTGACTTCACGGGCGGCGCTTTCCGGGCCATCTGAGCCATGAACGATATTGCGTCCCACTTCAAGGGCAAAATCTCCCCGGATAGTGCCCGGTTCGGCCTCGCCTGGACGGGTGCTGCCCATGGTCTTGCGGGCAATGGCAATCGCGCCAACGCCTTCCCAGACCATCGCTACAATCGGGCCTGAGGTAATGTAATCAACCAGGCCAGCATAAAACGGCTTGCCTACGTGCTCTCCATAGTGCTTCTCGGCCATTTCCTGGCTCATCTGCATAAACTTCATACCGACCAGCCGGAGACCGCGCCGTTCGAAGCGCTGGATCACATTGCCAATTAAGCCACGCTGAACGCCGTCAGGTTTAACCAAGATAAGTGTACGTTCCAAAACAGAACCTCCTGAAAGATTATGAGTATAGTTCGACTAATCGAACTTAAAATCGATATACAAGCGAAAGGCGGGCATTGTATAGCCCGCCTGAAAATCGCATTCAATAACGTTTAGAATGTATCAAGCGCCTGGCGATAGTATTCCAGTGCTTCGTCCAACTGACCACGTCCGCTTAACGCATCACCCAGGAGCCGGTAAACGCGGGGGCTATCGGCGGTTTGCAGGATTGTTCCAAGATCGGAGATGGTTTCATCCAGTAACTGCCCGCTGCCGATCAGACCTTCGTAAAAATCAAGTGCTGCATCGACATTCCCGGCGTTTGCCTGTTGACGGGCGGTATTAAGCTGTGAGGCATAATCCTGCCCAGCTTCGGCTGCCGGTGGGCGATACTCAGGCAGCAGGCTGGTTGACTTCTTCACGTCCGCCGGAGGAACCGGCGAAGCTGCTACCGGAGCCGGTGGCGGCGGCGGTGGCGGAGTCTCTGCCGGTGCAGGTGTGGGCGGAGCCACAACCGGCGGCGGCGGTGGTGGAGGTGCTGCTGCTTCCGATTTCGGTTCGGCAGGAACAGCCGCCTTGAGGAAAGCGTCCAGACTACTATCTACGGTTTCCTCTGGCGCTTTCAACCAGTCTGGTAATGGCTCTTCATCGTGCAATCCTGGCGACGGGACGGCCACCGGTATTGTCGAGGGCCGTGGGGCCGTAGGCGCTGGAGGTGGCACAACCGCAGGCGGCTCTTCGGCGACCGGTTCAGGCGCGGGCGGAGCCGGTGGGATGACCGCAGGCGGCTCTTCAGCGACCGGTTCAGGCGCGGGCGGAGCCGGTGGGAGAACCGCAGGCGGCTCTTCGGCGACCGGTTCAGGTGCAGGCGGAGCCGGTGGCGCTGCGGGTTCCGGTTTGGGTTCAGTTTCACCCATCAAGAACGCATCGAGATCGTCGCCTGCCGTATCCCCGGTTTCAATCTCAGTGAGCCAATCTAATTCATCTTCGCCGACTTCAATGTCCAGGCCATCCAGATCCATTTCTGGAGCGGAAGCGATTTGGGCATCCGCATCGCGGAGCCAATCGGGCAGTTCATCGTCGGCCAGAGGCTGAGCTTCCTGATCGGGCGGCGGCGGCGGTGGTGCAGCTACCGGAGGCGCGTCCGGTGACAGTGCGCCGGTTACAATTTGACCCGGTTGAATGCCCTGCTCCGCGGCCTGATCATCAAGCCAGGAGAAGGCATCTTCCTCGTCAGAAGCTGCTGCGACCGGTTCAGCCGGAGCGGTTGCTTCGGCAGGAGCCGCCGGTTCAGACAGCCAATCGGGCAGATCGTCGCTGGCAACAGCCGGAGCCGGTTCCTGCGGCGTGCGGAGCCAATCGGGTAGATCGTCGTCATCCGCTGCTGCTACGACCGGTTCAGCCGGAGATGTTGCTTCGGCAGAAGCCGCCGGTTCAGCTCTCAGCCAATCCGGTAGATCGTCATCTGCTGCTGCGACCGGTTCAGCCGGTTCGGCCTTGAGCCAATCAGGCAGGTCGTCATCGTCTGCCATTTCTGCAACCGGTTCAGGTGAAGCCGCCGGTTCAGCTGGGGCCGCCGATTCAGCCGGTTCAGCCTTGAGCCAATCCGGCAGGTCATCATCGTCTGCCACCGCTGCAACCGGTTCAGGTGGAGCCGCCGGTTCAGCCGGTTCGGAGTCATCAGACGTTAACCAATCGGGTAGGTCGTCATCGTCCGCTGCTGCTGCAACCGGTTCAGCCGGGGCTGCCGGTTCAGCTTCTTCTTCCTCTTCCGTTGACGATTCAGCACTTGTTGTTCGTTCAAAATCTGGGTCGTATTTAGCAGCTATATCTTCCAGCCAGGCAAGTGCGTCATCGCTATCCAGATCGCCATCAGCTAGCCAATCGGGAATATCTTGATCGTCGTCGTTAGGTGGTACCACTTTGTTGCCCTCCTCAGGGGTAACACTTTCCTTCTCTATTATAGCTTCAGGTTGAGATGGCTGGTTATCAGCTGCATCCCAGGTTTCCAACTCACCGAGCTTTCTGAGCTGCTCGGTGTTAATCTCCAGATCGCCCGGTCGCGGTGTGATCACCGGGTCAAGTGAGGATGAATCACCCGGAAGTCCAGATTCAGAGGATGGCGACCCCGCCAGCAGGTTATCTAACCAGTCGTCAGATACAACTGCCGGGGGTTCTGCACCCTTTATTTCTTCAGTCGGGAAGGAGTCGGAATCTGCCTCCAGGACATCTCCTAACCAGTCTGGCGTATCGGATGGTTCATCTATTGTTGGTTCTTCTTCAGCCAGGTCAAGCGGCTCATCCACTGCCCCGGCATCTTCGCTTAAAGCATCATGCAGCCAACTAGGGGCAACCGTTGCTATTGATTGGGCTTCAGGGAACGGCCTGGTTGTGGGCCCGGCGGGGCCTTCGTCATTCTCACCTTCAAGGATATCTTGCAACCAATCCGGGGTTTCTGCACCCGGAATCGATGGTTCTGATGGTTCCGATTCCGGCAAGGAACTGTCAGGCTCTGTCACCGCTGGAGGCGGGCCGGTTTCTTCATTCAGAACATCATCCAGCCAGGCCGGTGTATCGGTTGGCAGGGCGGCAGGTGAAGGCAGTTCATCAGCCGGAGGTGGGGCTGCGGCAGCTTCCGGTTCGCTTTGTAGAACGTTACTCAGCCAATCAAGCGCCTCATCCGATTCGGCGGAAGGCGCAGCCGATGGTTGTGGTTCCACAGCGGGGCCGGTTTCACCCATCAAGACATCCTGCAACCAATCAGGTGTATCTTCAGGCGATGAAGACGATGACATATCCGCGGGCATTTCGGGTGCAGCCCCGGCTGATATCCCACCTGTACCCAGGCTCTCAATGTCCTGAATCCAGGCCGGGACTTCGTCTGAGGACTGTCCCGCCGCCGGTGCGCCCGATTCAGATCGGGCACGGTCGCGCAGACCACGCCGTTCAGGTACATCATTAAACGGCCCGGTGACCCCCGCCTGCTTTTCTACCATGCTTAACGTATCAAGCTGTGATACCCAATCAGCAGCATCTACCTCCTGGGCGTGCATCGCAGCGGTGAATTGAAGCATGTTCAAGCTGTATGCATCGTCCGGGGCGGGTTTCCTCTGCTCGATCTCGTATCCCAGGTAGGGATCAAGTTCTTTGAGTGTCTGTAAGAAAGGATAGGCTTCGTTGGGCTTTCCGGCTTTGAGCCAGAGTTGGGCCAGAATGCGGTTGGCTTCGATGCTGTTAGGTAACCGCTTTAAGACCTCTGCTGCAACTTTACCCGCGTCTACTTCCTGGTGGCTGTTCCAGAGAACATCGGCCAACAGGGTTTGCAGATCAAGGCGCTCCGGGTCATTGGTGATCGCCTTCTTGAGTTCGGAGATCGCCTGTGGATAGAGCTTTCCTTTAGCGTACATGCGAGCAAGTGCGCCGCCGGTCAATTGGATTTTCCGGGGCGTCTTTTCATCGCGTTCGGCATATACCCGTTTGAGTTCGTTTTCGATGTCGGCGTTGCCGGGTACCTGTTCGAAAGCTCGTTCCAGGTGCCAGATTGCCTGGGTCAGCGCATCGCTTTCCCGATAACAGTCACTCATACCGATATGAGCGATAAAGTCATTTGGATCGCCGCTTAACACCCGTTGAAACAGATCGAGGGCATCGGTGTACTTTTCCTGAGCCAACATTGTCCGGGCAAGGAGCTTGTAGACTTCAAGGTATTTAGGAAAAGCCTCTAAGACGTGACGGCACTGCGCAACGACTTCTGTATAAGCGTCGCGATCTAAACGACTTTCAATATATTTTAGGTAAGATTTTAGATTGGTATCTGCCATTTTCCGTCCTGGACCCCCCGACCAAGATCTGGCTAGAATTGCCCGGACGGGTTTTCCCTAAAGGGGCGGATTTACTTCACTGACAGTATACCACAGAAGAGTTTGAGATGCATTTGGGAGTTTAGTACACCAATTCCCCAGAAACAAAGGCTTTTGTACGGGGATCAGTTGGGGCATCGAAGAACTGCCCGGTCGGGGCAACCTCAACTAATTGGCCCTCCAGCAAAAAAGCGACCCGTGTCGCCAGCCGCCGGGCCTGAAAAATATTGTGAGTTACCAGGATGATGGTCGTCCCGTAGCGCTGATGTTGTTCGTGCACCAGTTCCTCAATGATACGTACGTTGGTAGGGTCAAGGTTGGCGGTTGGCTCATCGAGGAGTAACATGCTCGGTTCCAGCACCAAAGCACGTGCAACGGCCACGCGCTGCATCTCTCCCCCGGAAAGCGTGCGGGGGTGGGCATCGGATAGAGGAGTCAGCGAGACGCGTTCCAATGCCTCGTCGATACGCTCACGCCCATTACGGTTACCGCGCAGCCGCAGCCCATAAGCGATGTTGGCCCGGACACTCCGGGACAATAAGGCCGGACGCTGAAAGACCATTGCCAGTTGGCGGCGTTCGTCAATTGAGGCCGTTGACCGGCTGACCGGCTGACCGTTCAGGTTCAGGCTAACCGTGCCCGCCGTTGGCGATTCGAGGAGGGCCAGCAGCCGGAGCAGGGTGCTTTTTCCGGCCCCACTCGGCCCAACCAGCCCGAAGACCTCGCCTTGTTCAATGGTCAATTCGGGGATGTTCAGGACGGTGCGGGGGCCATAGGTCTTTTCGACCTGCGACAGGTAGTAAGCGTTTTCTTGTGACATCATAAATTTTGGTATAGATAAGCTGAGGTGAATAAACTTCTTCTTAAGATGGTTCCACTAAACGACCCTGCCCGGCGGCCATCACCAGATTGGCAAGGAACGATAACGCCAATAAGATGAGGCCGAGCGCCAAAGCCAGATCAAAATTACCTTTACGTGTTTCCAATACAACGGCGGTGGTCAGCACACGGGTATGCCCTTCGATGTTGCCACCGACCAGCATCACTGCGCCGACTTCGGAGATAATCGAGCCAAATCCGGCCACCAATCCGACGATCACACCAACCCGCGCTTCGGTCAGAATGGCGAGATTAGCCTGTCGGCGGGTGGCTCCTAATGCGCGAAGCTGTGCCCCCAATGACGGGTCAACGGCCTGCACCGCGCTCATCGTCACGCCGATTACCAGCGGGGTAGCGATGATTACCTGGGCGATGATCATGGCGCGGGTGGTGAACAACCATCCCAGATCGCCAAGTGGGCCAGAGCGAGACAGAAACAAATAGACCACCAGCCCGACAACGACCGGCGGCAGCCCCATCCCGGTATAGATGAAAGCCGTGAACAGACGTTTGCCAGGGAATCGATTTAGGGCCAGCCATGATCCCCCCGGCACGCCGAGCAGGCTGCTGAGTGTCAGTGCGATGACGGTCACTTGAAGGGAACGTCCGGCGATCTCGACGACAACGGGGTCAAGGGAAAGGATCAGGCGGATGGCTTGAACCAGGCCCTCAATAAAGGTTTGAATGGGGCACCTCCTTTGTGCATTTTATATTGTATCACCCCGTTGATTTGTAATCACCGCCTTATTGATAGTTAATAATGATCACTACAGAATATACATAGGTAGCAAAATAACCAATGAGCAGCAGCAGCCCGCTGGTGGCACTACTATTCTTCCACAGCTCTTTTAAGAGCGATGACTTAACAATCCACCTGAACACCATAATGATTAAGATTCCCCAGAGATAGCGGCTTAAGGAAAATGCAACACTGGCAATTCCGGGAGTGGTCAATGCAAGCGGAACTGGAATCTTCCTGAACATCAAAGTAGTAACAAGTATGAATACCGAGCCAGCAATCCGCAATACCGCTACCCAGAAAATGGTCACACGAGAAGCGCGACTCCCAACCAATTGGGTTACCGTCAGACTGATAACATAGCCAATCATGATGGATAAACCGGCGACTGTACTCCCGTCCGCACTGAGTATGAAGGCGAAGATAAAGGCGAAAGCTCTAATGAGTTTCCCTTGATTACCTCGCTGCTGGCAGGCCAACCCGGTCAAAGCCCAGGCAATGAGTTCAATTCCAATTTGTATTAGTGGAACATAGCCCCAGAATGATGGAACACTATCCTTTAACGTATCCAGGCTGGCAATGCCGAACCCAATGGTTTGAAATAAACCCGGTAAAAAGATCAGGGTTGCAGCTAGCCAAGCACTCATCACCCGCAGGTTATCGCGCAGCACCGGGTTCTGGCGGTATTCTAGAATCTCTTCGGAATCCTTGAAGATATCAAAAACCAGGTAGATATAATCGAGGGGGTTCCAGGGCGAGTAGGGGATGGCTTTGACGATCTCGTCAGACTCGTCTTCCTGTTTGGTGTCTTTATCAGCGGCGGGCGGTTTGGCAGGCTTTGCCCCGGCCTGACCTTTTTGATAAACCTCCAATGGGACATCGTAGAATTTAGCTATACTCTCCGGGTCAGTCAGGTCGAAGCCCTGTTCGGCGGCCTCAAAGAGATCGCCCTCCAATGAGAAGCGGCCATCATACCCAGAGCCATCCGGCATCACTGCCCCAACCAATGCATAAGCCTGGCTTAACTGCTCGTCGGTGACTACCGCGTCTTCCAGGTCGGCCATATCGAGAAGGGCGTCTTCCAGTTTGGCCCCGGTCAGGTCAGCCCCCCGCAGGTCGGCATAATAGAAATTGGTCTCAGTGAGGTTGGCTCCCTTGAGATTGGTTTCGACCAGTTCAGCTTCGGCCAGTTCGGCCAGAGATAGGTCAGCGTTTTCGAGGTTGGCATAGCTCAGGTTGGCTTCTTCCAGATCGACCTGTTGCAAGTCGCCACCCGGCAGGTTGGCTTCGTGCAGGTCAACCCCGCGCATAGAACGATCTTCCAGCCAGCCGTTCCGCCGAAGTTCGCGTAATGCCTTGAGCGCCGCTTCGTTGTCTTCGCCGTAAAGCTGCCAGAGTAACTCCCCTCTCCGTCCCGGTTCCTTTAACCACATAAAAAGACTCATTGATTTGCTCCCTTGTAGAAATGTAGTCTGGAATCAAATTGAGGTATATGCCGACACGGTATGCCGTGTTCCTAATTGCGCTTTTCGATTTGCTCAGTGAATTTTCGCTGCTGTTCCTCGATATAAGCCCGGCGATCTAACTTTTTCTCGTCCTTGCTTTTTCGAGTCCCCGGCTGCTGGAAGAAGTTTCCAATATAATTCTCCAGGTCAGTATACAGAGCCGCCGCAGTGGTGACATCTCCGATCTGACCTCCCCACCAACCGAACAACAGCGTGGGAGGCATAAAGCGCCAGAACACCCGATTGATGCAGCGGCGGCATAAACGCCCTTTGACCGTCCGGCCCCGCGACAGGATCGGCCAGACCCGGATAACCTTGTAAAACTCGACGTACCAGGTGGGTTTCTCACGCCCGCAGACTTCACACCTCATCGTCGGCCCCATAGCGTTCCTGATACCATTTTGTCGCCTGGATGCGGCTGTTCACGTCAAGTTTGCTATAGATGTTTTGCACATGAGTCTTGACGGTATTTTTCGATATATAGAGTGCACGGGCAATCTGATCGTTGGTCATCCCCTGGTTGATTAATCTGAGGACGTTTTTCTCCTGCGGGGTTAAGATCGAATCCTGCTGGATATCGATCAGCATCTTGACCCGCCCGGCTACCTCTTTGGTGAGCACAACCGAATCTGACAAAGCTGCCTGCATCGCCCCAGCAATCACGGCTTCGTCATGGTTCCACATATCCTGCTTGATGACATAGGAACAACCCAGTTGGATCGCTTCCAGGATAATATCATCAATGGCCGGGCTGCTCGCCCAGAGAATGATTTTCACTTCGGGGTTTCTCACCCGCAGATGTTTGACCAGCCGCCAACCCGATTCGTAGCTGTCGTGGACATTGAGTACGAGATCAACAAACAAGACACAGGGGGCTTCTTGTTCGATTAAAGATCGGGCCTCGTCCTCGTCGCGGGCCGTCCAGATCACCTGACAGCCCAACCGCTCTAACAGGAGGATAAATCCGTCCCGCGTTGGCGGTTGATCTTCAACAACAGCAACTTGTAATCCATTAAACCGGCACTCACAGGTGCTCATCATCAAGCGCACTCCTTGCGGGAATGACAGGTATAGTGGCACGCACCACCGTATTATAACCAGCACCACCGGAGACCTTAAACTCCCCGGCGAGATTTTGTTCAATATAGCGATGCCAGAATCCGAGACCAAAGCGGGAGAATTTCTGCGGATCGACATCGAAACCCTGGCCGCGATCGGTAACCATCACCTCGACCTGGCTTTGGAGCCAGTTCCAATCAACCTCGACATGGATGTATTTGGCCGGGCCGCCATGCCTGATCGCATTACCGACCGCCTCCAACACCAGCGCATAGAGTATCTGGCGCAATTTCAAAGGCTGCATATCGACAATCTTCGGGATGGCATTTAATTCGATCTGGACTCTTTGCTGTTCCGGCCAGCCACGCATCAAAGCAGTTGTGGTGCTGTTGAGTATCTGGGAGAGCGACATATTTTCGAGGTCGATCAAAACGTCTTCGGCGGCCTGGATAACCAGGTTCCGCATCACATCAAAGACGGTTTGGCGGGTAGCGGTAAGTTGAGCAGCGATGTTATCAGGGACTTCTTTGCCCAGTGTGCGGGTAATTTCACCTTCGAGCAATTCGAGCTGCCCTTTGAAGGTGGTGGCTACTTTGTCATAGATCGTGTGGGCGGCGGCTTTGCGGAAGGTTTCCTCATTGGAACGATCCATACGCCGAATGTGTTCCAGACGATTGCCCATTAAGACACTGCATGCCCGGATCATGCGCTGATCGGGTATTGGCCGATCACGATAATGCAGCAGCAAAGCGGCCAGCATCGGCGGTTGGTGCAGCGGCAAAGGCATAAACACATAATGCTCAATTTCTTCCGCCATCAGAAGCCAGGCGTAATCCCCCTCACTTTCCGGTTCCGACTCATCCAGGTCATCAAATTCGATACAGGCTTCAAAGCACAACTCCCATTGACGGATCAGCCGCCCAAGCGTGCCGATATATGCGCCGTGCTCAAGGATTGGCAAAGACACCGCCGGGTTGATCAACTCACCGGCATAGATGGCAGGCAGCCGCGGAACCCCTCCTGTCTCAGGGATCAGGGGATAACCCACAATCAGGTCAGGGTGGAGGTGCTGCCTCAATATATTAATGGCTTGCTCAATGTAGTCCTGGACGGTTTGTTGCGGTTTGCCTTCGCTCAACTCAATGAGCTGAAGAAGCATGTTTTCCAAGGCTTATTTAACCTGTGTTAAGTATAAGGTGTGTTTATTATGCTGGTATATATAACGTAATGCAGACTCTGGAAGTTGATTGGTTCCTATCTGGCAGACTTACAGATAATCATAAAATAAGGAAAATCATCCTTTCGGGCGAGGATAATTCATCCTGGATTTTGGGATAATAGATTTATAATAGATCAAGTTAAAGAGCAATTTGGGTGGGGTGGTTATAGGCTGCAGCTTATACCCACCCAGAATGGGATTATAGCACACTAATCTTGACTGGCTATGGGGGACAGGAAAGAGCTACTTGTATTTTAGATTTTGAGTGTTAGTTAGCTTTGCGAGTCTCCTCAGCTTTGTGTTGTATGACAGGTTGAACCCAAATTTGTGTTGATGTAGGTTGGGTGATAATGACAGGAATGACTGTTAGGCCGGTGTATCGTATATTGGTGGTGGATGACGACCGGCGGTTTTTTGACTTAATTGAGCGTTACCTGGAATCTCTTGAGTTTCCGTGCGAAGCGCATTGGGCCGCCAGCCTCAGTGAGGCTGATGGATTACTCCATAGTTGGCAACCCCACCTGGTTCTGCTTGATCTGCAAATCCCCAAAGATGATTGGATATTTGATACGACCAAGCGCTATAAATTTGCAAAGGGGATGCGTACACTCGCGTTTTGTGAAGCCATCGTGATGGATTACCCGGACATTGTTGTTGCGATAGTGTCGGTGGATCACATCCCCCAGGAAGCAAGAGAATGTCAGGCGCATGGCTGCTACCGCAAGACAGCAGATTTTGACGAATCAACCCTACAAGAATTATTGTCGCTTGTTGTCGTCTAGCGTTTAGGCTCGTTTACCGGTTCTAATCTTCCGGCTGGCGTTCAATCTTAGCGCCTAATTCACGCAGTTTGCCATCGACATTTTGATAGCCTCGATCCACCTGCGCAATGTTGCGGATCACGGTGGTTCCTTCCGCACACAGGGCGGCCAACAGCAACGCCATCCCCGCGCGGATATCCGGGCTGCTGATCCGTTCCGGCTCTCCCCGTAACTGGCTAGGCCCCTGCACCAGACAGCGATGCGGGTCACACAGGACGATCCGCGCACCCATATAACTCAGCTTATCGGTGAAGTAGAAGCGGCTGTCGTACATCCACTCATGGAAGAGTACGGTGCCTTCTGCCTGGGTCGCGACGATCAGCGCGATGCTCATCAAGTCGCTGGGGAAGGCAGGCCAGGGCTGCGCTTTGATTTCGGGAATCTGGTCGCCCAGGTCGGGAACAATCTTGAGAGGCTGGTATTCAGGAACGATCACGTCATCCCCTTCAGATTCCCAATGAACACCCAGCCGGTTGAAAACCAATGCGATCATGGAAAGGTGCTCTGGCGAAGCCTGTTTGATCCGCACCCTACCCCGTGTGACAGCAGCCGCACCGATAAAACTGCATACCTCCAGGTAATCGGCACCGATTCGGAACTCGCCCCCATTCAGGCGATCAACACCGTGAATGGTCAAAACATTCGAGCCGATGCCCTCAATTTGTGCACCGAGCTTGTTCAAGAATTGGCATAAATCCTGGATGTGTGGCTCGGATGCAGCATTGCGGATGATAGTCGTGCCTTTGGCGAGAACAGCGGCCATGACGGTGTTTTCGGTGGCCGTCACGCTGGCCTCATCGAGCAGGATATCGGCTCCGCGCAGTTCCTTTGCAGTGAAGGTAAAACGACCATTCATCTCGAACTGCGCACCTAGAGCCTTCAGCGCAAGAATGTGGGTATCCACCCGGCGGCGTCCGATCACATCTCCTCCAGGGGGCGGGAGTTCGATCTGGCCCAACCGGGCCAACATCGGCCCGGCCAGCACAATGCTGGCCCGTATTCTCGATCCTAACTCCTGGTCGATGACGTGCGTGGTCAGGTCTTTGGCATGGATGCGCCAGCTCCCTTTGCCAAGATTCTCGGCATTCACCCCTAATTTCTGGAGGATGTGGATCATCGCCCGGACATCATCAATATCGGGGACGTTGTGTAAAGTGACCGGCTCTTCAGTCAGGATGCAAGCAGGGAGCAGTTTTAACGCGGCATTTTTGTTGCCGCTGGCCGTAATTGTGCCATTGAGCGGATTACGCCCTTGTATAACAAATCGTTCCATGATTAAGTTTGCTCGCTGTTAATTTATGTCAGGAACCAAAGTGCAAGGTTACCGGATCGCCGATTTCAAGGGCCAGTTCTTCAGCCGCATTGCCCTGATTAATAGCGATTTCCAGTTCACCATTGCTACCAACTAAGATAATAGGCTCCCCTTTTTGTACTTCGCTGTATGACCGGCAAAGTCCTTTTACGGTATGCCAGCTACAGGTTACATGGGCTTCGTGCCGGTCAACCTGTAGCGGCTCGCCATTGACGGGGAGCAGAGTTAGCCGTTGATCGTCAACCCAGGTAAGCGGCATGATGTTGGTTATCACGTTGCCAAAGTGATCAATGTAGATGACTTTGCCCTGGGCGGTCGTGGACGAAACAACCAATGGAGACAGCAGAAGCTCTATGGGGGTTTGTAAAGGTGTTCCTAGATTTTCAAAGGGGATGCCCTTAGCCAGATGTGCGGCTGCCGGACTAAAAATATCCCGGCCATGAAAAGTGTTACTGGGCTGGGGCAGCCAATATTCTTCCTGGTCAAGACGAATGGCCGCCCAACTTTTTTCACGCTGTTGGACGTAAGTCAGTACGCCATTATCCGGTGCGATAAAATAGCCGCTGCCGGTTTTGAGCGCAA
>JBNKDD010000097.1:0-18997 GCA_050288085.1 Anaerolineae bacterium
TCTGCTGTAGTTTTTGCGATCGTTGCCTATACGGCGATATCTACCTGGACTCTATTCGGAACAGCGATCCGAACCTACCTGAACCGTCCGCGCGTAAAACAGGTTTTGAACATCGCCCTGTCACTGCTTCTTGCTTTTACGGCGGTTGAACTCTCTGGAGTATTGGAATTAATATTTGCCTGATTGGGCTATCAAAAGAATAAGCCCCTGCCGTTTTTCCCGGCAGAGGCCACTCCAAAAGCTGCTACCCAATGTGCTCAACTTGCTATCCTACCCCCGGATTTCCTTGCTGATAGCAAACTTATCATATGATTTGTAACCTATCAAGTATAGTGTCATAAGTCATACAATTTTTCGACAAACGTCACATATAGGGGAAAATAACCAAAAAATGTAACATCCAGGGAAAAAGCGAGATGCCCTCACCGGAGGAGTGAGGGCATCCATTGAGGGGTCTTCCGACACATCCGACACAGTCGAATTTGAGTTTGACCATCACCGTGCTCAGGGTGAGAACGGGAAGCGGAAGGTTATAATAATGATGGTCAACACCCAGCCACATAATACTCGAAAGCGGCTCCCAACTTGTAGTGACAATTGTCCCATGTGAATGTGATTAATGTCACATAAAGATAAACATGCAAACTGGCTGGATGACACCAACACGTCAGGGCTGCTCGACCTCCGGCAGCAGCGAGGTATCCCAGACCACAATCGTATCGCCCTGGGCAACCGAGGCCAGGTATTGTCCATCCGGTGACCATGCCAACTGGGTAATGCCATAGGTACCATTGCCAGGGTAAATATGCAGAAGTTTTCCGGTATGCGCCTCATAGACAGCAATACGCTCACAACCCTGTGTTGCTCCCCCTGCCAATACTGCCACATACTGCCCATCAGGGGAAAACGCTATCTGATTATCAATGTCTTCGAGAGACGCTCGACAGTTATTATTCCGCGGCATCAAAGTGGCGGCCCATAACAGGCTTTGCGTACTGGCCTGCCATACAAAGACTCCGTCCCTGCCAGAAGTTACAATCAGGTCACCCACCCAATTGATCGTATCTAAGGCAGTCTGATCGTCCTCGGCAAGCATCAGCTTATATAAAGGAGTAAAGGTTTCGGTATCCCAGATGATGATTGGATCGATAGAATAAACACCTATGCTGGCGAACTGGCGGCCATCCGGTGAAAAAGCTAAATCAATCAGCCCATTAGTGCTGTAGTCATCCTCATTGATCTGGCGAAGTTTCTCACCGGTTTCTACATCAAACAGAGCAATAATACTTTTTTTGCTGCTCCCAACTAGCAAACGGCGGCTGTCCGAACTGAGAGCGATGCAGTTAATATCAATTTTGCGATCTTGCATGTTGAAGATATTGGTCAACTCTCCTGTAGCACGATCCCATAGTGGCAGCTTACTGAAATTTTCGCTGATTATCCAGACTAACTGGCGGCCATCCGCTGACCATTGGAAATCTCGTTGAGAAGGACTTCCCGTGTGAATCGCCCCCGCGTCCATAACAGCAACTGGCTCACCAGTGGCCCCATCTAAGAAGAGAAACTCCGGCTGGTCGGCAGCAATCAACAGCAAGTTATCCGGTGTCCATCCGGCGGAAACCAGATTCATGGCATTAATATTCAACATCAGGGAATGATCGTAATCAACCCTATCACTCCTGGATACGACCAGACCATAATAATCACGATTAAAGTAATATTCCCAGAGAATGGAACCATTGTCTAAAATCGCCCTTGCATCTCTTCCCTCTGCCTGAAAGAGCAATTCCCCACTGCCGGATTCATAGATGGCAACACTATTAGGACGGCTGTACAGGATCATACTGCTGTCTGGTGACCAGACGGTGGGGACGCGTTTGAGCCAATTCAGGGTGCTTACCTCCGCGCCGGTTTGGAACAGATACGTTCGCTCATCTGATTGGATGATAAACGCGCTGCTATCAGGTGCCCACGTGATACTCTTCGCCTCCGGAAGGAAATACTTCTCAAACGGCGCATCCGTAAGCTCGGTAATCAGGTGATAGGTTTTAGCCTGGACATCAAACAGTCGGATCGTATTGTCAGCCTGAATCAGCACCCAGTTACCATCCGGGCTGATTGAAAGTGGGCCACCGTTCTGTACCCCAGGCAAAGGATAGGGAACGGCATCGGTTTCTCCACTGTCACTGTCCCACAGGCAGAAGATCGCCTCATCACAAGGACGAGCAGTCCGCAGAACACTATCAGCAGTAAAGGTCAGGTAAGCGTCATAATCAGGATCATAAGTCTGTGGGCAGTATGCACAGGCCAATTCCTCGCCGGAAGCAGCATCATAGAGCCGTTTGCCTGCAAATAACAGATGGTTGTCCGGGCTGATCTCCACATTGTTACGGGGCAGCGAAAAGGAAGAACTGGCATCAACCGGGAACTGATACAGCAGTGATCCATCACTGGCATCAAAGATCGAGACCGTCGAATCATCATGTAGACCGATCACCCGGCTGCCATCCGGTGACCAGACTGCCTTCCTGACAAAGGATGTTCCGGTGGCAGCCCACACCAGTTCTAAATCATCCGCACGATAGACATATAACCCGGTCGTGGCAGGCAGGGCTATCAAATGCGAATCGGGAGAGACAGCAGCTTCATCCCGCCACCCCATCCCCAGCCGGTATAAAGCTCCTTCCGGCCCATCGAGCACCACCAGCGGATAGCCCTTATCGGTGGTATCCAATGGCGGAATGGTCGGCGACGGGATGGGTGTGGCGGTTGGCGTGATCGTGGCTGCCGGTGAATGAGTGGGACGTTCGTCAGCGGTTGGCGATGAACTGATCGCTGCTTCCTGCCCAATTGGAGCAGCACAACTGGTTAACACTAGAAGAAGGACTAAGACTTTCAAACGGTTCATAAGATCCACTCCCGGTATGTGGCTCTCTTCTCAAAAACCTGCCCATATGATACCAGCTAACAGTGCCGTATCAAATGTAGGTTGTTCATGAAGGGCAGGATCGACTATAGTACAATTAATTCTGAGGAGATCCTGAAAGGGCAACAAATGACACGACGAATAATTTTAATAATAGGTGTCCTGGCCGTCCTGCTGATCACGGGCTGCGACGGCAACACTACCCTGACCGACAATGTCGCAACCCTGAACGCTGCCGCCACCAAGGCTGCCGGGGGAGATGGCGGATCAGGCGGCGGGGAATCGACGCCGGAACCAACCGCGCTACCGGCCAACTATTTTGACCTGACCGCCGATCCCGGCAAGTCGCTGGCCAATGCCTGGGGAACCATCAACGGGCTGCCCGGCGGCCAGGAATTCACCGTGATTGCCAGCGAGCAGCAGGTCGGCACTTATATCATCGAGCGTCTACAACTTTCCGGCTGGGAGGAGACGGTGCGCGGCGGCAGCGTCACGATTGGCTCCGGCCAGATCCGGCTGGATATGGCCCTGGTCGATGGAGAGAACAACTTCGGCTCTGGGACGATCACCTTCCAACCCACGCTGGATGAGCTGGGGCGGGTTCACCTCAATCCGCTGGGGGCTGACTTTGGCACTTTTGACCTGCCCAATGATCTACTGGCCGCCTTCGGTGACCAAGTGAATTTCGCACTGGGTGGCGCACCCAATGAATCTTTGATCCGGGTATCACTGACCCGGATATCCCTTGAAAACGAAATCATGCAAGTCGAAGGCAAAACGCGTTGATGGACTACCCCCAGATCAGCATAAACGATCGGGAACGGGCACGCACCCTCCAGGTTTTGATCCTCGCATTGGCAGTGGCCCTGTATATCCCTGGGCTGCTGTCGGGCCTGTGGGAAACCCTGTTCCCCCTGAACGACAGGCTGATCTCGGGGTTGTTCGGATTTATCGTAAGCTGGCTGTTTGTCCAGTTGGTGGTGAGCATCTACCGGCAGATCATGTTTCGGGTAGCCCTGCCCGATCTGCGGAGCGGCTTGCGACACATTCAGGCCGGGGAATTGAAACCGGCCTTTAGTGCCTTTGTGCAGCAGATCGCCCAACTGGATACGCATCCCACCATCGACCAGCAGCGATTCCTGCGGCACCTCAACCCGGCCAAATACAGCTACCGGGAATTGTGCCTGCTTAACCTGGCGCAGACATCGATCCAGCTTGGCGAGGGCGAGAAAGCCCTGGCCTATTACGAGCAGTGCCTTAACCTCAACTCCACCAACGAGATCGCCCTCTCATCCCTGAACCTGGTCAACGCACTCCAGGGCGGGGAGATCCGACCGGTGGGGCGCGATATCCCGATCAACCGGTTGGTAGACCGGCGGTTAAGGCGGCAGCTGCGGCTGATTCAGCTTGGCCTCGCCCTTGTCTTTTTTGCACCGTGTGCTATCTTACTGATACCCTCATTAGGGCTGACAGGCGTGATGGTTGCTGTCGTTGGCGCGTGGGGATGGAGCCTCGTGCTGACCGTGTTGTACCGGTTTGCAATCGGGCACTTCCTGCTGGCGGATTATGTGAGGGGATTCAGGCATTTACAGGCAGGCAGTTTTAACGAAGCCGCTGCCGGTTTTCAGAAACAACTTACCTTTTTTGAAAAGAAACCCTGGTTAGATCGCTGGCGCTGGCTGATCTTCCTCGCTCCAACCCACTACAGCTATCGCGAGTGGATGCTCCTGTACCTGGCCTACACGCACACCCAACTTGGGCAGGGTGACCGGGCGATAGACTTCTACCGTCGTTGTCTTCAACTTAACCCCAATAACGGACTCGCTGCGTCAACCCTGTCATTTGTTAAGGCACTGACTTGATATGTCTCTAGATTTCGGTTCAGACGAACACCGGGCAATCGAAGGGATTGCCGCTCTGCTTGACTTGATGCCGCACATCCCCGGCGAGACCAACGACGCTCTGGCCTGGAGAATGACCTCCTGGGCGCTGGAACAAGGGCCAAATGTACGACGAGAAGCTATCCTCTATGCCACTTATGCTATGATCGACCAGCTTGATCAGAAGTTGGGTTTTATGCGCTTATCGGAGGTTGGCCTGCGGGCGCTCAGTGATTACAACGAGCCGGGCAGAGCTTGAGTCTATGAACCATAAATTTAAAATCTACCTTGTCCTGATCATTGCCGCCCTTTCATTAACCGCCTGTGGGGGGAGCGGCCCCGGCGGATTGCAGGCTTTCCCGACATCGGAATCTTCCCCCAATGTCTCGATTGAATCGACCGCACTCCCAGCCGATTATCAACAGACCCCGGTCGCGACCATCAAGGTACCGATCACGCCCACCCCACCCCAGACCGCGCCCCCGGCGGTGGTCGTACCGAATACAGCCGGGGTGTCCGTCGCCTGCGAGGCGAATACACTCCGCATCCCGCTTGGTCTGCTGCCGGGCAGCGGAATCCACGCGGTGACCCGCATCGCCGCCGATGGAGAATGGCTGTACCTGCTGATCGATGGCGGGTTATATCGCGCCGACCGGGTAGCCGTCGATACAGGTAAACCGGAGCTTGAACGAATCCTGCTTCCCGGTGATGATTTAGCTGGGCGACCGGTGCAGGAATTGGTCGATGTAACGGTCGATCATGACCGCGGGCGGGTGTATGTCCTGGATAAAGTCGGGCACATTTTCCGTTATGAACCCGCCTCCAAGCAGAAATCCATCACATACCGGATCGACCCCAACCAGGATTTTGAAGATGGTTTGAGCAACCAAGTTGTTGCCCTTGAAATTGACGACCGGGGCCGCCCGATCCTGCTCGATACAGCACACGGGATACTATGGACGACAGAAGGCATCAGCAGTCTGGTAACGGTCAACGAGTCACGCGGATTGACCAGCGGCGTTGACGTGGCAAGCGCGGGCGGCAAATTCTATATCCTACGCAACGACAACGTTATCCGCCGGGTGAGCAACGATGTTGGCTCCGACCTGTGGCAGGAGGCCGAAGGACGCCGGTTGGCCCTCTCGCTGACCACCTCCGATCACCTGGGAATCGATGTCCTGTATGTGGTCGATGGGCTGCGCCGGGAGGTGGTCGGGGTGCTGCCGGACAACGGACAGGAAGTCACCCGGCTGGAGTTTGGTTTCATCGATATGAGCCTGCTGCGTGATGTGGTCTTTGCCGGGGGACGATTGTACGCCGCTGCCGGGACAGATCTATTTGTGTATCCCGGCCCGGCCACTTCGGCAGATAGTACAGACTGTTCCTCCCCTGATATGAGCGCTTATACCCGGCCAACCCTGTATGGCAACGACATACTACCCTCCGTTCGCGGCTTGCAATTTCCTATCGAGGAAGGGGAGCTTCCGCCCTGGCCGCGAGTCTATCCGGGAGCCACCCGGATTTACCGGTTAGGGGTGCATCATGGATTGGATATCTACAGCTACAATGCACCCAGGGGCTTCAAAAAAGGCTGGCCGGTGGTCGCTATGGCGGACGGAGAGGTACAGCGGGCAACCCTGGTTTACCTTGATATGACCGAAGAAGAATATGATCAGATCGTCACCCAGGCCGAGATCGATGGTTATACCTCCGATGAATCCCTGACCCGGCTGTCCGGCAAGCAGGTGATCATCGATCATGGCAATGGCCTACGGACGGTCTACTCACACCTGGACGAGATTGCGCCCGGCGTGGTCACAGGTGCTACCGTCCGGGCCGGTCAGATCATCGGGACGGTGGGTGTAACCGGCACGGAGGGTGAAGTCCGCACCGGGTCGGTTGGGCCGCACCTGCACTTCGAGATTCTGATCGACGATATCTACCTGGGCAGGTGGCTCACGATCCGCGAGACGATGTGGTGGTATGAGCAAATATTTGGGACGACAAACCCAGTCGGGGGATAAGCGTTAAGTTGGGCCAGGCATTACAAAAAATAGGGCAGCCAGTTGGCTGCCCCATTTCCTCTAAATGAATTCCGAATTAGAGATTATTGATGACATTGCTGAATACGTTGCCAATCGTCGGGCCAAGCAAAGTCAGAATGGCAATCACGACGATAGCAACCAGCACCAGGATCAGGGCATATTCTACCAGTCCCTGACCCTCTTCTCGAGGGATGAATAACATAAATTCCTCCAAAAAGAGATGAAAATTAAATGAATAAAATAAGAAAAACAATCGTCTCTTAGATAATTTTAAACGTAAAATTTTCCCAGGGCGAACAACTGTAACAAACTTGTAATGTTACTCATGAAAAAAACAAGCCAAGAATCCCCCCACCCCGCACATAAAAAACAAAAAAGGGGCAGCCGGTTGGCTGCCCCTTTTTTTGCCAAATTTGGACTAGAGATTATTGATGACGTTACTGAATACGTTACCAATCGTCGGGCCAAGCAGGGTCAGAATGGCGATCACGACTACGGCAACCAGCACCAGGATCAGAGCATACTCAACCAAACCCTGACCTTCTTCACGTGGTAAAAATAACATAATTTCCTCCAAGGCATACAGGTGCCTGATAAAAAACATTAAACTTCTTAAGTTGGACCAGTCAAATGATCCAACTATCCAGAAGATAGCTGAAGCTACCTTCACTTAATGATTTTAAACGTAAATCTCTTCCCTGGCTAATGTTCGTAACAAACTTGTAATGTTGATTTTCAATAGAAAATCATCGAGCGTAGACTTTCCTCATTATAAAAGAGCCTTTTCGCCTTTGTAGCCCCTGCGGCGTATCGTAACATTGTTGTAAGGTTGAACCATAGAGGCCGGTCTAAGACCGGCCCCTGAAGCACTCTGATCAACAACGGATAGATCGTTAGTCCACGTGATCGCAGTAGTACTCAATAGCAGACTGCATGAACTCCGGCAGATTCGGGTGGACCTCCCTGAAGTTCCGGGCGAAGTCCGGGCTCTCAACATAGAGCTGACCCAGCCCCCGCAGCCGTTCCACCGATGGCTCATAGAAATAGCGCATGTGCTGGTGCCAGCGTCCGATCACCTGCTGGACCGCCGGGCTGGCCGGATCTTGATCGATCAGGGCAGCCAGGTCTTGATAGATGGCCGCACCCTCAGCCTTGATCGCCGCCTGCTTTTCGGGCGTGTAACGATTCCAACGCTTGTAGGTCGTATCGACTTCTTCAGTATCCCACGTTTCACGGGCTTTCTGTACATAACGCTTTTCTTCTTCTTCTGAGAATCCTTCAAATAGTTTAGGCTTACTCATCTCAACCTCTCCTGTCAAATGCAATATAGTGCTGTCGATAGTGCTGATGAGACCGTTCAACCGGCGGACTTTCGCTTCGATCCCTGCCCGGTGCGCCTGTAAAGCTGCCACCAGATCGAAATCAGGCTGATCAAGAATTGACTTGATCTCGTCCAGGCTCAAGTCCAGTTCACGAAAAAACAGGATTTGCTGGAGCCTGAACAGGGACTCGTCCTCATAGTAACGATAACCGTTTTCGCCCACCTGCGAGGGTTCGAGCAGCCCGATCTCGTCATAGTAGTGCAGGGTCCGAACGCTGACTCCTGCCAGTTCAGATATCTGTTTGACGGTGTATGTCATCATGAGAGGTATTCTAAACTATCACGTAACGTGAGAGTCAAGGGGTACTTTGTGCGAGATGCGAGAAAGCCGAATAGACCTCCCTATTCGGCATAAAAATAGGCGACTACCAACCAATCGCGGGTGATCGGATCAAGTTCGGTCACTGCGTCGAGATCGTCGGTGAAGAACAGGTGCAGCTTCTCACCGTCGATCATTTCGCGCTGATAGTAAGTATCGTAGCTGATTTCCCCGGAAGTTGCCCAGCCCAGCCGCTCACGGACGGTATCCTCTTCACGCCAGATCAGGCTGAATCCGTACCAGGGCGGTAAATACCCCTCCGGCGCTTCGAGTTCGGGATTAGCGTTTTCGTTCTGGAAAGAATCAACAAATAACAACCATCTCGGTTGAGTCTCTTCTTCCTCATCTTCTTCCCCGGCCTGATCGGCTTCTGGTTCTTCCGTCTCGACTTCTTCATCGTCGCCGGTTTCGTCTTCTTCGGTGGGTTGTGGTGCCTCGAAGTTCACATCATCGAACAACACCATGATCTGGTTGAAGCCTTCCAGCCAGAACATCCGCCCCCCCTCAAATTCCTGCACGACTGCACGCGTTGAACTGATTTCGGCGTTGGGACAGCCTTTATCAGGCGGCGGGCTAAAGAACCATTCAAGCGGGCAGGAAACCGCGATCGCCACCGGCTGCTCAACGGTGACCAGACCGTTGGTAACCGCCAGCATGTATACATCCTCACGGCCTGCGCTGCTTGGATAGACGGCCAGCGAATCCTCCATCGCGACCTGCCAGGTGCGGCCCGGTGACCCATCCGCATTGACGCGATACACAGCCGCCGAACTGCCATCCTGCGCCGACCAGAAGAGTAACACCTCTTCGCCGGGTTCAATCTCGGTAGGATAGGCTGCAAAATACTCGATGACCGGGCTGGGGCCACCTGCCATTCCGATTGCCTGAGCGGTGGCCGTCAGTGGGTTGGCCGGGGTAGAAGTCCCACCCAGTGGTGGGGTAGGTGAAAATCGAGGCGTCAGGGTAACGGTCGGCGTGACCGTCGGCGTAAACGGGGTGGGCGTATCGAGCAGGGCGACAGCAGGCGTGCCGGTCGGCGCAGGGCTGGGCGTGAGCGTGGACAATGCCGCGATGGTCGGTTCATCGCCAAACCAGTTGGCGCAGCCGGTCAGGATCAATGCCGTCAATGGGATAATTCGAAGGATTTTATTTACCTGCAAGATCTTCCCCTACCTACTCACTAGAATTCAGCAAACCATAGATTTGAGTTTTCCAATCTCAACCTCACCCCCTTCCGAAATGCTGACAGCATTGAGACGGGGGTGAGGTCTAAGGCCGCAAAATCATGATCTACCGAAATTTACCGGTTCCATCTGCCCAGTTATACCAGCCCACACCACTCACAGGCAACCGGAATCAACGCATTCCAGGTGTAATTCATCCGCTGCGGGGGGCAATACCCCACATTGCCAGGGGCCAGACTCATCACCTCTTTAGATTGGTGATCGATGCTCAGTTCGTTGTTGATCAATTCGCCGATCATCCGGGCATAGGTTCGCTTGCCGGTGATCGAATAGGCGAGAGCCAGCGCCGCGATGCTGTACAGGGGCCAGTGTCCCCCATTTTGATAATCACCCGGCGGATTGATATCAGCAGCGAAAAACCAGTCCCTCGGCAGGAAATCCCCATCCGATGCCGAGACGACTTTCAGACCGGCCAGGCGGCCATCCGGGTAATGTCCGGCGGCATTGTTCACGATCCGCTTGACGTGATTGACCACCATCTCGTCGGACAGCATCGACTCACCGTACAGGTAGCGGCTGATGAATTCCGGGAAGATCGCCGAGATATCCTGTGCCGGGCCAAAGTTGGAGTATTTACCCAGGGTGATATAGGCTCCATTGTAGAACGAATGATACTGCCGCCGCGCCGCATCCACATCCGATTCACGCACACCGCCTAGCCCCATATTGACCATCGCCCGGCGGGCCAGGGTCAGCAAGCCCTGGTTATGGGCAATCGCCTCTGACGAATCCGGGGCGACCGTGTCAGCCCAGTAACGGAACGGCCCGGCAGGGGAAATATAGGTGTCCTCGCTGACATGAGAATCGACCCAGTTATAAGCCCGAACGATCCGCTCCGGGTCAAGCGAATAACCGGCGCGTCGCAGCCAGTCGGAGGCGATGATAAACAACAGGCTTCCTTCGTCGTCCTTTGGCTCTAACTTACCTTCGTCTTCTGGATACAGCGGGACAGCGCTCCTGATCTGGCCTGATTCGAACTGTGTCTCGGCAAACCATTGGTAGCAATCATAACCAAGCGCCGGGTCTTTGAAAGCCAGCGGCCCCCAGAACAGGGCATCCCGAACGTAAGTCCCTGGATAGACATGCGCCGAAAGCATCGCCGCCCGCCCGTTGACGATGACAATATTACGCCGGGTGGAGGCTTCGTAATCCGGCAGCAGCGTACGCCAATCGGTAGTTGTATGTGGGGGCGGTAAAGGCCTGATCACCACCGCGCTGAGCAGCATACCGGCAGCGTTCAGAAAATCGCGTCGGGATAGCATGAATCCTCCAGGTGTGAAATCTCTAGTAAATCATGTTTATCAGATCTTCCGGCTCCCTGAAAGCTTGACAAACAATTTATAAATCATATATCATGATAAAAATTGTTAGCAATTATTTTCTCATAAAAACGCGCCGGCCTGGTACAGTCAGTCGCGCATGTCTGTTTGGTCGGTGGAAGTAAAGATTCTCTCCAAGTCATACTCCCCAAGCCGTCACCCGGTGATATCACCGGGTGATGCGTCTTTTTTATTCTGCTATATGCAAAGCATCATCCGCAAATTGAAGATGTCGTTCGTAGAGGCGGATCGTGATCTGCCCCATAGCTATCAACTTAAGAGATAGTATAGAAACCCCGACCACCTGATGATAAATCATCAGGCTACAAATGATACGTCGAATAAATTCGACCCAAAAAACTGAGGTGTGATGGGTGATTCCGGGTCTGTTTTAACAGACATATCATCTATAGAAGCGGAATTTATTCCGCTGTGAACTGGTCGAGCATCCAACGAAGCATTTTCAAAATCCCTTCTAACTTAATGCTGAACCTCCCCCCTCTCCCGAATCTGCTTGCAGATCGGAGTGGGGAAAGGCCGAGCGCAGCGAGGTCAGGGGTGAGGTCTATTGGGGGGTAAACAGAGTTGGCATCTATTCCGGTGGTTTCCGTCCGGCAATCGTAATGGTCAGCATGCTGCGAGCAGACCCGCCGCTCACCTGAGTAAACCCGGCACTCACCAGCAGCGGCACAAGATATGAGTTATCAATCCCCGTCATCGGCCCGACCAGCAGCGACAGGAAAAACCTGAACAGCGCCGACCGCGGCGGCTCGAACTCCACGATCAGCAGCCGTCCACCGGGTTTAAGCACCCGGTATATCTCAGCCGCCGCCTGATCTTTCACCTCAGGCGGTAAATGATGCATCACCAGGGAATTGATCACCACCTCAAATGATGCGTCGGGGTAAGGAAGTTCCTGTGCCAACCCCTGTCGGAAATCGACATCGGCTCCCCGCCGAGCAGCTTTTTGCCGCGCAAAGGCGATCATTTCCTCGCCCGCATCGAGACCGTGAACGCTGATCGTAGGATAATCGTTCTTGGCGAGCAAAGCCATTGTGCCGGTACCGCAGCCCACATCCAGGATCGAGTCCTGGGGCTGAATCTGGATCATATCAAGGGTTGCCCTGATCGCCTTATTCCGCTGGCCCAGCATCAGAAAGTTGGTAAATGTGTCGTAGAACCACGCCCAGCGAATGATCTGCCCGGTCGATTCCTGGTCGTGGTTGTGGGTGTGACCGTGATCGTCCTCGTGTGTGCCATGAATTTTCTGGATAAAACGGCGCAGAATCGACCGGCCTGATAGCAGGATGGTCACCACTGCGATCATGTGAGTGGCCACGATAGCCACGACACCTAACGCCGATATGGTGATATTTTGTGTGAGTAGATACAGCGCGATCAGCAGGCCCACCGCGGCGATAATAAGAATCAAGTGGCGCAGGATCATCCCGTTACCTCTCTGGGTAGAATCTTTTGATTGATGCATGATGCTCCCTCATAGAAAAATAATATGTTCGTTAGCCAGCAAGAAAAATAACCGGTACATAATCCATTCAGTTTAAGCGGCTGGACATTCGTGCCCTTGAGCAGATGCGAAAGTCCAATCAATAACTTTTTGCTACGCTGGTTTTTGGACCAGAATATACTGGAACATACGGCCTTGTCGGTTGATTGTGCTGAATCCCTGATCTTCCAATAACCGGATACCGTCCTTCAGCACGCCGCTCAGGTCATATAAAGCGATATAACCACCCGGTTTGAGTGTCCGGATCATCTCTCGAATGCCTCGCAGCCGCTCGGCGCTTCCTGCTCCAACATGATGCATGGCCAGACTGGATACGATTACATCGAAAGATCCGTCCTCGAATGGCATCTCACGCACATCGACGTTTTGTAATTCTAATTTATCCGCCAGCCCTTCAACCTTAATGTTGTGTTGGAACAACTCAGGGGTCCCACCACCGGCGTCAGGCAGCCAGATATCGATCCCAATGCCGTGACCGGTGGTCAGTTTCTGTCCGCAGCCGACTAACAAAATACCACTGCCTGTGCCTACATCAAGCACCTGCTCATCGCCCCGCCAGGGAATTTGACTCTGGATCTTCTCGACGATTTTGAAGCGTTCCGGTGCGATTCGCCAGATCATGACTACCAGAGCGGTGCGAGGGATCATCATCACGATGCCAATGGTTAACAGCACAATTGGCAGCCACAGGATTTCTGTCGTAAAAAAGAGGATGGCGGATACGATGGACAGGGCTAAACCGAAGAAAAATAGATTGGTGAATAGTTTCTCTTCTGCGGTGAAATAATTAGCCTGGCTGCTATGCGAATGTGTGGTGCCATCTGCGTGAGTATGCGATTGTGAGCTTGTGCCGTGTACGATATTACTTATAAAATTCATTTGACTATCTCCATGATTTGCGCAATACGAACAACCCACCCACACTATAAGCTAGGCAGATCGAAGGATCAATGGACACTGGTTAGAGGTTGTTCAGAACTGAACAGATCACAGGAATTGTTCGGAAATACTTATGACAGATGACAGGCCAGACCGCCGGGTTCAACGTACCCGCGAACTGCTCAAGAATGCGTTGATGCAGTTGATCCATGAAAAAGGTTACGATGCCGTCACCATTCAGGATGTGGTGGATCGGGCCAACGTGGGGCGTACAACCTTTTATTCTCATTACCAGAGCAAAGATGACCTGCTGCTGGATCACTATGCCGACTTCGCCTCCCACCTGGTTGAGAATACCCTGAGCTATGCTGACCTGATGGGCGACAATCCACCTGCGGATTTGGTGCAGCTCTTGCAGAATTTGAACGAGGGCGAGGCGATCTATACCACCATCATGCGAGGAAAAGACGCGGAATTCATCCTCCGGGGGGTGTACCTACAAATGATGCAGAACCTGACGGCCAGCCTCCAGGCCGCTTTCCCTGATACACAACCGGCCTATCCGCTGGATTTGCTGGTCAATTACATTGTGCGGAGCCAGCACGCCCTGATGGATTGGTGGCTCACCGGGCGATCTGCCCACAGCGCAGAGGATGTAGCGCGGCTGCTGCATCACATGCGCCGCGCCGCGATCCGTGAGGCATATGGAATTTAATATCTATCCGTAAAGGGGGAAAATCATGACAGGGAAACAATCACGAGGAACTTGCAACTATTGTGAGAAAGACTATGCAAAAGGCGGGATGACCAGGCATCTGGCCGCCTGTGAGAAGCGCAAGATCGCATCTTCTGAGGTGATGGGGTCGGGAAAGGGCAAAATCCGCACGGCGACTATCTACCACATCCGGGTCGAATGTCCCTATCTGCCCATGTACTGGATGTACATTGAAATCCCCGCCGACCTGACATTGGCCGTCCTGGATCAATTTCTCAGGGATATCTGGCTGGAATGCTGCGGGCACCTGAGCGCGTTCTACATTGGTGGGCGGACTTACCACTCTTATCCCGAACTCGCACAGGATTATGGCGAAAAAACAATGAGTGTCCAGATCGCTAATGCCTTAAAGCCGGGGATGGATTTCCGACACGAGTATGACTTTGGGACGACGACCGAACTGGCATTGAAAGTCATCAGCCAGCGGGAGGGGCAGGCACGTGGAACGGTCGTGCAGATCATGGCCCGCAACGATCCTCCGGTTTTGCCTTGTGAAGTCTGCGGTGAACCATCGGTTGCTGTCTGTCCAATGTGCATGTATGAGGGCAAGGGTTGGGTTTGTGAAAAGCACGCACCCAAACACAAATGCGGTGAAGAAATGCTGCTGCCAGTCGTGAACTCGCCGCGTACCGGCGAATGTGGTTATACTGGCTAGCTGCCTCTCTTGATCAGGTTTATCGGAACCGATATCAGACCCATCAGCGCACACAAGGCACGACCGGAGACAAACAGACGGTTGTCATCCGAGCAGCAGTAATTTCACCGCACCCATCCCCATCAACGTGAGCAGACAGCCGACTCCGATCACTGCCCATACGCTGCCCTTCACGCCGGTTTCTAAGACAGCCCTGCCTGGGGAGACCGGATCATAATGAACCGCTACCGTCTGCCCGACCGGGTAGCGGCTGACAACCGCTTCAGCCTTTTTCGAATTCATGTGATTTATATCGGATAGGCTCACCTGATTACCGGTGTAGCGGGTACCCTCTATCATGTATTCGTAGCGCACAACGGCTCGATAAACGGTCGAGTCATCTGAGTTATGATGGTCTCTAACCCTGGACTCTATTACTGTGCCCGACACGACCGGCCATGTTTTACTGGCTATCGATTCCCGAAACTGCCAGTAGCCGATAGCCATGGTGGATATCCCCGCCGTCATAAGTGTTATGAAGACTGTAAAAGTGTGGCGGCAGCTGTTCTTAAGTGATCGGCTCGGCAGTTTGGTAGAAGTTGTTCCAGGCATAACACACCTACCGTTCTGGGTTGACATTTTTGCTCTCAGGCCGATCATAATTATGAAGGCTTTTTTTAGCTACCTTCAGGTTGACCACACGAACAAAATTGAAGTTCACTCTTAATTTACTTGAAATCTATGATAAAAACCGGCAAACTTAGAACCAGCTTGCAGCGTGGGGACACCCCAAATTTACGCGAGGAGAAGTGTGTATGAGCGAGAACGAAGAGATCAACCTGGAAGAACTATCCGACGAAGACCTGTATCTCCAGATGCAGGACGATCTGTACGACGGCTATCGGGACGAGGTCGTTGCCGAAGTAGAAGAAGCGCTGCGACGGGGGAAAAGCCCGGCTGAAATCCTGGCCGAGGGGCTGATCGCCGGGATGGAGATCGTCGGCGTTGACTTCCGTGATGGCGTGCTGTTTGTCCCGGAGGTCTTGATGGCGGCCAAAGCCATGAAGGGTGGGATGGGACTGCTGCGTCCCTTGCTGGTCGAAACCGGTGCACCCAAGATCGGCACGGTCGTGATCGGAACCGTCAAGGGGGATATCCACGACATCGGCAAAAACCTGGTCGCCATGATGCTGGAAGGCGCAGGCTTCGACGTGCATAATCTGGGCATCAACGTTGACGCCGATGCCTTCATGGCAGCCATCGATGAACACAAACCCGACATCCTCGGCATGTCCGCCCTGCTGACCACCACCATGCCCTACATGAAGGTCGTGATCGACACGCTCGTAGAGAAAGGCATCCGCGACCAGATCACCGTATTGGTTGGAGGCGCACCGCTCAATGACGCCTTTGCCGAAGAAATTCAGGCTGATGCCTACTGCCGTGATGCCGCTATCGCCGTCGAAACGGCCAAAAAGTACATGGCAATCAAAAAGGCCGGTTGATAACATAAAAGGGGCGAGCCTGCCCCTTTTTGATTCCGGCGTATGATGATCGCCTGTTAACGGCCTATTATCGCCGTGCCCGATGCGTTATAATGTCTGGTATATTCGATGTCTCTAAGGAAAAGTCTTTGCTCCACGAAAACACGCGTGAGCAGTGTAACACACTCTCCCCCATTAAGATCGCCGTAACGCCCTTCCCCAGGAATAAATAGGAGCCCCTATTTGATGTCCATAGCCCGCCGATTGCAGGATCGTCCCGTTCGCCTTGAACGCGCCTACCGGTTCACCGTATGGCTGCTCAAGGCCATCGAGCCACTGCTTCGCCGGATCGGATTCCAGCGTTTGGAAGGTTTGTTCGAGTGGGGTGAACGCGTCTCAAAGCAGGCGCTGTTCGACTGCCGGATGTGCGGCATGTGTAATCTGCGCGGAACCGGCATGACCTGCCCGATGACCTGTCCTAAGAATCTACGCAACGGGCCCTGTGGGGGAGTCCGCGCCAATGGGAAGTGCGAGGTCAAGCCGGAGATGGATTGCATCTGGGTGCTCGGTTGGGGCCGCGCCGCCAAAATGGAAACCTACGGCAAGCGCATTTTTACCATCCACCCACCGGTAGACCGCCGGTTAGAGGGCACATCAGCCTGGCTGAATATGCTCGATGGGCGTGATCAGCAGCCCCCAGAAGGCTGGGAAGCTAACGTCGTCCGGGTGGACGATATCAAATTTTGATCTTAAAGGGTGCGGTGGGAAGCATTGTCCGCCACCACGCTCTTCAATAACGAAACCCATTTCACAAGGAGAGTATTTTTTACTATGGCACGTTATCAAATCATGTTCTGGAAGGATTATCCCGCCCAGGTGAAAGCCACCGACGAATGCGGCACGGCCAAAGCAGAATTGTCCAACCGCTTCCAGAAGGCCATCGACACCGCAGCGATGGCCCAGGCCGACACCAGCACCGACGACTACCTCGAATACTGGAAATGGGGTCCAGAAGAGGAGCGTGATGGCACAGCAGAAGAGGTCGTTGATGCAATCGTCAAAGAACTGGACGAGGCTTATCCCGTCTCCCGCTTGCAGGAGATGACCCGGCGGAATGGTCACTGATACGCCACCGGCACGGGCAAACAGCCGCCTCGAACGGGTGCTGCGCAGCGGGCGATTCGCCGTAACCGCTGAACTGGCCCCGGTCGATACCGCCGATCCACAGGCGGTTTACGATCAGGCGTTGGTGCTTTCCGAGGTTGCCGACGCGATCAACGTGACCGATGCCAGCGGCGCACACGTCCACATGAGCAGCGTGGCTGCCTGCGCCCTGCTGACCAGGGCCGGATACGAGCCGGTCTACCAGATTAGCTGCCGGGACCGCAACCGGATCGCCATTCAGGGCGACGTGCTGGGAGCGGCAGCGCTGGGAGTCCGCAACGTGTTATGCCTGACCGGTGACGGCGTCCAGGCCGGTGATCAGCCGGAAGCCAAACCGGTTTTCGACCTGGACAGCATCCAGTTGTTGCAGATGATCCGCATCATGCGGGATCGAAGTAAATTTCTCAGTGGGCGGCATTTAGAAGTGCCGCCCGCTTTGTTTATGGGAGCCGCCTCAAATCCCTTTGCCCCACCTTTCGAGGCCCGCCCTTACCGCCTGCTCAAGAAGGTCGAAGCGGGCGCGGACTTCATCCAGACCCAGTACTGCTTTGACCTGCCCCGGTTGGAGCAGTTCATGGCACGGGTGCGGGACCTGGGCCTACACGAGCGAGTCTACATCCTGGTCGGGGTCGGACCTTTGCGCTCGGCACGGGCCGCCCACTGGATGAGCCAGAACGTCCCCGGAGTCTATATCCCCGATCAGGTGATCGACCGCCTCGAAAAGACCCCCAAGAACCAGCAGCGCGAAGAGGGCATCCAGATTTGCATTGAGATCATCGAACAGGTGCGGGCCATCGAGGGGATCAGCGGCATCCACGTGATGGCCTACCGCCAGGAGGAAACCGTCTCGGAGATCATCCAGCGAGCCGGGCTGCTGCCACGAGAGGGTCGGAGAAGGCTGCGCCATCCTCCCGATTGATGTAGCGGTAGGGGCACAGCATGCTGTGCCCAGGGTGAGACAAGTAATCCAGGGCCGGGAACCCAAAATGAACATCATAAGATCATTCTATCAAAGCACAAATAAATATGTCGCAACGGCAGTAATTTTAGTGAGTTCACTTCTACTTTGCCTTGTCGTACTCTGCTGCTCATACCCAATCGTACTTGTTCTAGTAGAAGATTTATCAAGAAATAGAACTTGGCGCGAGTATGAAAAGACTCCGCTACCATCTGAAGTAGTTTCATATCTGTGTGATGAAAAAATGGTTCCAGAAGACATAGCCGATTGCGGTGATACATACCCACAACTCACTAATGGCGATCTCCCCGAAATCATGAAGCGGCATTTGTACCCGGATCAAACCAGTTATCAAGAAGTTACTGACATGATCGGTAAATATGAAACGGAATGCAAAGTGCGAACCATAAAGGACAACACCGTTAACTATTGTGTTTATTCCATGGGTGCAGAATTTGCAGTAT
>JBNKDD010000098.1:0-18743 GCA_050288085.1 Anaerolineae bacterium
CGTGTCCTCGACCACGTCATACACATCGGCAACGATCTGCTCGATCTTTGGATTGTTAAAAAGTTCGCGTGACCAGGGGTTGTATCGTGCTACTTCGAGTCCAGCCGGATCGAGTTCGACGGTGATCACATGCTCGGCGGTTTTCGCTGCTTCGATGGCCGTATACCCCAACCCGGTCGCCGTATCCAACACCACGCCGTTGGGTGCTTTAACCGCCTTGATTTTCTTCAGCGTATCTCGATAAGGATCGGTCGCTTTGATCCGGTGCATCGGCGTGCCGGATACCAGCATGGTCGGCGCACCTCCGGTCGGATACAGGGTTCTTAACCAGTTAGTCGTCTCGGAAAAAACCTGTATATCCTGGATGACGCCATCCTCCAGTGTGAAGCATTTATTCTCTTCCCCCGCGATACGTTCACAATCCGCCCAGGCTAATTGCTCACCACCGGGGAAGGTCACCCCTTCAGCCGTAAGTACTACCTCAACGCTGGTCAGGTTCAGATCGGGAGAGATCGACACAGTCTGATCACCAGCCTCGCGTGCTTTGAGAAGCGGCGCAGCCTGATAATGCGATAACATGATAGGGAAATCACCACCGGGCATGATGTTCCTCCGCAAACCCGATCAGGTCATTGATCGTGATCGTCTCGCCCTCATCGGTGACCACCATCCCGGAGTAGCGCCCGAACATCTGGTGAACCTCGCTGTCTATCAACAAAACGTTGCTCTTAGCCGTCCGCTCCAGGAATGGTACAAACTCCAGGTCGAGCCGCCCATCCGATGAAACAAACTTCCACGGCTTCATAAAATCGGTCGGATCATATTGAAACGGAATCCGCTCCAATTTGTGAACCCGCCCATCCAGGATGAAGCAGTTCTCGGTTGCCCGGCTGAGATCACCGAATCCCTCGCCCATATTCAGTCCAATGGTGCGCCCATCAGGTAGATAAGCGGATAGACTGGCCCACAGCCAGAAGCTCTTATAGTCCCAGACGCCCCTACCCCAATCCAGTCCACCCAGGCTGTTTTTCGGATCAGCAACCTGCCGCTGATCGCCAACCGTAAACCACCCCTTGGCGGGCATACAATTGATCTTCCGATTGTAGTAGAACCGCTTGTCCCCAATCGGAGTCACCATCACAACCGATTCGTGATCAGGTGGGCAGGTTAAGGTGATATCCGACGACACGCCCTGCCCCTGGTTAAAGCCCGGCCAATCAACCTGGATCCGCCGCGCATTTCCATCAAGCAGGAATTCGATCCTCAGTTTACCGTTATCAAACAGCACATCACCCTCAGTGCTGTTACGGGGTAAATTGACGCCTTTTGCCAGCGGAATCAGGATCGACTCCTCGTGATACCATTTGGTCTGAAAGTCGATCACGTAGACAAACACATTGCCGACATAGCCAATATCCGCCACCGTCGCAGAGAAAAAGTGAGTCGGCGTGAAGACGGCGTAATAATCCCACTGCTTTATCCGAAAAAATTGCAGGGGCTTAACAGTGTAAAACGAGGCGTTTTCCAGATTACAATCTAAAAGCGGCTGGCGTGCCCATCCGGGTTGGATCAACCGGCCTGTCCCGTCCAGAAGCGGCGATGGCTCCGTCAATTCGTGCTGCATCCTTTCCCCCTTTGCATAGAAAAAGACCGCTCACGCGGCCTGTTGATTAGTATGGTCAATGCCCTGATCATAAAAAGCCGCGAAGTTATTCGCGGCATTATATCCATCTCTATAAGATTATAAAATGGAAAACTTAACGCTTGGTGTAGGTCGGAGCCTTACGTGCACGTTTGAGACCTGGCTTTTTACGCTCTTTCTCTCGTGCATCACGGGTCATCATACCAGCGCGACGAAGCGGAGAACGCATCTCCTCGTCGTACTTCACCAGTGCTCTCGCCAACCCTAACCGGACGGCTCCCGCCTGCCCGGTCACACCGCCGCCCCGAACCTTGACGGTCATGTCCACTTTACCGGCCATACCGACCACATCCAGCGGGCCCATCAGGTGCGTGACATCTCCTGAACGGGGGAAGAACTCTTCAACCGCCTTGTCATTGACAATGGCTTCGCCTGTCCCACCCAGGTAAATGCGAACTCGCGCGGTTGCCGTCTTACGGCGTCCAACACCTTCGTAATATTGTCTTTGCTCAACCATTCAGCTTACCCTCTCTACAATTCAAGCGGCTCAGGCTGCTGCGCTTCGTGGGGGTGATCCGGCCCGGCATAAACTTTCAGCTTCTTGAGCATGTGACGGGCCAGGTTATTTTTGGGCAGCATCCGCCGCACCGCCTCGGAAATCACCTGATCAGGGTGTTTGATCAACATTGTCTTAAGCGGTGTCTCGCGCAACCCACCGGGATAACCGGAGTGGTGGTAATACATCTTATCTTCTAGCTTCTTGCCAGTAACGTGGACTCGCTCCGCGTTGATGACAATCACATAGTCGCCACAATCAACATGCGGCGTGAACATCGGTTTGTGCTTTCCACGCAAGATAATCGCGATTTGGGTTGCCATCCGACCCAGGGTTTGGTCGGTGGCATCGACAATATACCACTTGCGCTCAACCTCTTCAGGTTTCGCCGAGTATGTCTTTTTCACCAAAATTACTCCTAAATTACTCTGCCACCAACCAGGGCGGACATTTTACAATTCTTCTGGATAGCGTACTGCCACCAGGGTCAGGCCATACGGCGGAGCCAGCAGATTCAGGCTGTCCGTTTGACGGTGAACCAGCTTCTCCTGCATGGCCTCAACCGGCGACCGTTCCTGCCCGATCAGCACCAGGGCACCTACTATCCGGCGTACCATCCGGAACAGAAAGGCGTTAGCCGTAATAGTGAACCGGTAATGACCGTTTTCACCAACAGCCTCCCATCGCGCCGATTCGACGGTTCGCACCGGGTTATCTCCCTGCGGCGGCTTACCAAATGCGCTGAAATCGTGTGTGCCGATCAAACGGGTAATCGCCGATCGGATAGCTTCCAAGTCCACATCACGATTCAGGTGCCAGGCGCGATCCCGTTGAAATGGGTCACGCACTGGTGCAGCGTACAACCGGTACACATAACTGCGATTCACTGCATCGAATCGCGGGTGGAAGTCTGGCCCGGTGGCCTGAACTTCCCGCACCGCGATGTCACCCGGCAAATTGGCATTCAGAGCATCACGCAGTTGATCTGGTGTGTGCCGCCAATCCAGGTCAAAGGCAGCTACCTGACCGGAGGCATGAACCCCCCGGTCGGTACGCCCTGCTCCGATGATCGGGACGGCATCACACCTGGCAATCTGGCCTAACGTCGTCTCCAGGGTTCCCTGGACCGTCGGAGAGGCATTGATCTGCCGCTGAAAACCGTAGTACGCCCCACCATCATAGGCGATGGTTGCCCGGTAGCGCAGACAGCTAATCCTCTTCGACCAGCATTAGCATGACCATCTCGGCGGCATCGCCTTTACGCTTGCCCAGCCGCACGATCCGGGTATAGCCACCCGGTCGATCAACGTACCGAGGGGCGATATCGTGGAAGAGCTTATAGAGCACTTCACGATCATGCAGCTCACGCCGAACCAGTCGTTGGGCATGGATTGAAATAGCCTGAGCTTCTCTCTCCAGCGCCTCGACATCATCAGCCTCGGCCAGCTCTAACAGGCGGCGAGTCTGTGCTGCGGTCAGCAGGCTATTCAGCCCGGCCTCATCACGATCCTCGGCCAGTTCAACCAGGCGCTCAGAGTCACCCCGATTGCGGGCCAAGGTGATCATCTTCTCAGCCTGGCTGCGGATCGACTTGGCTTTAGCCTCGGTTGTCTTTATCTTTTCATGGCGGAACAATTGTGAAATCATCGTCCGCCGCATACTTTTTCGATGCTTGGTATCGCGCCCAAGGCGGCGACCAGCTACTCTATGACGCATAGACTTCCTCGTTTATCCTGTGGGATTTTGGTCCACCTATCTACACAGCGTCCATCTCGTCGGTGTCTTCATCGACCAGGAAATTCTTTTCGCGAAGACGGGCCATCAATTCATTCAGCGACTTATCGCCGAAATTACGGATGGCGAGCATCGCGTCTTCACCTTTATCCAACATCTTCACTACCTCACCAACGGTCGTAATTCCCGTCCGTTTCAGGGAGTTGAAGACTCGGACGCTCAGGTCTAACCCCTCAATCGGCATATCATGCCAATCGGGGAGCTTCTCCTCCGGCGGTTCAACTGGAGCCGCCGTCTCGGTGAAGTCTTCAGGATCGACATTACCGATGATAGCCAGTTGGCGGATCAGAATCTTGGCCGCGTCGCGCATGGCGATCTCTGGCTGAATCGTCCCATCCGTCCAGACTTCCAGGACCAATTTATCATAGTTAGTTTTCTGTCCGACACGGGCCTGCTCAATATCATAGGCTACCCGCTTGATCGGGCTGAAAATCGCATCAACCGGCAGTTCGCCAATGGGCAGCTTGCCCCGCTCCTCCGCGGTTGAATATCCACGACCTGCCTCGACGGTGAATTCCATCTCAACCCGTGATTGGTCATCGTCGATAGTGAACAGGTACAGATCAAGATTCATGATCTCTACCTCACCTGGGCAGATCAGATCAGCCGCTGTGACCACGCCTCCCTGAACATCCAGGCGAAGCCGCGCTTGTTCCACACCATCATGCAGCATCAATCGAAGCTGCTTGATGTGAAGAATAAGCTGGGTCATATCCTCTCGAACGTTCGGAATCGCCGAGAATTCATGATAAACATCGGCAACCCGGATAGAGGTTACGGCTGCACCCGGCAAGGACGAGAGCATAATCCGGCGCAACGCATTACCGAGAGTCGTGCCAAAACCACGTTCTAATGGACTGATGTTGAAGCGGCCATAATTGCGCGACACAGCGTCGCGTTCAATTCTGGGCAGCACCATATCGTTCGTCGAAATCACGAACCTGCCTCCTCAGCTTGGTCTCAAACTGTACACATATTTACCGGCTGTAATACTCAACCACTAGCTGTTCGTTAATCGGGAGGTCCACATCATCACGTTCTGGCAGTCTCTCGACCATCCCGGTTAACTTTGCCACATCTCGACTCACCCAATCCGGGATATGTCGGTCGCCCCACTCATCACGCAGTTGCTTGAAGTAGGTACGTTTTTGGCTGCCTTCACGCACTTCTACCTGATCGCCAGGGCGAACTAGATAAGAGGGAATATTGGTCCGGCGGCCATTTACATTAAAGTGCCCATGCTGAACCAACTGACGGGCCTGGGCACGCGATTCGGCAAAGCCCATGCGGTAGACTGTATTGTCTAACCGGCTCTCCAAAATGCTTAACAAATTGGCACCGGTCAAACCAGATCGCTGTAAAGCAACCCGGAAATACCGCCGGAACTGCCGTTCCAGGATACCATAGATCCGCTTAGTCTTTTGTTTTTCACGCAACTGAAGTGCATAGTCTGATGCACGTCCGCGCCGAAATTGTGTGCTGCGTCCATGGTGGCCGGGGGGATAGTTGCGCCGTTCGATGGCACATTTTTGGGAGGTGCAGCGTGATCCTTTGAGGAACAGCTTCTCCCCTTCCCGCCGACAAAGTTTACACACAGGGCCAGTATATCTTGCCATGCTTCATCCTTCGTCTAATTAAGTTTATTTGAATTTTCAATGGTCTGGGCAAAAAACAAGAGGGTACTTCAGACTTTTGCCCAATTCCACAACATAACCTGTCGCCTACCCCGACCAGACTGAGCAGGCGACCGGAACCACACCAACCAGGTAATAATGATTACACGCGCCGCTTTTTGCGGGGACGGCAACCATTGTGGGGGATCGGGGTCACGTCCGTGATGGAGCGCACTTTCAACCCGCCACCCTGGATCGCTCGGATCGCCGCTTCGCGTCCGGGGCCGGGCCCCTTCACAAACACGTCAACCTCGCGCATCCCGTGGGCTACCGCCTGCTTGGATGCCATTTCACCGGCCATCCGAGCGGCATACGGGGTGCTCTTGCGCGACCCTTTGAAGCCAGCCGTACCGGCGCTGGCCCATGTGACCACATTCCCTTGTTGATCGGTCATGTTCACAATGGTGTTATTGAATGTCGCATGAATGTGCGCTTGTCCGTAAGGCACATTTTTACGTACTTTGCGACTACGCTGTCTCCGTTGTCCCATGCCTCCTCCAGGCTCTTACTACTTCTTCTTTGCACCACGGCGGCGGCCACGACCGGGTACGGTCTTGCGCTTTCCGCGCCGGGTTCGAGCATTGGTACGCGTGCGCTGACCACGTACCGGTAAGCTCCGGCGGTGGCGCATTCCTCGATAAGTACCGATCTCTTGCAAACGTTTGATATTCAACTGTACTTCCCGCCGCAGGTCACCTTCAACGCGATAGTTGTTGGAGATAAACTCACGCAGCAGGGCCACTTCGCCCTCGGTTAAGTCCTTGACCCTGGTATCAGGATTGACCCCGGTAGCAGCCAAAGCTTCCTGGCTGCGTGACCGGCCAATGCCATAGATATAGGTCAAGCCAATCTCAACGCGTTTGTTCCGCGGCAGGTCTATACCTTCAATACGTGCCATAATCGTCTCTCCGGGATCCCTTAACCCTGACGCTGCTTATGTTTAGGGTTTGAACAAATTACCCTGACAACGCCCTTGCGCTTGATAACTTTGCACTTGGGGCACAACCGTTTTACAGAAGCGCCAACTTTCATCGTAATTCTCTCATTTTCTCATTTACTGAAGAGACAAACGGTGATTATACCACGTTTGCCATTCTTATTCCATCTTTGTCAGAATTTCCGGGCCATTTTCGGTAACGGCCACCGTATGTTCAAAGTGAGCATTGGGCCGCCCATCTGCGGAGACCACCGTCCACTTATCGGATAGCACCCGTGTTGCCCGCTTCCCGCTCATCACCATTGGCTCCAGAGCGAACGTCATCCCCGGTTTGAGTGCGAAACCCTCCCCTGGGCTACCATAGTTTGGAATATGGGGCGGTTCGTGCATTTGAGCCCCTACCCCATGACCGCCATAGCCATGAACTACTTTAAGGCCATGATCGACCACGTAAGTCTCGATGGCATGAGAAACATCACCAAAGTGATGCCCCACCACACAGGCTTCGATTCCCACGTACAATGAAGCGCGGGTCACATCGAGCAGCCGTTGAAGCTCCGGGGCAATCTTCCCGACGCCAGTCGTATAGGCCGCATCCCCAACATAACCATTGTAGGTTGCCCCACAATCGATGCTGACAATGTCGCCCTCTTCCAGCCGCCGGTCGCCCGGAATGCCATGCACTAACTCCTCGTTGATCGTCACCGTGATCGTAGCCGGAAACGGCGGTACCATTCTGGGACTGGGTGTATAGTGCAAAAACGTTGGCTCCGCCCCGCGGCTGATGATCAGATCATAGGCAATCTTATCCAGGTCTTTGGTCTTGACTCCTGGTTTGATAGCCTCTTTAACGGCCAACAGAGCCTCAACGTTGACTGCCGCCGCTTCGCGCAGCTTCTGGACTTCCTCCGCCGTCTTGATGATCGGCGGTGGTTCCGACACCTGCCTCATGACCGGCTGCCTTTTCTTCTTCCGGGCAGGAACAGATGTCACTGCCTGCCGTTTGATACCCTTGCTCACGATCTGATCTGTCCTAACTTACTTGATCCGTTTACGAATAACCTGTAACAGGTCGTCAGTCACCGATTCCATTGGTTGTTCACCATTGACCCGTTCAAGTAGATCACGTTCTTCATAGTAGTTGATTAACGGTGCGGTCTTATTCATGTAGACCTGGTAACGGTCACGCACCACATCCGACTGATCGTCCTTACGCTGGTCCAGAGGTGTTCCATCATCATCACAAACGCCCTCTTGTTGAGGAGGATCGTAATCGATATGGTACACCCGTTTACAAGCGGGGCAACTCCGGCGACCGCTGATCCGTTTCACAGCTTCCGCTTCGGAAATGTCGATCAGCACAGCCACCGTCACCTCGGCATTGAAGTTATCGGCCAGCATCTCAGCCAGGGCATCGGCCTGGGGCGGGGTCCGCGGAAAACCATCCAGGATAGCGCCATCAGCACAATCCTGCTCGGCCAGCCGCTCCTTGACCATCTCCACCGTGATATCATCCGGCACCAGGTCACCGCTTGCCATGATGTCCTGCACCTGGCGAGCCAGGGGTGTATCCTGTGTCTTCATCGCACGAAACAGATCGCCGGTCGACACCTGCGGGATACCCAGTCCATCTGTGATGCGCTGAGCCTGCGTGCCCTTACCACCACCCGGAGGCCCCATCAACACCACATAGGTTGCCATGATTTCCCCAATCCCTTTCGTTAGGTAGGGGCGCAGCAAGCCGCGCCCCCTGTGAAATTAACGGATAAACGCCAGATCGCGACGCCGCGTCTTGAACTCTGCGTCAAGCTGGCGGAACGTATCGATCACCACGCCAACGACGATGATCAACCCACCGCCGCTAACGATAAACAGTGCACCCTGCAATTCCGTACCAGCACCGGGCCGGATCAGATTCATAACAATCTGGAGCACACCGGGCAAAACGGCAACGGCACCCAGGAACAACGCCCCAACGATGGTGATACGTCTCACCACTTTGTTGATGTAATTCTCTGTCTTCTTACCGGGCTGGATACCCTGGATAGACGCACCGCTTCTCTGCAAGTGTTCAGCCATGTTCTGGTTCTTCATCATGATATCGGTATACAGATAGGTAAAACCGACGACCATCAAGAAGTAGATCAACCAGTACACGATCTGACCGGACATCAATCCGCCACCCTGGTTACCAAACACATTGCTGACGCTAGTCGCAAAGTTCGACAACCAGACAGCAGGGCTTTCCCTGAAAAATCCTGCCAGAACAGCCGGAAATGTCAGGAGCGACTGGGCGAAGATCAGCGGGATCATGCCCGCTGTATTGACGCGCAGCGGCAGGACGGTTGTTCCGCCACCGTACATCTTTCTTCCACGAACCTGTTTACCATACTTGACCGGGATACGGCGCTGGCCTTCCTGCACCATGACGATCACGACCACGGTCAGGACAGTCAAAATCAGAAATACCAGCAGGTTCCGAATGGTAGCTGCCGTATCGGTGCTAGCCAGGTTAGGAAGCCTGAACGGAATGCGAGCCACGATACCGGCAAAGATAATGATCGACAGACCATTGCCGATTCCGTCCTCCGTAATCAGCTCACCCAGCCAGATGGCGAACATCGTCCCGGCAGTCATCACCGCTAAGATAGCGATTGTCAGGATAATGTCCTCACCAAAGCCCGGAATGATATTGGAGCCTTGCGAACCAAAGATTTTAATCTGGGCCCAGGCCTGCATTAAGGCCAACGGGATCGCCATATAGTACGTGATCCGGTTGATCTGATCACGACCGGCCTGTCCCTGGCTCATCAGGTCTTCCAATACCGGAACAAAAGGCGTCAACAGGTTGATGATGATGCTGGCAGTGATGTATGGATAGACACCCATCGCCAATACCGAAAAGTTTGAGACCGCCCCACCCGACAACAGGTCAAGCACCTGGGCAAACGATCCAATAGAACTTGTACCCGGATCAAGTGCAGTAGCCAATGCAGCATGGTCAACACCAGGAACCGGCACATTTGCTGCAAACCGGTAGACAGCCAGGATCGCCAATGTTATCAGGATGCGCCGCCTGAGTTCGGGCAAGCGCATTACCTCGCTTAAGGTCCTGAAAAAGGACATGTTAAGACCTCCCTATCTGATCCAGGTGCACCGCTACTGCCCTTGCTCGGCAGATCGCTTGGCGCGCAGTTCTTCGATTTGCTCTTTGCGGAGCTTCTTAACCGTTGCCCGCACGCCGGTGAATTCCAAGTCCAGGACTTCAACTGTGCCACCGGCAGCCTCGATCTTCTCACGGGCGCTCTTGGTGAAGCGATGTGCCTTCACTGTGTAAGATGATTTAATCTCACCACGTCCCAGGATCACAACCGGCTGATCAGCTTTGCGAATTAAACCGGCTTCAACCAGGCGCTCCGGGTTAACCTCAACGCCTTTCTTGAACCGTTCTTCGATCTTATCAACATTAACTTCTTGATAAGGTATGCGGTTAATATTAGTGAATCCACGCTTAAACGGTAGGCGACGGACTAACGGCAGTTGACCACCCTCAAAGTAGGGGCTCTTACCCCCACCGGTACGGGCCCCCTGGCCCTTCGTGCCACGGCCAGCGGTCTTTCCGTCCCCGGAGCCTTTGCCGCGACCCACTCGCTTACGCTTCCTCACCGAACCCGGATCGGGGCGCAGGTCGTGTAATTTCATTGCTTCTTCTAGGCCTCCACTTCTTCAACGGTTACCAGGTGGCTGACTTTGGCAATCATGCCCCGCAGGACATCATTGTCCGGCTTCTCAACCACGTGGTTCATTTTTCTCAGTCCCAACGACCGAACGGTATCCTTCTGTCGCTGCGAATAGCCAATTGGGCTTTTCACCAATTTGATTCGCAGCATGGTCTGTTTCTTCTTTGCCATATCGACCTCGCTACTTATCAGCAGCTTCGCCGCGCAGCCAGAACGGCATAACGTCCTGGGGGTCCTTACCCCGGATCCGGGCTAACTCGTGAACATCATACAGTTCAGAAAGCCCCTGAAGGGTAGCGCGGGCCACATTTAACATGTTGGCGCTGCCTTTTGACTTGGTCAAGATATCCCTGATTCCGGCAGCTTCGACCACTGCACGGACCGGGCCACCCGCGATCACGCCGGTACCGGGTGAAGCCGGGCGCAGCATTACTTCTGCACCGCCAACTTTAGCCGTCACCGGGTGCGGGATGGTGGTTCCCACTATTGCAACACGCTGCATATCACGGCGCGCTCGATCTGCACCTTTGCGGATGGCATCGGGCACAGCGCGGGCCTTGCCCACACCTACCCCAACGCGGCCCCGGTTATCGCCGACAACGACGACGGTACGGAAAGCAAAGCGGCGGCCACCTTTGATCACTTTTGCAACGCGCTTGATATCGAGCACGCGCTCATCTAGTTCTTCGCGCTCTTCACGCGGCTCTCGTCTTCTTCCCATGCTGTACTCCTATTAGAAGTCCAACCCGGCCTCACGCGCTGCCTCGGCCAGGGCCTTCACGCGACCATGATATTTATAGCCGCCTGTATCAAATACTACCATTTTTACGCCAACATCCAACGCACGCTCGGCCACCAGCTTACCAACCAGTACAGATTGTTCCGTCTTCGACTTCCCGTCTGTCTGGCCGCGCATCTCCAGGTCAATGGTAGATGCTGAGGCCACGGTGTGACCCTCAACATCATCTATCACCTGAGCATAAATATGCTTGTGGCTGCGGAACACGTTCAAACGCGGTCGGTCTGGCGTCCCTGCTATCTTTTTACGGATACGCGCATGCCGTTTGATGCGTGCTTTTTGACTTTTTTCGCTCATTACCTTCTCCAAACGCTAGCCAATCTTGGCCTTGCCAGCCTTCTGGCGAACGTATTCACCCTGGTAGCGGATACCCTTACCCTTGTACGGTTCAGGCGGACGCAGCTTACGAATATCAGCAGCGATCTGCCCGATCAGGGCCTTATCAATGGAGGTGATGATCACCAAGCTTCCACGGTCCTCAACCTGAAACGCTACGGTCGGCGGGGCAACCACGATGATATCGTGTGAATACCCCAGGCTCAAGCGCAGGTCTTCGCCTTCCATTGCAGCCCGGTAACCGGTGCCAAGGATTTCCAGGCGGGTTTCGTAACCTTCGCTTACACCAACGACCATATTGTTGACCAGGGCACGGGTCAGCCCATGCAGCGACCTATGGCGGCGCTGATCGGTCGGGCGCTCAACGACGATCTGATCATCTTGCTGGCTGATTGCCATATCAGGATCAAATCGCTGGCTGAGTTCTCCCTTCGGGCCTTTGACCGTCACCTCACTTCCATCCACCGTGACGGTTACGCCCGCCGGGATGGGAACAGGTTGTTTGCCAATTCGAGACATAAATTACTCCACTTCACCCCTCAAACACCGGCCTTTTCTCTCAGCCAGATCGTTCGAGGTTTACCACACGTAGCAAAGAATCTCGCCGCCGACCCGTTCACGACGGGCCTGCTGACCGGTCATTACACCCTTGGGGGTGGTCAGGATGGCAATTCCCATCCCGCTCAATACCCAGGGGACATCCTTAGAACCGGTGTAGATACGGCGGCCAGGCTTGCTGATTCGCTTCAGCCCGGAGATAACAGCCCGGCGTTCGCGCCGCTCCCCGGCATACTTCAACTGAATGTGAATCCAGCCGTATGGCTTTTCTTTGCCAATGCTGAACTGTTCTATGTAGCCCTCTTCGTACAGAACCCTGGCAATCTCAGCTTTAAGCTTCGAGTGCGGTATCGATACTTCTGTGTGGCGGGCCATAATCGCATTCCGAATGCGAGTCAGCATATCTGCTATTGGATCGTTTACGTACATCCTATACTCCCTACCAACTCGACTTAGACACGCCAGGGATCTTGCCTTCCAAGGCCAGCTCGCGGAAACAAATCCGGCAGAGCTGGAACTTGCGAATATACCCACGCGGACGGCCACATAACTTACAGCGGTTATGAACACGAACCTGGTACTTGCGGCGTTGTTCACGATAGGGCATGCATGTTTTTGACATGGCTATACTCCTAGCTTGGAATAATCAGGAACGACAACTTGTAAGTCACTGAAGGGCATACCCATCAGCCGCAGCAACTCACGGCCTTCCTCATCGGTCTGGGCCGTTGTCACGATGGTGACTTCCATGCCGCGCACCTTGTCGATCTTGTCGTACTCGATCTCCGGGAAAAGTATCTGCTCACGCAGACCCAGGGTGTAGTTCCCGCGACCATCAAATGCAGTCGAGGGGATGCCCCGGAAGTCCCGTGTACGCGGCAGAGCGACGTTCGTCAGCCGGTCCAGAAAGGCCCACATACGTTCACCCCGCAGCGTGATCTTGACGCCGATAGACCGGCCTTCACGCAGCTTGAACCCGGCGATGCTCCGCCGTGCTTTGGTGATCACCGGCTTCTGCCCGGTAATCGTCATGATGTCCTCTACCGCTGCATCCAGGGCGCGCGCATTGTCCATCGCCTCGCCCAGGCCGATATTGACCGACACTTTCACAATGCGCGGAATCTGCATCACATTGTCATAGGCAAAATGCTTCATCAATGCCGGGCGGACATTTTCCTGATAGTGTTTTCTATAACCGAGCATCAGTCAATATCCTCCCTGCACTTCTTGCACACCCGGATCGGTTCACCGGCATCACCCCGGCGCTTACTAACACGGGTGGGTTTGTCGCAGTTCGGGCAGACCAGCATCACGTTTGAGATGTCAAGCGGAGCTTCGAACTGAATGACCCCTGCCTGAGTCTGGCCGCGACCGGCCTGCTGAGCACTTTGATGCTTCTTCCGAATGTTCACGGCTTCGACAACCAACCGGCGCTGCTTGGGGATAGTCCGCAAGACGCGGCCCTGTGCTCCCTTGTCATTCCCGGCGATTATCTCAACCATGTCACCCTTTTTTATGCGTAGCTTATTGCTCGTCATCACGCACCTACCATACCTCTGGAGCCAGGGCAACGATCTTGAAGAACCCGGCCTGCCGCAGCTCACGTGCAACAGGGCCAAAGATACGGGTTCCCTTCGGGCTTTGGGTCAGGCCATCCAGGATGACGGCAGCATTCTCATCAAAGCGGATGGTCGAACCATCTTCGCGATGAATTTCTTTTGCCGTCCGCACAATCACGGCCCGCACAACTTCACCCTTTTTAACGGCGCTGTTGGGCTGCGCGCTCTTGACCGTAGCAACGATAGTGTCACCGATGCTGCCATAGAAGCGCTTTGATCCGCCCAAAACCCGGATCGTCAAGATTTCCTTTGCCCCGCTGTTATCAGCTACTTTGAGTCTGCTCTCTTGTTGGATCACGATGCCACCTCGTCGTCATTATATTCTTCGTCCTGCGCTTCGGGGACATCTTCAGACTCTACTTCTTCAACTTCAACGTCATAAGCTTCCGCCTCGACATATTCCTCGGCGGCTTCAGCTTCGACTTCTTCATATACTTCGGCCTCATAAGCCTCTTCGTATACTTCTTCTACTTCTTCAACTTCTTCCTCAGGCATGTCATAGACTTCTGGCACGTCGACCGCCTGAATTTCTTCAAGTTCCGGTACTTCAGCCACCTCGTCTACTTCTGCTGTCCGGGCGCTGATATCTTCACGTACAATCGTCTGAACAACCCACCGCTTGTGGCGGCTGATTGGCTTGGATTCGACCATCACGACCGTATCGCCCAATTCACAACCATTGTATTCATCGTGCGCCATGAACCGTTTTGATTCACTGACCACTTTGCCGTAGAGCGGGTGACGGAAGGTTCTATCAACCCGAACCACGACGGTCTTGTCCATCTTATTGCTGACCACCACGCCGGTCAGCCGCCGTCTTTTATTCGTCACCTTCAGCCTCCCATTGTGCCTCTAGTTCCAGTTCCCGCATCACGGTATAGATCCGGGCGATCCGACGCCGCACGATCCGGAGCTGGTTAAAGTCCTGTAGCTGCCCTGAGGCTCGCTGAAAGCGGAGGTTGAAATACTCTTCCTTAGCCTCGTCCAGCTGGGCATCCAACTCACCTGGTGATAATTGACGGAGTTCTGCTGCTTTCATCCCGCCGTTACCTCCTGACCCGTGATCGGGTCAATCCGCTTGATCACCTTGGTCTTGATCGGCAGCTTGTAGCTGGCCCGGTTTAAGGCTTCAATAGCGGTTTCATCATCGACACCCGCCACCTCAAACATCACCCGGCCTGGCTTCACAACCGCCACCCAGTGATCGACCGATCCCTTCCCCTTACCCATACGGGTTTCGGCAGCCCGCTGGGTCACCGACTTGTCGGGGAAAATGCGAATGTAGACCTTACCACGGCGCTTGAGGTATCGCACAATAGCACGGCGGGATGCCTCGATCTGACGGCTGGTAATCCAGGCGGGCTCAAGGGCCTGTAACCCGATATCGCCAAAGTCAACCTTATTACCCCGTGTGGCTTGGCCTTTCATTCGCCCACGAAATTGTTTACGATATTTCACACGTTTTGGCATTAACATGATTGCGTCTCCAACGGTGAGCGTTTACTGACTGACATAAACGCCAGTTGACTCACTTTCCTTGTCCGTCAAGACCTCGCCTTTGTAGATCCAGACCTTCACCCCGATCCGCCCGAAGGTAGTCAGGGCTTCCGCCGTGCCGTAGTCAATATCAGCACGGAGAGTATGAAGCGGCACACGCCCTCGGCGTACCCACTCACGGCGAGCCATCTCATGCCCGCCCAGCCGTCCGGCGCACATGATCTTGATTCCCTCAGCACCCTGGCGCATGGCCTGCTGTGCAGCCCGGTTCATCGCCCGGCTGTGGGAAATCCGGCGCTCCAACTGACCGGCGACATTCTCAGCGACCAGCCGCGCATCTAGGTCAGGATTGGAGATCTCTTCAACTTCAATCTTAACCTTTTTGCCGGTCACCCCTTCAAGTGACTGGCGAAGCTGCTTGACGGCAGCTCCCTTACGGCCAATCACGATCCCAGGGCGGGCCGTGTGCAGCGTGATCAACACCTGGTTGGGATACCGCTCAATCTCGATTTTGGAAATACCGGCGTTTTCATGTGATTCTTCAACCAGGCGGCGAATATCAAGGTCTTCATGCAGGAGATCGCCGTAGCGCTTTCCATCTGCATACCACCGCGCACTCCAGTCACGGATCACCTTCAGGCGAAAACCGGTTGGGTGTATTTTACGTCCCATTTATCTCACTCCTGCTCTTCAACTTCTGGCTCGGCGATCGCTTCAGCCTTTTCAAATTTCTCAACCACCTCTTCTCGCTCGCTGAGAATAACTGTCACGTGCGAGGTGCGGCGAATGATCGGCTTGAAACGACCCCGTGCTCCAAAGCGTCGCCAGGGGCGGCGTGGGCCTTCATTGGCATAAATCCGGGAGATATACATGTCCCGAGGATTCAGGCCAGCATTGTTCTCCGCATTTGCAATGGCGCTCATCAGCACCTTCAACACCAGGCCCGCACCCTTTTGGGGCATGAACTTCAAGGTGTTTGCTGCGCTGTATGCATCCATCCCACGCACCTGGTCACACACCAACCGGATCTTTTGGGGCGAAATCGGCAGGTACTTAGCTGTAGCTTGTGAATCCATTCCTACCGCCCCTTCTTCTCTCGATCAAAGTGCCCCCGGAATGTCCGGGTGGGAGCAAACTCACCAAGTTTGTGCCCCACCATATTCTCGGTGACATAAATCGGTACATGACGCCGCCCATCGTGAACGGCAATCGTATGTCCAACGAACTGCGGGAAGATCGTCGAGGCGCGGCTCCAGGTACGGATTACCTTCTTTTCACTAGCTGCGTTCATCTGCTCGATCTTCTCTAGCAACTTAGGGCTTACATATGGCCCCTTTTTGAGGCTTCTAGACATGATTTCCTCCTACCACTCGGCTGCTACCGGCGCTTCTTGGCCCGCCGACGAACGATATATTTGTCGGTTGACTTGTTACGACGCGTCTTTTTACCAAGTGTGGGCTTACCCCAGGGGCTTTTCGGGCTGGGCATACCAATCGGAGAACGGCCCTCACCACCACCGTGGGGGTGGGAAGCCGGGTCCATCGCGCTACCACGCACCGTCGGACGCCATCCCATCCAGCGTTTCCGCCCTGCTTTACCCAGCTTGATATTACCATGGTCGGTGTTACCGACCTGCCCAATCGTTGCCATACATTCCCGGCGAACCATCCGCATCTCGCCGCTCGGCAAACGGAGGGTGGCGTATTCGCCTTCCTTCGCCAACAGTTGGGCCGATGTTCCGGCAGCCCGCACCAATTGGCCTCCCTTGCCGGGATGCAGCTCGATGTTATGGACAGTTGTACCCATAGGAATATTACCCAGCGGGAGCGAATTCCCCACTCGAATCTCTGCTTCTGGGCCGCTCATGACAGTATCACCAACCTGCAACCCCAACGGGGCAATGATGTACCGCTTCTCGCCGTCGGCATAGAAGATCAGGGCAATTCGCGCCGAACGATTCGGGTCATACTCGATGGTGGCCACACGGCCTGGCACACCGAATTTATTCCGCTTGAAGTCGATGATCCGGTAGCGGCGGCGATGTCCACCACCGCGATGCCGAACTGTGATCCGGCCATAAGCGTTGCGGCCTGCCTTGCGGCGCAGCGGCTCGGTCAGCGACTTTTCTGGCGTTTTGGCTGTAACTTCTTCAAATGAGTGCCCGCTCATATCCCGGCGACCGGGAGATGTGGGCTTATACTTCTTTATCGGCATAATGCTACCCTACTCTACAGGCCAAACAGGTCGATACTCTGGCCTGGCGCAACAGTGACGTAGGCCTTCTTCCATTCCTTCTTGCGGATATAGGTCTTGCGGAAACGCCGTCCATGCTTGGCAGGCATCACCACGGTCCGAACCTTAACTACATCCACCTCAAAAATGGACTCGACAGCGTCCTTGATCATCCGCTTATTCGCCCGCTGATCGACTTCGAATGTATACACATTCTCATAGTCCATCAAGCGCTGCGTTTTTTCAGTGACGATCGGTCGCTGAATGATGTCATATAAATGTATCTCACCCATGCGGCTTACTCCTGAATCCCAAGCCAGCTTGTGATGGCTTCCAGCGCATCGAGTGGTACGATGACCTTATCATAATTGAGCAAGTCCCGTACATTCAGATACATAGCCCGCAGATATAGGGCATCCGGCAAATTGCGGATCGAGAGCTGAACGTTTTCGTTCGCCTCGGCCAGCAAGACCAGGGCGCTCTCATCACCCACCAGGGCATACAGTACATCGGCCATCTCGCGCGTCTTGGGTGTGTCTATTTGCAAACTATCGACAACCACGATCCCACCCTCAGCAGCCTTAGCTGAAAGCGCCGACCGGATAGCTGCCTGCCGCATCTGGCGAGGCATCTTCTTGGTGTATTTACGTGGCTGGGGGCCATGTGCTACACCACCACCCACAAAAATGGGCGCGTTACGGCTGCCGTGACGGGCGCGGCCCGTTCCCTTTTGGCGATACCACTTGGCCTTGGTACGACGGACTTCACCGCGGGTCTTGGTCTTATGCGTTCCCAGGCGAGCATTCGCCATCTGTCGCACATAGGCCTGGTGCATCAACCCGACGTTGACCGGCACACCGAAAACCTCGGCGGGCAGTTCAACCTCGTCCACGTCGTGTCCGCGCAGATCTTTCACAGGAATTGTTAACGTCATGTTACATTCCTCCCTGTCTTATTGCTTCGCGGATCAAGACCAGACCACCGTTCGCTCCTGGCACACTTCCCTTGACCGCCAGTAAGTCCTGGTCAGCATCCACAACCACCACTTCGAGGTTCTGGATAGTGACCCGCTCGTTACCCATGCGGCCAGCCATGCGAGTTCCCTTCATCACGCGGCCAGGGGTTGAAGTCGCCCCAATCGAACCGGGCGCACGTTCACGGTCGGATTGACCATGAGTCTTCGGCTGGCGCTTGAAGTTATGGCGCTTGATGGTTCCGGCAAAACCTTTACCTTTGCTGGTTCCAACAACATCCACGATATCCCCACGGGCGAAGACTTCCACTGTGATCTTCTGTCCTTCTTCGAGATCACCGTTATCGTCCAGCCGGAACTCCCGCAAATGACGCAGTGGGGGAACCG
>JBNKDD010000099.1:0-18344 GCA_050288085.1 Anaerolineae bacterium
CGACTGCCTGCTTGACACCCAGATCACGGACCTGGGATGCCCGTTCTTCAAACCGGCGGACTTCACTCTCGCGCCTGCCAAACAACTTGATCAGCAGCGCACCACCAATGTTGAGCGTTTCGTTCATCATCGCATTCATCGCGGCGTTGAAGTCCATCGCCTCGCGGGCAATGTCACGGAGCTGTGTGCCAAGACGGCGTGCCGCCAGGATAAACAACGGCAGCACCGCCACGCTGATCAGCGTCAGCCGCCAATCGAGCGTGAGCATCACGGCTAACGTGGCCACCGCCTGGATCAGGTTGGTGATGATGCCGACAATCGTATTGCTGATTGCGTTCTGTGCTCCGATCACATCATTGTTCAGGCGGCTCATCAACTCGCCCGTTTTGGTATTGGTGAAGAACCGGAGCGACATTCGCTGCAAATGGGCAAACAGGCTGACCCGCAGATCGTAGATCACGCCCTCGCCAATAGCCGCATTGAATCGCCGCTGAATGACGTTCAACCCTCCGCCGATCATCGGGATAATCAGCAGCCCCAACGCCAACACGACCAGCCGGTTAATATTCTTATCAGGGATCGTCCGGTCGATCAGATCGCGGGTGATCAAGGGGGTGATCACCGTCAGCCCGGTTGATACCAGGATCAGCAGCAGCATCGCGATAATCTGTGACTGGTATGGTCTGGCATAGGCCAGGACGCGTTTCATCAAATCCCAGGTGACTTTGGGCTTTTCTTCCGCGCCGTCGCGCATATAAGCCCACCACCCACTGCCATGAAACCCCATCGGAATTGCCTTTCATTCAAAATAGACTCTATGATTGTACTGAAAAACGAGACAGACTTCCGCCGCGATCCGCTTTTCTTTCAGATTTCTTATGCTGCGGGATCAAAAACAGCGAGCCCTTATCAGGACTCGCTGTGCGTTTTGTACTTGTTATTTGTGGCTAACAACCAATGCATAAATCGGTAATCATCCTTGATTTTGACTCCCCTCTCCATGAGGGAGAGGGGTTGGGGGTGAGGGCTATAAGAAGGTGCTTACCGAATTGTTTTCTAGTGATAGCCGGATACTTTACTAGTCCTTTGAACGCTTGCGGTAAGCCTTAATCCACCGCATCCCGAAGTCATCCCGCCCCATTGAAAGGTCCGCTGCCAGCACCGCTATCCCTACCTCCGGCACCAGCGGATTGGTGATCGGGCAGGTCAACCCGGCATGGATTGCCATCGCAATAAACGTCGAGTTAATGAACTTCCGGTCGGGCATCCCGAAGGAAATATTGCTGGCCCCCATCGTAATGTTGACGCCAAATTCATCAACCACCATCTGGATGGTGTCTAAGGCCATTTTCCCGGCCTTGCTTTCCGCGCCCATCGTCAGGGCCAGGGGATCGATCACAATGTCCTCTACCGGAATGCCGAGCTTCCCCGCCCGCTCGATGATCTTACCGGCGACCTTTAGCCGAGCTTCCGCCGTTGCCGGGATGCCATCGTCATCCATGCACAGGCCGATCACGGCTGCACCATGCTCTTTGACCAGGGGCAGCACCGCCTCCAGTGACCGTTCTTCCCCGTTAACGGAGTTGATCAACGCTTTGCCCTCATACAGCGATAGGGCCGCTTCCAATGCCTTTGGATCTGCCGTATCGATACACAGCGGGACATCGGTTGTTTCTAATACGGTGCTCAACACCTGCTTGAGCAGGGCCGGTTCATCGGCTCCCGGCACCCCGGCGTTTACGTCCAGCATGGTCGCCCCGGCTTCAACCTGGCTGATGGCATCTTCCCGGACGATGTCGAAATTCCCTTCTTGAAGTGCAGCCAACACCTTCTTCCGACCGGTGGGATTGATCCGTTCCCCGATGATCACGGTTGGCTTATCGCGGTGGATCTCGACAGTCTTGGTCTTGGATGAGACGACGGTTGTAAGATTATCTGCCATTTTTGTTTTATACCTCGGTTTACGATTTAAAAAAGCGCCGAGGCTGCTACGGTCAGGTAAGCAGCTCGGCTATTAATTTGTGGATGTTTCTCAACTAGCACGTCGATAGAAGCTCCACTGATACATCAAATTCAATTTATACTATATCACTATAACGGACCTGATATAATTTTGTCAATGGGAAAAAGCCTATTTCAACGCCCCCCAATCAGCCCCAATATGAACGTCAACCTTCAGCGGTACGTCCAGCGGATAGGCATTTTCCATCACATCTCTGATCAGGCTGGCAGTCGCTTCTACCTCTGAGTCGGGAACTTCGAGCACCAGTTCGTCGTGAATCTGGAGAATCATCTTTCCGCTCAGGTTGTTCTCATCAAGCGCCTGGTGCATCTTAACCATCGCGATCTTGATGATGTCAGCCGCCGTCCCCTGGATCGGCATATTGATCGCCGCCCGTTCCGCTGCCGCCGCCCGCTGACTCTTATCATCAGGTGTCAGGCCAGGGAAGTATCCCCGGCGGCCCAACAGCGTCTCAACCTGCCCGGATTCTCTGGCCTGTTTCCTGGTCTGTTCAAGATATTCATTCACACCGGGGAACCGGGCAAAGTAGTTCTTAATGAACTCCTCCGCTTCTCTGAGAGTCAGCCCCGAATCGCGGGCCAGCCGGAACGCGCCCATCCCGTAGATCAGCCCGAAGTTAACCGATTTGGCAAAGCTGCGCTGGGCTGATGTAACCTCATCCAGCGGAATACCATAGACTGATGCCGCAGTCGTCGCGTGGATGTCCTGGTCTTCCATGAAGGCTTGTTTCAGGGCCTCATCACCGGAGATGTGAGCCATCACTCGCAGCTCGACTTGCGAATAGTCCGCGCCGATCAACTGATGTCCCGGCGCAGCGATAAAGGCATCACGCACCCGCCGCCCGATCTCGGTTCGGATTGGGATATTTTGCAGGTTCGGATCGCTCGAACTCAGCCGCCCAGTAGATGCACCAGTCTGATTAAACGAGGAGTGTATTCGCCCCGTCTCAGGGTTGACCATCTCCGGCAGCGCATCGAGGTAAGTGGAGCGCAGTTTCTCTAATTCGCGATACTGGAGGATCGTCTCGATCACTCCGGTCGTATCCTTATCAAGCAGCGATTCGAGGACATTAGCCGCTGTCGAGTAATGCCCGCTGGACGTTTTCCGCAGTCCATCAGTCGGGAGTCCCAATTCCTCAAACAGCGCCACGCTCAATTGTTGGGTCGAGTTGAGGTTAAATGGATGGCCGACCTTTTCGTAAACCTGGCTGATCAACTCGGTTAATTGTTTGCCAACTTCCACCGACATCTGCTTGAGCAGTGTCTTATTGACCAGCACCCCGGTTTGTTCCATATCGACCAGCACCGGCACCAGCGGCATCTCAACATTGAAGAACAGATTCCTGGTCGCTTCATCCTTTAGATCGGATTGGAGCAGGTCGTAAAGTTGCAGCGTCATATCCGAGTCGGCCCCCGCATAGGGAGCCGCCTGTTCGATCGGCACCCGGTCGAAGGTGATCTGTTTTCTGCCCGTGCCAATCAGCATGGTGATCTCGGTCATCTCAAAACCCAGCCGATTGAACGCCAGGTCTTTCAGTCCGATCTTCCCACCCCAGGCCAGCCACGCCCCGATCATTGTATCGAAGCTCAGGGGATAGACACATAGTCCATGCTGTTCAAGGATGATGGCATCAAACTTGATATTGTGTCCGATCTTAGCGATATCCGGATTAACCATCACCGGGCGCAGCCGCTCGATGACCGCCTCTAAAGGCAGTTGATCCTCGCCGGTAACATGCCCGACCGGGATGTAATATGCCTCGCCCGGTTCAACCGACAGCGAAATCCCGACCAGATCGGCCTGCATCTTGTCGAGGCTGGTCGTTTCCGTATCGAAAGCGATGCGCTCTGCCGCCTCTAACTTCTTGACCGTCGCCTCAAGCGCGGCCTCATCCTGCACGATAGTGGTATCGGTCGGCGATGAGATTGTCCCGGCTGCGGCGACTGCCACCTCATCCCCAAACATGGAAAGCTGAGTTGTTGTACCTGATACTGGCTGAGCCTGTCCCGGCAGGTCTTTCAGAATCGACCGGAACTCAAGCTCCTGGAGGATCGCCACCACCTTATCCCGGTCGAACTCGTGGGTGCGGCAGGCTTCCAGGTCAAAATCAATCGGCACATCGGTTATGATCTTCGCCAAATCATAGCTCAGATAAGCGTTGTCCCGGTATTGTTCAAGCGCATTCCGGGCCCGTTTACCGGTAATCTCCTCCAGGTGATCGTATAGATTGTCGAGCGTTTCGTACTCTTGCAGCAGTGGTGTAGCCGTTTTTTCGCCCACTCCGGCCACGCCGGGGATATTATCTGATGTATCGCCTATCAGCGCTTTCAGATCGACAATCTGCTTGGGCATCAGGCCGTATTTTTCCTGCACCGCCTCGACATCGTACCGCTCGACGTCGCTTGACCGGCGGCCCGGAAGCTGCACCAGGGTATACTCGTTGACCAGTTGGAGCAGGTCACGGTCACCGGTAACGATCAGGGTGTGGACACCCATCTCTTCTGCCAGCCGTGCGATCGTCCCCAGCACGTCATCAGCCTCGTAGTTCTCCGCTTCGAGGATCGGGATATCAAAGGCTTCGAGCACATCGTGAATCCGTTCGATCTGCACGGCGAGTTCATCCGGCATTTTTTCCCGTGTGCCCTTGTAATCTTCATACATCTCGTGCCGGAAGGTGCTGCCGGTATCAAAGCTGACCGCCAGGTAATCCGGTGCTTCCTCTTTGAGCAGATTGAGCAGGGCGCGGGTAAACAGGTAGGTGGCTTTGGTCGGTTCGCCGGAGCGCGTTGAGAAGTCAGGGACACCCGGTGCAAAAAAGGAGCGATAAGCCAGGGCATGTCCATCAATCAAAACAAGGCGCTTTTGGGATTCATCAGGCATAGTCTTTCCTCTTAACAACAGAACAGATGGGCGAATACCCAAATCATACCACACCTGCCCGGAATCAAACAGGCCCGCCTATGATAGACAGGCCTGATCGTCTGGACATAGTAATCTATTCCTGACTGTTGCGTTTGTGCCCCCAAAGCGACTCCGCATCGCGTGAGAGGATCAACCAGGTGCTGCCTGATTTACGGGCTGGCAATCGTTCGCGCCGGATCGACTGGTAGACGGTGGTTTCTGAGATATCGTATTCCTCCGCTACTTCCTTGGGTGTCATAACCAGCTTCAAAGTGCCGTCCAATAAATCATCCAATTGTGGCAAGCTAGCTGCCAGTTCTCGATCAGCTTCGATGGCTTCGTCAATTTCGCTTTTATGATCATAGTAGTAGGCCAGAGCCGCGTGAACTTGTGAGAGTGTCAGGCGGAATTGTTCGGCGATTTTTTCCACGTTCCACCCGTGCAGTTCATAGAAAATCGCTATCTGCTGCACGGTGATGCGCCGTCCGGCGATGCGCGGCTTATGGCCTTTCTCAACCCGAACATGGGTTTCACTAAGTAATGTTTCCACTTTGGCCTCCCAAAAGTGTAACTACTAGAGGATGTCACATCATTGGAGGAAGTAGACAGCACTACAGGTTGAAAAGCTGATTCTTCATAAAGTCAGGGCAACCTTCAAACTTAGCTACTAAACGTGCCAACGCTTCAGCTAATTGATTTGTATCTTTGTACAACGTGCCTTCTACGATGATGATGCCAGCATGGGTCAGTTTTTGGCCTGGTTCCGTGATCTGTTCGTGAAGGACATAAAAGTCCAGGTCAAATGTGACCATAACACAACCTTGCTCACGCGCCCTTGCCAACAAAATGATATCTGGTTTTCCTACTTGATCATCACTGTACACTGTTACTACCTGAATACCCTTATCCCTTAGCAATGCCATCAGTTCCAGGGGGATATTCTCATCCAGGTAGTAAACTAATTTATCCCGATAGTCAATCTTGCCGGTGAAAAGTTGGTGTAGCTCATCATCAGATATTTCCATCTTTCTTCTCCTGCTGTGCTAACTACTTTCTCCATGATGGTCTCCTCTAGTATTCCTTTCTGTGTGTATATATTGTACTGTTTTTTACACAAATGTACAAAATAACAAACTATTAATACTGTCCTCTGCATCTACATCACATCGATTACCCGATGAATGCGGAGATTTTTTTGTTATGCTTTCACTTGTGGAAATGGAGCTATTGGGGTAACCAAAACTAAAACCTCACTCCCTTCCGAGTCGGCAAATGCCGACTAGAGGTCGGGGGTGAGGTAAATAATGAGAAAGTTGTTGGTAGGGCAGTTATCAGTGCTGAAGAATCTGTGAGAGGAACAGCTTGAGTCGTTCTTCTTTCGGATTGGTAAACAGCACATCCGGCGGAGCCTGTTCGACGATTTTACCGAAGTCCATAAAGATGACCTCGTCAGCAGCCGCCCGGCAGAATCCCATCTCATGCGTGACGACCGCCATCGTCATCCCTTCTTTTGCCAGGTCGAGCATCACGTCTAGCACTTCCTTGATCATTTCCGGGTCAAGGGCGCTGGTTGGCTCGTCAAACAGCATCACCTTGGGATTCATGGCAAGTGCGCGCGCAATCGCCACCCGCTGCTGCTGTCCACCTGATAGATTCTCCGGGTATTTATTGGCCTGTTCAGGGATACCTACTCGCCGTAGCTGCTCCATAGCGATATCTTCGGCCTCACCTGCTGGTCGCTTGCGGACGACCTTCTGGGCCAGGGTCACATTTTCGAGCACGGTCAGATGCGGGAACAGGTTAAATAGCTGGAACACCATCCCGACTTCGGCTCGAACCGTGTTGATATCTTCCGCCTTGCCGGTCAGATGTATGCCGTCAACCCAGATATCGCCGCTGGTCGGCTGTTCCAGATAATTGATGCAGCGCAGCAGCGTCGATTTGCCGGAGCCGCTCGGCCCGACAATCACGATCACTTTGCCGCGTTCAATCGCCAGGCTCACCCCGTTGACCGCGTGGATGTTACCGAAGTGTTTGTATACATCCTTTACGTAGACAATGTATTTAGAATCGGGTTGCTCAATCATTATTAGTTTGGAACCGCCTTTCCAGGACTCGCACGCCGGAGGATAAGATCACCGTCATGGTCAGGTACATCACCGCCAGGGTGGTGTAAGCCTCGCGGAAGCGGAATGAGCTGCCTGCATACAGCCGGGCAACTTGTGTAATATCCCGGACAGCCAGCACCGAAACCAGCGACGAGTCTTTCAACATGGCAACAAAGTCATTGCCCAGGGCGGGCAGCACATTGCGGATAGCCTGGGGTAGGATGATGTAAAACATCGCCTGCCCGTAGCTCATCCCCAGTGAGCGTGCAGCTTCCATCTGCCCCTTGCCAATCGACTGAATCCCGGCCCGGAAAATCTCTGCCAGAAACGCCCCGTAAGTAATCGCCAGTGCGATAATCGCTCTGACTTCCATTGACACGCCTTGATTCTCGATTTTTGATAGGTTCTCCCCAAAGCCGGCAAGTACACCCGACTCAATCATCCAGCTGCCGATTTGGTTAAACGAACTGGTGAGCATTGGTACGCCGACCAGTGCAATGTAGAAAATCAAGACCAGCATCGGGATACCGCGAATGATCTCAACATAGAAAGTGGCAATATTATTCAATATGACACTCTTTGAGATGCGTCCCATCCCGGCAAATAAGCCCAATACCAGGGCAATACCGTAGGCAATCAGGGAGACACGAATGGTAATACCCAACCCACGTTTAATGAAAATGAAGGCATCGCCAAATTCAACATCAGTAATGAACAGAAAAAATGCCCAGGCACCGATCAAAACGACGGCGAAAAACCACCAGGGCCATCGTCTAAGCCTGCTGCTTAAGGGCTGCGAGCGCTCCTGGATGAGAGACGGCGTTTCTTTAGTTAATCCAGCCACGTTTGGCTCCAATCTTTATTAGCAAAATGGTGTGCAGGGCTTTGCTGCTCTGCACACCACATCTTTCGATCATCCAGAAGGTGATTAGTCTTCGCCGTAAGCGCCTTCACCAATGTCGTCGTAGGTGATGGTGAAGCTTGGACCAAAGTATTTGATTGATAGTGCTTCGAGGGTGCCATCAGCCTTCATTGAGGCTAATGCCTGGTTAACGGGGTCGACCAGGTCGCTGCCCTTGGGGTAGATGAAACCAAGCTGGTCACTGGACAGTGACGGACCAATCAGTTCAAGCTCATCGGCATTCTCGCCCATGTAGCCCTGACCGGCAGTCTCATCGATGATGACCGCGTCCACGTCACCGGCAATCAGAGCTTGCACGGCGAAGGGGAACTGCTCAAATGCCTGGAGGCGTTCTTCGGGCAGATATTGGGAAGCGGTTTCATAGTTGGTGGTACCGGTCTGGGTTCCCATGACCAGTTCTTCACTAGCAACAAAGTCTTCCATGCTGGCAAAGCGATCTTCGCCCAGCCGGACCAGGAGCCGCTGCTCAATGTTGATGTAGCCGTCTGAGAAATCGACGATCTCAGCGCGCTCCTAGGTGATGGTGATACCATCTGCCGCCGCATCAAACTGGCCGTCGGCTACGGCCTGGATCATGCCATCCCAGGCAGCTTCGGTGTACTTGGGGGTGCAGTGCAGGCGAGTGCAAATCTCGTCCCATGCTTCGTAGTCCCAGCCACCCGGCTCGCCGGTCTCCAGCGAGATGTAGTTGAAGGGCAGGTAAGCATTCTCAATGGCGATGGTGATCTCGCGGCATTCAAGATCGACCAGGGCATCTTCTGCCGTACCGAGGCAGCCTTCTGGCTCCTCAACCATTTCTTCTTCGGCCATTTCTTCTTCTTCAGCCATCTCTTCTTCAGCGGCTGGTTCTTCGGCCATTTCTTCTTCCGCCGGTTCTTCGGCGGCTGGTTCCTCAGCCATTTCTTCTTCAGCCGGGGCTGGTTCTTCAGCAGCCGGTTGAGCCGTTGCACAGCCAGCCAGCATCAAAGCGGCCAGCAGCAGCAATGATATGAGGAACGCGAACTTTCGAGTATTTGTGCGCATTTTTTTTCTCCTTCTCCATAAAGGGTAAGTACTGGAAGCCAATACTGGTTTCATATAATAAGTGAATGTCTCCGGCTTGTCAATTATCGACTTCTGACCCATTTGGGTAATATTCTGGGCAAATTGTGGTATGGCGCAGCGGCTAACTTGGTAATTCTGACTCTTTTTTATCTGGCCGGTAGCGTATATTCATGTAGTGAATCAGGGGAAACGCTCGTAAGTATCGAACCTTCAGGGAAGCGCCCGGTCGATAAGCATCCCGGAGTGCATAGAAATCATAATCGTATTGATCGTAGCAGTGATTCTTGAAACTGCGTTGACGGATTTTCCCTCGATGATCGGTGAATTGGTATCTTCCCTTGAAGCACGGATCATATGAATGAAGCCCTGGACCGGTGTAATCCTCGCTTTCCAGCATAACCCCTTCGGTTTCCAATCCATGCTGCTGAAGTAGATTCCTTTTTATTTTGGAGAGCCAATCTTCGATCAATAAACCGAGGTTGAGCATCAGCCACAGCATGAAGATCAACGCTGGTAAATGTAAACAGATCAGTAGCCAGGGGGACATAAGACCACTCCTCAAAATCAGTGTTCCGGCCCTTTTGCATCTGTCAGCCTCTGGATAGTTGTATAGTGAATCCGAGGAAATGTCCGGAGGTATCGAACTTTTATGGTAGAGCCGGGCTGGTATGTTTCCCGGAGTACGACGAATCCAGGCTCACGAGCAATATCCCATTGATCGAAGCAGTGATTTTTGAATTTGTGGTGATGAGTTTTTCCCTGGTGGTCTGTATACTGATACTTCCCCTTAAAACACGGATCAGATGAGCGGCTCTCTGGGCCGGTATATTCTTCACTTTCCAGGATAATCCCTTCGGCATCCATACCATACTGTTGAAACAGTTTCCCTGTTACTTTGAAGAACCCATCTTCGATCCACAATCCGATCCTGACCACCAACCACAGCATGAAGATCAAGGCGGGCAGATGCAAACAAATCAGCAACCAGGGGAACATAAGGTCACTCCCTTAATGAGTCGGCAGTAAGGCTGTGATAGCCAACCCGATAAAAACCACTGCAACAATCCCTATCGTTGTCGTGTTAATCTCCATGCCAGGCTGGGTCGATGTGCGCCAGCCAGTTGCGCCAACGCGGTGCTCTGTCCATGATGAAAACGTAATCACCGTCGGTGGCCGGTGAACTTGACGTGCCGCTTAAAGCCCAGATCGGAAAATGCCAGCGTTCTGAACCATCCGCTGCCGAGAGTGCAACTAACTCCTGCTGCTCATAGGCACCACGTATGATAAAGATAGCCTCTGCACTAAGGGCAGGCCAGCCTATATCCTGGAACATCCTGATTTCTGCCCGATCCAACTCTGATTCAATATCAGCCAGTTTTTTCCGCCATTGTTCCTGACCATTGACATCCAGCGCAAAGAGCCATACCTGCCAGTCATCTCGCGATTCATCGTCGTTCTGTTTCCAGAACTGGACATTGATATACACCATCTGTTCAGCCGCCTGCAAATGAGAGATATACCGGTCGTCATGAGAGTCCAATACGGGAGGTTCATAAGTCCAGAGAAGTGAGTGGGATTCGGTGTCAAAGGCAGATACGGTTACATCGTGACTGAAGTAGTAGAGGATGGATCCATCAAGTTGAAACTGGTGGATGTAGTCATTGGCCGTGAGGTTGTATTGCAGTGCTCCGGTCTGAATGTCGTACAGGTTGATTTCGTCGCGACCGATCACACCTACCATCTGATCATTCGCGACGAAAGCGGCTCGCTCGCCATCATAATCCTGCTGCCATTGAGGTTCGCCGGTATGCTTATCGAAGGCTTGAATACCCTGTTCTGTCAAAGCCACTATTCGATTGGTGGATAACGCATAGGAATGCTCGAGACTATCGTCGTAGCCAGTATATGCATATGAGAAGCTCCATAGCTGCTCACCGGTTGTGGCATTGAGGACGACCACGGTTTCGTGGCCATCGTGGATCTCGTCAAGTACGACATCTGCGTCAACCAATGGAGGGCCTAGTATGAAATCACCCTGGCGATAGGCAAACTCCCATTGTTGCTGGCCGGTTGCCGCATCAAGAGATAGACGCTTATAAAAATACTCCTCTTCCCGTATTCTGTCGGTTATAAACACCTGATCATGACTGGCAGCCGGATGATTAGAAGATATTCTATTGACCGGAATTGACCATTGCACCTGTCCTGTTCCGGCATCCAGCGCGAATATGCGACTCTCCATCTGCACCGCATACCGCCAACCCAGAAAACCTGCGACCAGCAGCACCCCAATAGCGATCAGGATAATCCAGTGAGTTCTTTTCAATCGCATTCAAATTCCTCGATTTCTGAATAGTATATACTATCCGAGCCTGCGAAAAATCTGTTTTGGGATCTGGGATGGATTTCGCTATGTCAGTAATTGTGACCCGGCCAGGGGAGATCACTCCCTTAATGATACGGCAGCAAGGCTGTGATGCCCAAACCGATAAACACCACCGCCGTCACCCAGTGAAACCGGCTTGATAGAGCAGGCTTCCGGCGCAGCCACTCGCCAATCGCCCCGGAGAAGAACCCCACCGACCCGTAGATCAGCAGCGTGAAGCCCATATAAACCACCCCCAGGATCAGCAGCTGTCCCAACACCCGCCCCGCTTCAACCTCGACAAACTGCGGCAGGAAGGTCAGGAAGAAGATCACCGTCTTGGGATTAAGCAGGCTGGTGGCGACACTCTGTCCGAGCAGGGCAAGCGATTTAGTATCTTCACTCGGCGCTTCATCGAGGAAATCCGGGTTGGGCTGGAAGAACTTCCGCACCCCCAGCACGATCAGGTATAAGCTCCCCCCCAACTTGACGATCTGGAAAGCCAGTGGCGATGACCGGATCAACGCGGACAATCCAATGATCACGAATGTGGTATGGAGCATCACCCCGATACCCAATCCCAGCACCGACCACAAAGCCGCACGGCGTCCCTGAGTGGTGCCACGAGTCAGGATGTACAGGAAGTTCGATCCGGGTGTGGCAATCAACACCGCCACCGCCGCACTGAAAGCCACCAGCCGAGGGAGGGAAATCATATTATCTTTTACGTTCTTTTTCTAGATCGATTACTTTGATTTGCTTCGGTCAACACATCTTTGCCAATTTGCCGGGCGAGATCTATTGCAGATACGCAAGGAATGGGCGATTTCTGATGGCTTCTTGATGCAGACAAAAGTTTATCGACAACGCCTAAACAATCTTCAACGCGGAGAACACTATTCGCAGCATTTTTAGGGATGGCAAAGTTCCAATGTGAAAGGTTGCCGATGGTTGCCTTTTGTGTGCCGTCTGCATTTAATCGGGCCTTTGGATGACTCAGCACGATTCCACCGTAAATCAAATCTTTATAATAATGGCCTTTAGAGGTAGTCTGTGAGCCATTGAGGGCGCGGATAATGCCGTTTTTCTGACGCAGCCATTGGTCATCCCAATGTTTGTCGATCCATTCGTGCTCGGATTTTCGCCGCCCGCCGCTTACGTAATACACTTTAACCCGTGACCATTTACCTTTTTCGATGTTGATGTGCCCGCTCCAATACTTGCTCTCTAGAACCCAGATTCCCGCTGGCCCGACAAGGACAATGTCAGCGTCTTCTGATTTTGAGAACATCACATTGGTTAAAACGAACCATTTGCCATCTCGGCCAGGATTTAAGTGCCGTAGTGTTTGCAACACACCTTGTGCCCCGTACCGTGTATATTGGTCGATGTTCTGATTTCCGGTACGCAAGAACTGGTCGTTGAGCTGTCTCTGGCTGGGTAGTCGCCCAACAAATATCATCTTGAGCCATTGATGATAAATCGACCACCGTTTTTGCATCTTTTTCTCTTTGTCAGATAGGATAACTATGGCATACCCTGTTGAACATAAGACAGCTGCAAATAACAGTAGCAGAAAAAACAGACTATTTAGTATTGCTTTGCCGGAATCAAATATGGTGAATACAACTAAAACGCATCCAAGCGTCATCCAGGATACGGCTACTGCAATACCGGCAGTTTTTAGCTTCTTCCGCCGTTGATTAGCCTGTCGCTCTTTCCAGGATACATATACCTTATGCTCCCAGAATTTGGCATCAAGCTGTTTTGCAAGTCGATGGCCCTCAACTAAATCATAGTACTGCTCATTAACAAATCTCACGTTTCCCTCAAGGATTTTTGAACGTTACCCTTGCAGAATCGCCGCCAATTCTTCCACCACATTGAGCACCTGTTCAGCGACCGGCACGGTTGTCGGGCCGAGTCCGCAGGCTGGCGCGATCAGACTCCGTGTCTCGAATTCCTCCGGCTCGATCGTCACCCCGCGTTTACCGGCTTTTTCTGCGATATTTACGAAACCCTCACGGAGATGCTGGGCTAATCCTTCCGCGGTCACATCGTAGATGCGCTCGTTGGTCGGCGTGATCCCCCACGCGATCACCCCGCCTCGATCCAGGAAGGCCCGCAGTTCCGCCGGATAAAGTGCCAGGTTGTCCATATACTCGTATGCATCCAGGTTGAGGATATCCACCTGAGTCGCCATCAGCACCGACCAATCGGTATTACCGCAGCAGTGCACCCCGGCGAGTGCCTCCTCGCTGTGAATCGCCTCGAAGACTTCATCTAATATCGTGATCACCTGTTCCCGGCTCAGGCTGATAAAGGCCGACCCGAACGAGGCCATATACGGCTCATCAACAAAAGCGATCACCTGGGGGCGTACCTCTTTTAACTGGCGGATCTGCCACCGGATATTCATCGCCAGGTTCTTGACAATCGCATCGGCCAGCAGATCATTGTACAGGCTGGCCCGCAAATCCTGATCGGTGACCGTCAGCCCCAGGCTGATCGGGCCAGTGACCTGCCCTTTAGCCCACTCGCCATCCATTGAGGGGAGCAGTTCGAGCATCTGATAGAAGCCCGCCGCATGATCAGGATCAAGCGCAAAGGCATCTACATCATCGGCCAGATACTTTTCATAGAAGCTCTCAAGCGCCGGAGACAGATCGCCGGTCGTGTCGAAGGTGACTTTCTCTTTCTGCTCGTCCAGAACAATCCCCGGCAGGGTGGGGCTGTACTGTATATACATGTTTTCTTTGTAGCTGCGTCGTGACATCTGCGGCCAGGCTGGTACATCGAGTGTCTCCACCAGCCGCCCGGTGATTGCCTCGCCGTCGGGGTGAGGCACACTGCCTAGATGAGTGGTCAGGTAATGAAAATCCATGATTGGTTCTCTCCCGTTCGTCCAGAATTGGGCCGGGATTGTAACATAAAAAGGAAAGCTTCAGCCTTCCTTTTTGATGAATAACGGGACGGGCATGCCGTGTCCCAGACTTACTCCCCGACTCTCAACCGTGGGAAGAAGCGCCCGGTGCGCCGCTGATAATCACGATAGGCATCACCGAACCGCTCGATCAACATTGCTTCTTCTCTCGGTATCCGCAAGATGACCAATACCAGGGCAAGCGCTAACGTCGTCGCCATGAACCAGTTAGCCGCGATCAGACTCAGCCCGCTGAAAAACAATATCCCGACCGCATACAGCGGGTGGCGCACCCAGCGATAAGGGCCATGTGTGATCAGCTCGTGATCCTCGCGGGTGACAACCGTACGGGTGACGTTATTGCCGATGGCCCGCGTTGACCAATAAGCCAGCGGGATGACCAGGGTAACGATTCCCACGCCCACCCAGCGTAACCAGTTCGGCAGCACAACCGATGACCAATCCATCCAACGCGGGTTGATCATATACACAAACAGGCTCAACCACCCGGCCAATCCTAGCAGCCGCAGCGGAATCCAGATCGCTGCGCCTTCTTCCTTCTGCGAGACATCGCCCCCGGCTTTCCGGGCCTGGGCGCGGTGAGTGGCGACAATCAAGAAGTTCGCGAGAAACAGGATCGTAAAGGCTGTTCTAAATGTCAGTTCCATGATAAATTTTCCGTCAGCTATATTTATATTTAGGATATCCTAAATATAGCCGAAAAAGAGATGGCCGTCAACCTTGTTTTTCTTGGCGGATCATGATCAACCTGTCGTATCAGGTTGAAGTTGCGCGGTTTGTTCGCGTCAGCCTTTGTACAGGCCAGCCAAAATTTGGGTACTTAAGTTCTCCCTACTGTATGTAAATCGTCATATTCAAAAGCAGAAATCCCCCTTATAATGAGAGAAGAATATGAAAAAAATTTCTTCCTCAATGAAGCAGCCCACGAACCACTACGATACGATTACGTTGTGTAGCACGGCCTGTCGCTGCACTGATTGATGTACCAGATAATTGATTCCCAAAGGAGTTAGTTTTGTATGGATAAACCAATGGAAACCGAGCAGCAAACCTATCGTGATCCAATGCTGGTCATGGCTGATGTCCAATTAAAACGGGCTGTCGACCGGCTGGGTTACGATGATGCGATGCTCGCCTGGCTCCGCACGCCGGAGCGCAAGTTAGAGGTTGCCGTACCGATCAAGATGGACGACGGCCAGATACGGGTGTTTAAGGGCTACCGGGTGCAGCATTCGACTGCTCGCGGCCCGGCCAAAGGCGGCATCCGTTATCACTCTGGCGTCACGATGGAAGAGGTACAGGCCCTCGCCACCCTGATGACCTGGAAATGCAGCGTCGCCGGGCTGCCCTTCGGTGGGGCCAAAGGCGGGATCGAAGTGGATGCCCGTTCCCTGTCACCGGGTGAAATGGAGCGCATGACCCGCCGTTACGCCGCGATGATCCTCCCGATCGTCGGTTCCCGGCGTGATGTGCCCGCCCCTGACGTAGATACTGATGCGCAGGTGATGGCCTGGTTTAATGACACCATCACCATGTTTACCGGCCATTCCGATCCGGCAGTCGTGACCGGTAAGCCCATCGACCTGGGCGGATCGCTGGGACGGGCCGAGGCCACCAGCCGAGGTCTGGCTTTAGTCACCGGCTTTGCCCTGGAAAAGATGGGCATTCCTCCCGATGCTACCTCAATCGCCATTCAGGGTTATGGCAAGGTCGGGCGGTACTATGCGGAAATCATGAACCGGGACTACGGCGCTAAGGTTGTAGCCGTCAGTGATGTGACCGGAGCCTGGTATAACCCCAAGGGCCTTGATCCCTTCGAAGTGAGCCAGTATGCCAAGGCTAACGGCGGCTTGCTCCAGGGATACGGCGACGGTAAGACCGATGTCGAAGCGATCGGCAATGAAGAACTGCTGACGCTGGATGTAGATGTGCTGGCCCCGTGCGCCATCGAAGGGCAGATCACCGCACAAAACGCCCACGAAATCCGGGCAAAGCTGATCGCCGAAGGCGCGAACGGCCCCACCACGCTCGAAGGGCACGAAATCCTGACCGAGCGCGGCATCCAGGCGATCCCCGATATCCTCGCCAATGCCGGTGGTGTTACCGTTTCCTATTTCGAATGGGTCCAGGGCTTGCAGTTCTATCACTGGACATTGGACGAAGTAGAAGCTCGTCTGTACAACATCATGCGTGATTCGTTTGAGGCGGTATGGCGGGTATCACAGGATCATAAAATCAGTCTGCGCGGAGCGGCTTTCATGGTCGCCGTCAGCCGGGTTGCTGAGACCATGCTGACCCGCGGATTGTTCCCCTAAACTTTCCTTCTACTGGATAACCCATCAACCCCAATTCTCTAACGAATTGGGGTTTTTTTCTAACCATCACGGCGCGAAAACGGGTATATACTGAAGTTATATCGTTCTGTTCTCAATACACAAGGGAGTAGTTTCTATGCAGGACTCGACCGTAGAGGAACTCAATCCATTTGCTATTGCACAGGCTCAACTCGATCAAGCCGCTGAATTCCTGGGACTTGAACCCGCAGTTCATGCATTGCTTCGCCAGCCTATCCGCGAACTGCATGTTACACTGCCGGTCAGGATGGATGATGGCACCACTCAGGTATTTAGTGGTTTCCGCGTTCAATACAACGATGCCCGCGGACCGACGAAGGGCGGTATCCGTTTTCACCCTGGCGAGACGGTTGATACCGTCAGGGCTTTGGCCGCCTGGATGACCTGGAAGTGTGCTGTTGTGGAGATTCCACTGGGTGGTGCTAAGGGTGGCGTGATCTGTAATCCAAAGGAGCTGTCAACCGCCGAGCTGGAACGTTTGAGCCGGGCCTATGTCCGCCAGGTTGGGCGCATCATCGGACCAGAGATGGATGTGCCTGCACCAGATGTCTACACCGATCCTCAGATCATGGCTTGGATGGCAGATGAATATGCTTTCCTTAAGGGTCAAAATGAGTTTGGCGTGATCACCGGCAAGCCAATTGCCCTGGGTGGCTCACTGGGACGTGGCGATGCGACGGCCCGCGGTGGGATGTATACCATTCGGGAAGCGGCGAAGGCAATAGGGTTGGAGACACACGGCGCAACCGTAGCCATCCAGGGCTTCGGTAACGCCGGGCAGTACGCTGCTACCTTAGGCGAGGAGCTGCTTGGCCTCAAAGTAGTGGCAGTATCTGACTCACGGGGCGGGGTATTCAACGCCGATGGCCTCGACCCTGCTGAGCTGGTTAAATACAAAAAGCAGACTGGCTCGGTGGCTGGCTTCCCCGATACTGAACCCATCAGCAACGAAGATTTGCTCGAATTGGATGTCGATATCCTTGTTCCGGCGGCGCTTGAGAATGTCATCAAGAGTGGAAACGCCGGGAACGTCAAAGCAAAGATCAGCGCTGAACTGGCGAATGGTCCCACCACCTTAGAAGCAGATGACATCCTTTACCAGAATGGGGTATATGTCATCCCCGACTTCCTATGCAATGCCGGTGGTGTAACCGTTTCATACTTTGAAATGGTGCAAAATGCTTATGACTATTATTGGAAACTTGATATTGTCCACGAACGTCTCGATGAAAAAATGACGACAGCCTTCCATGCGGTTCACGATGCCGCCCAACGATTCAACGTCAACAATCGGGTTGCGGCCTACATTGTTGCCGTAGACCGGGTAGCAGAAGCCGTTCGGCTGCGTGGATGGGCCTAAACATTTGTCGTTGAATTAATCTAGTCTGATAGTCGTAGGGGTGAAGCATTGCTTCGCCCCTACTCTTTTCTCCAAGGGCAATCGCTTCAAACCTGCCGGAACGACTAAAGGTCGTCATAAACTTCGCGGCAAAAATGAACTTGGAGCCACGAAGTTTATTCGTGGCGGCTTAAGAAAAACAAGCACAAAACAATTGCCCTTCCTCTTTTTCTCAGGGTTCTTGGAAGAGAACCGTGCCTATTTGGTAGAATACAGGTACACTACCCAACTTCAACGTTAGAACCTATCCATAAATCACTGTAGGGGCGACTGGCCAGTCGCCC
>JBNKDD010000100.1:0-18270 GCA_050288085.1 Anaerolineae bacterium
ATCAAATTCATCAGGAGGGCCACCTAAGCCCAATGTTGTCACGAACGGGGTGGAACTAGCCAGCATCATTTATTAAGTAGGTCCTTTTTGGCATTGGTGTAAAACTTTGAAAAGTCCTTGTCGAACAATAAAGACCATAAATATTTTACTGTAGTTTTAAGTGAAACGGTAGATATAGGGAGGTTTGTCAGGCGTTCTTTATAAGATTGTGTACAACAGCAGCATCAAGGTTACACTTCCGGCATCGTTGTGTAACCATAATGTCACCTAACACAAAGGCTCATGTCTAGAACCAGTGAAACCAGTAAGCCGCCGCGAACAAACTTCACGGCTCCCCTACTTTACAAAGAAGCCAATAAGAGCCAAAACAAAAGGGCGAAGCAATGCCTCGCCCTTTCAAATACTCGCGGAAGATTTACGAATGGAAATTTAGAGCTGTTTCTTAGCGCTTGATGCGGCCTTGCGGACACTGCGATAAGGGTCGTTCTGTGCCAAGCGCTTGAGGGCAGTCTGCGCCTGCGGATCACCGATCATGCCCAGGGCGCGCGCGGCAATCTCCCGAACCACCGGCTCCGGGTCGTTAAGGCGTTGGATCAGTGCAGAACTGGCCTGTTGATCACCAATCAAACCGAGTGCCCAGGCGGCTCCCTGACGCACCACCCAATCAGCATCGCTCAGGGTTTCAATCAGGGAAGGAACAGTAGCCTGCCCAATCTCGGCGAGGGCCACAGCCGCCGCCTTCCGCACCGGCATCTTCTCGTCGGCCAGCGCTGAGATCAGCATGGCGATCATGTAGGCATCCCCATGATGGCCCATCGCAGCAACAACCGATTGACGTACAACTTCATACGGGTCGTTGAACATGTCAACCAGCGCCTTAACGCCAGCGGGATCGCCAATGGCATCCAGGGCCTCAACGACGGCGCGGCGGACATACTCACTGGGATCGGCAAAACGGTCGATGAGCGGGGCAACGGCATTGGACACGCCGATTGCGCCCAGCGCCTCGGCGGCAGCACGGCGGACAAAATCATTTTCATCTTGCAGGGTGTCGATCAGCGCACCGGCGACTTCCGGGCGATCAAGCTCACCCAATGCACGGGCAGCCGCCCAACGCACATTGTGCGATTCCTGGTAGGTCAGCGCCTCAGCCAATGCCTCTACATCACCCTGAGCATAAAGGTCTTCAATGTTCGGTATCTCTAACAGTGTCATAATATTCTCTCCTGTGTCTGGATGTTATCTGTGGTCAATCGAATTATTAACCGCTATTCCGTATGGGCGAATATTCGCCTAAAAGAATATCCCCAGTGTCAATATTGACCGCCACAGCGTTTTTGTTTGATTGTGTAAAAAATCACAATCGAAACAAAGCGTAACATGGAGGCCGATCAATGTCAACCCCCAGTGATCAACAAGGTGATAGATGTCATTTGATAGCTGTGATGGATGAACCCCCTCTACCGTTTGTGGCGATTCAGCAGGCGAGCGCTATCATATAGCCTGGACAAGGAGAAGGATAAAAAATATGGGATCAATCATCACCTACCGCGCTCAAGGCGACCATTTCGAACAACTTGATATCCAGGCTGAAAACTTCGATGAGGCTACGCTGCAAACCGGGCATGGTATTTACACGGTGTTCCGGGTTTATCCAGGGGCGCGAGTGGTGCGGCTAGAACACCAATTCCGGCGGCTGCGACGTTCGGCTGAGCTGCTCAACCAGCCCTACCCTATCTCGGATAAGTGGCTGCGGGGGGTGCTCCGGCATGCCGTCGAAGCCAGCGGGATCGAGTCGCCTCGCCTGCGGTTATCGCTGCTGAGTGATGCCCCGGATACTGCCGTGATTATCCTGGAGCCTTTCAACCCGCCCGATGAAGAACTATACGAAAAAGGGGCCTGGGTGGGATTGGTCAATATGCAGCGGGAGATGGCCCGCGCCAAGTATACACGTTTCATCGAGCAGCGGAGTCGACTCGAAAAGCTGCCGGGTATGAACGAAATCCTGATGGTGGACAATGAGGGGTTTATCCGCGAGGGGTGTAACAGCAACTTCTATGCGGTGCTGGATGGCAAACTGCGCACGCCCGATACTAAAATGCTGCGAGGGATCGCACGGGGGATGGTACTGGATGTTGCCCCGGAGGTCCTACCGGTCAACCTGGAGCCGATTCACGTTAACGATCTGACACGGGTTGATGAGGCGATGATATCAAGTGCTTCGCGGCGGATCATGCCGGTGGTGAAGGTTGGCGAGGTGATGATCAACGGAGGGAAGCCCGGTGAGATTTACCGGGAGTTGATTGCCCGGTACGATGCACTGGTTGAAGCCGAGATGGAGACGTTATAGCGATTGGGGCGCAGCAATGCCGCGCCCCCTACGAGTACGATATTACCATTCAGGCTGCCGGGATGAAGTTAAAATGCCCGTCCTCCAGAGAGCTATAGCGTAAGAAGGCACGCTCGGCAGGAGACATGGTCGGCGGGTAAACGGTGGCGTCAGCCGCCTCCATGACACGATACCCCTCTTTAATATAGCTGCGCACCGTGCTGGTGCTGACTCCCATTTCTTCGGCGGCCAGTTCAGCAGGCAACCCCTCGATCACACACAGCAGCAGGGCCTGTTCAACGCGCTGGGTGAGCCGGGGATAACTCCGCCGTTCGGGTAAAACCTTATGATCGCTATCTAACAGAGCCGCCACACCGTGGGTGACGATAAATTCAGGGAGGTGAAAGGCCAGCCACACCGCCGAAGCTATACCAAGATCGACCTCATCACGGTCGAGGTAAGCAACGGCCCCGGCATCCTTCGCGGCCCGCACCAGATCGCGGTCAGGGCCATGCCCCAGGCAGATCACATCAGCCTCTGGCACATGGCTGCGGATTGAAGTGATCAACATGGACAGCGCTGGGGCATTCGGCGCGAGGGCGGTATCAAGGATGATTCCATCCAGGCGCACCGGATCAGCCTCCAACACAGCCTTCATCTCCGAGAAGCTTCCAGCCTTTCCGATTACACGGGTACGGCGATCCCAACTCAAATAACTAACAATAGCCTGACGTGCGTAAACATCACGCTCCAGTACGAATAAGTGAAAGTCCCCCCGATGGTTTGACATTACAAATTTCCTTATCTGCCCTAAAAAACAAATGCCAAGGCTACTATACCCCATTCTGGGACCGAGAGATGACCACAACCCGACAATTAGCTGACATCCCGCTACCATTGCTGACAGCCGTCTGCGCACATGGGGGGATTCAGGTATGATAAGGTTATGATGGTTAACTCGAGCGGGGAAAAATACAACCATGTTTTATTCAGGGAAGCTAAAAAATCAAGAAGTGCTTTGCAGTGAGCTGCGCAGATATCCGGCCTTTGCAATTGACTCTGATCACGAAAACCCAATGAGCATCCGGCTGATAGCGACACATGATGCGCTTAATGATATCGGTAAAGCTGTGCGGCAGGCCAATCACTTTGCCGAGCAAATGGGGCTGCAGGCTCCTCCATTGTCAACCGATGCCAGTTGGTTTAACAAGCTTCATAAGACCACGCCGTTATCAGGCGCAGGATTCAAGATGCCACAATTCCGCGAACCCAATGCGGGCAAAAAACTCAAAGCACATCTGGCTGAGCTGAATAAGCATCTCTATTCCTTCTACGTCAACGGGGGGGCATGTCTCGACCGGTTGGGGTGGGAGCTTAACCGAGTGTATGGATTGGGGCGGGCGGTGGGTTTTGGAACGATCGACAAGCAGAAAGATCAAAGACCGAATCAATTGTTTGACAGTCAAAATTACACAGACGCTGTGAACTTCATGGCCTATCAGCGTTGTATCGTTCGCGATAGAGTCATGCCATTAGAGGTGAGAGATCAGGTATATCTGCCGGACGGATTCGACGAAGGGTGCCGACCAACCGGTTTTAATCAGAAGCCTGTCGGATTGTGCAAGCGGCAATTTGCAGCAATTGAGAGCTTGATTGATCTGGCCTATCGGATGATGTGGGAAGAGTATCAAGCTACAAAGCAACTGCCGCTGACGAGTAATTGGCCAAAATAAGGAGCTTTCTCATTCTCGGAGAGAGTCCACTAATTTCACGAATTACTCGAATTTTTGTAAATTAAGAAGAGCACAGTTCACGAATAAACTTCATGGCTCCGTGAAGCGGCACTGCTAAAGAAGGGCGCAGTTGCCGCCGTCATTATAGCTTAAAGTTAAACGACCATATTGTGAAATTTGTCACAAAACCTCGTGACATTCCCTACTGCACAGGAGGTTTGCAAAGCCTATACTCAGGACAGGATACAGATTTAATTGCTGTACTGAACCAAACATAAGCTATGGAGACACAATAATGTCTAGTAACGGAAGCTATCCTGAGTTTTACAAAGATCTGTGCGATGGAATGGGCGGCCTGGGCAAAGATGCCCCGGAGATCATGTCTGCATTTTCCGCTCTTCACAAAGCCGGTGGCAGTGATGGTGTGCTCGATGTCAAGACAAAAGAGCTGATCGCCCTGTCAATCGCCGTTGCCGTCCGGTGTGATGGCTGTATCGCCTTCCATGTTCATGATGCGATGAAGGCCGGAGCCACCCGCGAGGAGATCGTAGACGCACTGGGCGTGGCGATCTTGATGGGGGGTGGCCCTGCCGTTGTGTATTCGTGCGCGGCAATGAAAGCCATGGAGCAATTTGAGGCTCAACTGGCATAGTTCCTCGCCTTTTTTGCCTCCGAACACCCCGGATATATCCTCCTCCGGGGTGTTTTGGTTTGGGAAAAGAGTCCACTGATTTCGCGAATATCATGAATTTTTATGGCTCATGTCTAGAATCAGTGAATCGGAGGGGTTAAGCCGGGAGGCCAGCCAACTTTGCTATCGATTTGCTATGTCAACAATATAGACCTTTTCACCATCGCTGACCGGTATATGGCGATCATCGCTGTAAAGTGGAAACTGCCAGAGCTGTGTGCCATCGGTGGCTGACAGGGCAACCAGCGCTTTTTGGCGCTTGATGACCTGGATGGCAAATACCGTTTCTTCATCTGCTGATAGGGCGCTATCCCATACCCGCACTCGCCAACGCTCGCTGCCGTCGGCAGGGTTGACGGCGATGAGGAACTGACGGCGCTTTGCCTGGGTAGTGGTCACATAGATGGTGTCTTCAACTGCTTCAACTTCCTGAAGATAGAGAGCCAGATCATCCGGGTAGAAAGACCATTGCAATTCCCCGGTTGCTGCATCGAAGGCTTTGAGATCACCATTAACACAGTAAAGGATCGATCCCTGGATTTTTGCCTGTGTGCAAGTCTGGTCGAGAGCGAATAAGAAGTCACCAGAGTCGATATCAAATGCCTGAAATTGATCGACTACTTCCAGAAACACACGCTGGTTGTCGGCCAGGATGGGGCTCAGATGTACGGCGTCATTATCTTGTTCTTCAGGGTAGGGTTCGTAATTTGTAGACCACAGCAAATCGCCGCTGTGCAGGTCGTAAGCCTGGACAGCATCTGTTATTTCTCTGCCGTTCGTAGGTTCGCGGCGGACAATCAACCGGTCTTCGGTCAGTGCGACCGGCAGAACATCGTCTGGATTGCGGCTCCAATTGACAACATCCTCAATCTGATAGAGTAGTTCACCAGTGTCTGCTTCATACACATCCAACTGAGGGCCAAGGGTATCGTCAATCATGATATCAGATGTCGCAATGGGTGGATATCTGACAACTAACCTGAGGACGTGAGACTCGCCATTAGCGATATGCCACACTTCACGACCGGTTTTCGTGTCAATAGCAACAGTATCCGATGTTGATAAAACCGTATCGGCTGGGCCTGCACTATTACTGGTATGGATATTCATAAATACCCGGTCACCTGCGACTGCCGGATCGCCGAAACTGATTCCCTTAAGTTGGGCCGTCCATTGAACCTGCCCGGTTTGCCCATCGAGTGCATACAAACCTGCCAATACAGCCGGTTCGGATAAAGCCTCTTGAACACGTGGGTTGCGCATATAGTCTGGGTCGCTCATTACTTCTTCCATTACTTCTTCCATCATTGGCACTATGTATACACGCCAAAGCACTATAAAGGCAATCACAAACAAAGTTATTGTAATGATGACGAACAGTGATTTTCGTTCCTCTTTTGACACTGATTGCTCCCCCAGGGTAGACCGTTTACATGATTGCAAACATAAGCAGAAGTTTAGCTGCTTTCTATTTTGGAGGAAAGCAAAAGCGAGTCGTTCCAGAAGTTCGGATGACTCGCTGCTTGTTAACGGAAGGTGGCGATCAGCAGCCGGTATTCAATCCAGGCTGCCGCTTCTTCGTCACTCTACTGTATTACCACTACTACTCCCACGTGATATGGAGGATCGTTTTATCACCACCCTGATCCATGTTCTGGTTTTCCTCATCGTATCTGACCATAAAATGTGTGCCTGATGGCAAGAATCTTCTAGCAAATCCGTAAAGGACACCATATTCCATGTCATCAAAGTAGACGCAGCGATCAAGGGTAATTTTGTAATGAGAATCGCTGATCTTCTCCACGATCTTCTGTCCGATGTCGCCGTTGCGATGATTTACCTGATAGTGCTCCGGCCACACTTCGATGAAAGTGCCAAAGGGAGCATTCTCCATTTCAGGTGGCATAATCGCATACTCTGCAATGGAAATACCAATCGCCACGAAATTCAGTCCAAGAGACTTTTCCTGGGCCATTTCGTTCATGAGCGACAAAAAGTTTTGAAGCGAGTACCATTCGCCCTCCTTGACATCACCCAGGCCATATTTCTCAATCAATGGGCGGGTGTTATAAGAGAGCAAATTGTGGATTAGAGATTGTAAAACCTCTCCAGCAACTTCTGTCCCTGGTTCGCAAGTTAGTAAACGCATGATATAGCTACTCCAAATGACTGACAGAGGACTCTTTTATGACATATAACAGAGATTTATATTCATTATATTCGAAAAAGCGTGAGATGTTAGTTATTGTATCTTTATTGTTAACCCCCTGTAGCTTTCTTGTAATTATTCAGGTGCATTCAAAAAACCTGTGGTAAGAGAATAAAAAAGAAAAAGGGCAAGTTAATTAAATTCCCCTTTAACTCGCCCCAGACAAGTCTATCGGTCGGTCAGTCGTGGTGCAGATAGCCCTCCCAGGTGTGAACCATCAATTTGGCGGCGAAGGCGGCACCTTTGTCTATTGCCTTGTAGTTCATATCCAGCATATCGCGGCGATGCTCCGGGATGTGGGTATCAAGCGCCTGCTTGAGATTTTCGGTGGTGATCGTGCTGCGAACAGCCAGGGCCGCGCCTGTCATGATCATGTTCGTCAACCGCATTGCTCCCAGCTCATCAGCTAACTGAGAGGCCGGGATCGCTAACTCCTGTATATTGGTTCGCTCGGTGCGGTCCGGGATCAGGGAGGCGTTGACGGCCAGCAGCCCGCCCTTCTTGACGATGGGTTCGTATTTTTCAAACGACGGGCGGTTGAAGATCAATGCGACGTCGGGTTGTTCGACCAGTGGGGAGCCGATTGGCTGATCACTGATCACGACAAAGCAGTGAGCGGTTCCGCCTCGCATTTCCGGGCCGTAGGAGGGTATCCAGGTGACCTCCAACCCGGCATCCATCGCGGCGTAGGCTAAAAGCTGCCCGGCGAACATCACGCCCTGGCCGCCAAAACCGGCAAATAAATAGGCTTCTTGCATGGCGGTTACCTCCCCAGCGCTTTGACGGCATCGCTGACTTTGAACTCGCCCAGTGGATAGTAGGGGATCATCTCGTCTTCTATCCATTTGAGCGCATTTTCGGCACTGATTCCCCAGTTGGTTGGGCAGCTTGAGAGCAGTTCGACCATGCTGAAACCCAGACCGTTGGTCTGGGCCTTGAGTGCGGTCAGGATGGCCTTCTTTGCTTTGCGGATATGTTTGACATCGTGCAGAGATTGGCGGGTGATGTAAGCTGATCCGTCAACCTGGGCCAGGATTTCGGACATGCGGATCGGCAGCCCGGCGATCTTGGTGTTGCGGCCAAAAGGTGAGGACCTGGTCTTCTGTCCGGGGAGCGAGGTCGGGGCCATCTGGCCGCCGGTCATGCCGTAGATCGCGTTGTTGATAAAAATGGTGGTGATGTTCTCGCCGCGCCCGGCTGCATGAATCGCCTCGGCCATGCCGATGGAGACAAAGTCTCCGTCACCCTGGTAGGTGATAACGATATTATCCGGCTGGAGACGCTTGATCCCGGTTGCCATCGCCGGGGCACGCCCGTGAGCCGCTTCGCAAGCGTCGGTGTTGAAATAATGATAGGAAAAGACCGAGCATCCTACCGAGGCAACTAGAATAGTTCGCTCCCTAAGTTCTAACTCGTCGAGCGCTTCAGCCAGGATTCGATGGGCGACTCCATGTGTGCAGCCAGGGCAGTAATGGGTATGCACCTCGGTCAACGCCAGTGGGTATTCGTAAACCGCGGTCATTCCGTTCGGACTGATCGGTGTTGTCATTTGTTTGTTCCTCCTAAATCAGGTGCGGACGGAAAGCCGTTCATACTCTTGTTCGATGGCGGTCAGCAGTTCGTCGGGCATGGGGACGACACCACCCATCCGCCCGTAAAACCCAACCGGAATTTGCCCGCCAACAGACAGCTTGACATCTTCGAGCATCTGCCCGGCGTTCATCTCGATCACCAGACAGGAATCCAGTTGATCGGCCAGTTCAGAGATTCGCATCTCCGGGAAGGGCCACAGGGTTTGTGGGCGCAGCAAGCCGACCTTGAGCCCTTTGGCGCGGGCGGCTTCGATGGCGGTGTAAGCGATCCGGCCCGCTGTGCCATAGCTGACGATCAACAGCCGGGCGTCGTCGGTGTAATGTTCTACCCAACGCTGTTCGGCCTGCTTGATGATTTTCAACCGTTCCTGAACCTGGATGTTGTAGGCTTCCATCTCTTCACCAACCAGGTAGATCGAGGAGACTACCCGCTTCTCGCGGTCTTTTGCACCGGTCAGGGCCCAGTCGGGGCGCTCTTTGCGGACCTCGCGCATTGGCGGGAGTTCGGCGGGTTCCATCATCTGCCCGATCTGGCCGTCGGCGGCGACGATCACCAGGTGGCGGTACTTCTCGGCTAAATCGAAAGCCAGCACCATGAAGTCAATGGCTTCTTGAACGGAGGCCGGAGCCAGCACAATTGGGCGATAATCACCGTGACCTGCCGAGCGGGTGATCTGGAAATAATCCCCCTGCGAAGGAAGGATATTACCCAGGCCCGGCCCACCGCGCATAATGTCTACCAGCACGCAGGGGATATACGATCCGGCAATGTAAGACAAACCTTCTTGCATCAGGCTGATTCCAGGGCTGGATGACGAGGTCATCACCCGCGCGCCGGTCGATGCAGCCCCGTAGAGCATGTTGATAGCCGCCACTTCACTTTCTGCCTGAAGAAAGGCCCGGTCAAGTTCGACCATGCGACGGGCGAGGTGTTCGAGTAGTTCAGTTTGGGGAGTGATTGGATAGCCGAAATAACCTTCTAATCCGGCCCGCACCGCTGCTTCAGCGATGGCGATATTCCCCTTCAGCATTTCCTTTGCCATGTGTAATTATGCTCCTGATGGGGTTGGCTTGACCGTGCGTGTTTCGCGGTAGACCGTGATGCATACGTCCGGGCAGATTACCGCACAGATCGCGCAGCCGGTACAATCTCCATCAGGGTCAGCCAGCAGTGCCGGACGATAGCCTTTAGCGTTTAGTTTGCCCTGCTCCATCACGATCACTTCTTGGGGACAGACGGTCGGACACAAACCGCAGCCCTTGCACCGATCTTGATCGATGACAATGGTTCCTTTTGCCACGGAACTCTCCTTCAACTCATTTAACGAAAACAACCAATCTGGTAGTGTCTCGCCGCGCTCCTGGCGAGAATGCGGTAGTGCGAAAACGATCCCGAAGGATCGCTAACTGATAGTGGAAATAACTATGCTATTTCCTATATAGTTGGGCCATGTAATTCAAGATCTATTGGCCTAACTTAATTAATCGTATTATAAGATTTGATCTAGATGCCAGTGGATTTTGTCATGGTTGATGGAGCCGGTTGTCATCAGGCCAGCAGGTCAATATAGCTGGCCGTTACCCGAAAACTCGGTAACCGTTTCATCTGTTAAGCGCAGCCAGACGTAGAAAGTTGTGCCTTGATCGACCGTCGTCCCACTTTCGACGGTGATCACGCCCTGGTGACGCTCTACGATCTCTTTGGCAATAGCCAGTCCCAATCCAGTACCCGGCAGCCCGGATTCCTGACCTGCCTGCCCCCGGTAAAACCGGGTAAATATCTTGGCCTGTTCTTCAGAGGGTATCCCGGTCCCGATATTGTTGACACTAAATCCGGCCCACTTCTTTCCCTGGAATTCGGCGGTATGGGTGAGCACCGAAATCCGGTTTTCGGCGGGGGTATAGTTGATGGCGTTGGTCAATAAGGCGCCGATCACCTGCCCAAGCTGCTCTTTATCAAGTTGTACCGGTGGCAGGTCCGGCATCAGCTCTAAGCTCAGATTCAGGTTTTTGGATCGGGCCAATGGCATCCGGTCCATCACATAAGATGATACCAGTTCGTTGATGTTTTCCGGCCTGAGCCGTAGGGGTGTTTTTTCCTGATCCAGCCGCGAGACATAAAGTAGATTTTCAACAATGGTTTCGAGCCGCCTTGTTTCCCGTTTAAGCGTCTCCATATGATGTTCTTGCTTTCCTTCACTGCGTTCAAGCAGTTCAAGGTAAAGCTTGATGGTGGTGAGCGGGGTGCGCAGTTCGTGAGAGATGTTTGACACGAACTCAGCTTTGACCTGGCTGAGTGACCGGAGTTCCTCGTTGGCGGCTTTCAGGTCTGCCGTCCGCTCGGCTACCCGCTGCTCCAGCCCTTGATTGAGCCGCTGGATTTCAGCTTCGGCCTGCTTACGTTGGGTGATATCACGCACCTGGCTCTGGATCACCAGCTGGCCGCTATACTCAACGATCCGGCTGCAAACTTCAACCGGGAGGAGGGAGCCATCTTTGCGGCGTTGGGTATGCTCGAAGGTAAGGCTATCTTCTGCCAGCAATTCCTTTAAGAGAGCCTGATTTCGTTCGGTGTCTTCCTTTGAGTAGATATCCTGGAGTCCTAAATGGAGCAATTCCTGGCGGGAATAGCCCAGGTTTTCGGCAGCTTTTTGATTGACTTCCAGGAAGCGCAGCGTAACCGGATCGACAACGAAAATGGCGTCGTAAGCGTATTCAAACAGGGTGCGGTATTTGACTTCGTTTTGTTCCAGGCTCGCCAGCAGGGGATTGGTTACCTGGATAAACAGTACTGCCCCCAGCAGGATGATCACTGCACCGGTCAGCCCGGTAATTAGCCCGGCCCTGATGAATGGTGCTTGAATTTCCTTCATATCAATTTTGGCAACAATGCCAAGCCCCAGCCCTTCAACGGGTTCATGGGCGGCCAACACCTTCTCGCCGCGATAATCCAGCGCAATGATAGTCCCTGATCGGCCTAAAAGTGCCTGCCGCATCGGTTCGGCCAATTCCGAATCATGAGGGACAGGTTCGGGGTTATCCAGGTCATAGTGCCGGTGACTCAGTAAGAAGACGATCTGACTATCTTCCCATTGGGCCAGGGTAAACTCGCCGGTTTCTCCAAATCCCCTGAAGTGCTCATGGGCTTCTCGCAATTCGTTAAGAGTCAATTCAAAAGCCTCTGGCCCTGAATTGGTATATTGGAGATGATACCGCTCCATCGATTCGATCAATCGAGCCTGGCTTTGGGCCATTTCAGTCAGACGGTCACGCTGCTGGTTTAGTGAGGTGTTATAGAGTATAGCCAGAGTGGTCCCGGAGACAATGACAGCAACAGCAACCATGATCATGATCAGGAAAAAAACCCTTCTTTGCCCGGTCATGTTTTTCTCTTCCTCTAAACCAAGATATCTTGCGCTATTATGTAGAGTCATATTATTTACGGCCCAACACACCGATATGGCCGAGTTTTAATAATTCATATAATGTGTAACCGGTCAGATACATCATAGCTAACGCCAGAGGTCTGCGCAAATTAGAGCTGCACCGGTCAGGGTGTATGATTCAGGATCAAGATTTACCCTGCTGATTTTAGAACTATTTGCTCCCTCTTGTGTTATTATCACCGGTGGCAAATTTGACTAAAGTGGGGCAGGTGAGATGAGAATTGAAGCTTCGTCCCAATAACATAAGGGGAGTCCTCATGAGCAGCCAACCAATCGCAATCATTACCGACAGTACAGCTGATCTGCCAGCCGAACTGCTTGAAAAGCACAGTATTCCGACTGTGCCGCTATACGTCAACTGGGGGGAGGAATCCCTCAAGGATGGGGTGGACATCAGCAAGTCAGCCTTTTATACCCGCTTACCTAAAGACCCGGTCCATCCGAAAACATCCCAACCCACCCCGGCGGATTTTGCAGCAGCTATTAAAGAATCAGGGGCAAAAGAAGCCATTATCTTCACCATTGCCGGTGGTTTGAGTGGAACCTATGATTCAGCCTGCACCGCCCGCGAGATGGTCGATATCCCGGTGTACGTCGTCGACTCGCACTCTACCTCAGTGGGGCTGGGGTTTGAGGTCAAAGCTGCTATCCGGGCGCGTAAAGCGGGGGGCGATGTACAGGATATTATTGCGGCGGCGGAAAAGGTCCGGCAAAGTCTGAGCGTGTTGTTCGCGGTCGATACCCTGGAATATCTGCACAAGGGTGGACGGATCGGTGGGGCGTCTCGACTGGTCGGCTCGGCGCTGCAACTCAAGCCCCTGCTGCAACTTGATCCCCAAACCGGGAAGATCGACGCCGTTGAGCGCATCCGCACCCGCAGCAAAGCGATCCAACGGTTACTCGATGCGACCTTTGAGAATGTCGACCCGAATAAGCCGGTTCGGATTGGGGTGATGCTGGGTGGCAACTATGAAGATGAAGAACCGGTCTGTGAGCAAATCCGGGCGAGATGCTCACCGATTGAACTGGTCGTTACTAACATCTCCCCGATCCTGGGCGTGCACACCGGGCCGGGGGTAGTCGGGCTTGGGGCTTATAACGAATAGGGCAGGCAAAAGTTCTGGCAAGCGACCGCTCTGGTCACCATATGCTACAATGAGAACAGTTTGATCTGCTTGACAAGCCGGGAGAATCATTATGAAACACCGTTTGATTTGGCTGCTCACCCTGTTCGTATTGGCTGCTTGTGGGCCATCCGCCGAGGAGATCGCATCACAGACGGCTGGTGCAGAGACACAGATCGCTGCCTCCTGGACGGAAACGCCCACTCCCACGTTGACGCCCACGTTGACGCCCACTTCGACTTCAACTCCCACCGCCACGCCGACTCCGACCCCGACGGAAACGCCCACGCCGACCCCGGTGGGGGTGGATGCACCTGGACTGATCACCTTCAACCGGGATATCGGGGCCGGGGTGTATGTTTATGTCATCAGTCCCGATGGGGAATATGAGGTGCAGGTTGTTACCGATCCGGGCATTTTCTTAGGGCCGGTTTGGGCACCGGATGGGGAACAGATCGCCTTTGTGGGGATTGACCTGAACACTCAGCAGCTCGATGTGTGGCTGGCGGAAGCAGCCAAGGGTGAACCGGCCCGGCAGGTGACAACCGGTGGAATCAATATTGAGACGACGTTGTCCTGGTCACCGGACAGTCAATACCTGATCTACGGGGGATCTCAGCCGGGCGCTGAAACCGATGTATACCGGGTTGATGTTCAAACCGGGCAGGTTCTTAATCTGACCCGCAGTTATTGGGGCTGGGATCACTGGCCAGATTGGTCACCGGATGGGGAGTGGATTGCCTTCACCTCTGACCGGTTAAACGATGGCAGCGGAAAAAGTCTTGATGATATCTGGATCATGAAGCCCGATGGCTCCGATCCGCAAAATGTGACCAACCAGCCTATGTGGGAAGATGTTAAACCGGCCTGGTCACCGGACAGCAGCCAGATCGCCTTCTACCGGTGGAGCTTCATGGAAGAATCCGAAGGCGGCCCCGGCGGTTTATACGTCATTGCGCCCGATGGCAGCGACGAGGAACTGCTCTATGCCTTTGATCCCTTCTTGAGTGAGGCACCGGTCTGGTCGCCGGATGGGAAGTGGATCGGGTTTACGTATCAAGAAAATGTATGGGTCATCTCGGCGGAGGGCGGCGATCCGATTCAGATCAGCGACCTGCCGGGGTCTGAGGGTGATATATCCTGGTCACCTGATTCGCAGGCGTTACTCTACAATCATGTAACGGAGAACGATGACCGGGATATCTACATCGCGGCGGTGGATGGATCGAGTTCGAGATTACTGATCGATGATGATAGGCCAGAGTGGTTTGGCGATTGGTCACATAATTGAAAGCATATCAATAAAGCATCAATAAGGAAGTCATCTCCACAGGTGGCTTCCTTTTGGTTTCCTTTAAAACTATTACCACCCTCGTGTGTTATTACCTTCGACAGCGGAATTCAAAGAGGGGTGGAAAAAAGTCTCACCCCCACAATATTATGAGGGAGCCTTCCATGAGCGATCAAGCGATCACCATCATCACCGACAGCACCGCCGACCTAGCCGCCGAAACACTCAAAAAGCATGGCATTCTAACCGTGCCCCTATACGTGATCTGGGGTGAGGAATCATTAAAGGATGGGGTTGACATCGACAAACCGACCTTTTATTCTCGTCTGCCCAAAGATCCGATCCATCCGAAAACATCCCAACCTACCCCGGCAGATTTTGTGCAGGCCATAAAAGAGTCAGGGGCGAAGGAAGCGGTCGTCATCACGATTGCTGATGGCCTGAGCGGTACCTATGATTCGGTCTGCACCGCCCGCAGCATGGTCGATATCCCGATACATATTGTCGATTCGCGCTCTACATCGGTGGGGCTGGGGTTTGAGGTGATGGCCGCCGTCCGCGCCCGTGATGCCGGTGGCGATGCCCAGGCTATCGTGGCGGCTGCTGAAGCGGTGCGAGAGAATATCAGCTTGTTGTTTGTGGTCGATACCCTGGATTATCTGTACAAGGGCGGGCGGATCGGTGGGGCGGCTAAGCTGCTTGGCTCGGCGCTGCAACTCAAGCCCCTGCTGGAACTCGATAACAAGAACGGGATGATCGACTCTGTCGAGAAGATCCGCACCCGTAATAAGTCACTCCAACGGCTGGTCGAAGCGACCTTTGAACGGGTCGATCCGGACAAGCCGATCCGTGTGGCGGTCATGCACGGCGCGGCAGCCGACGACGCGGCGGCGATCTGCGATCGGATCCGGGAGAGATGTTCCCCAATCGAGTTGATCACCAGTGATATCTCCCCGATCCTGGGTGTACATACCGGGCCGGGGGTCGTGGGGATCGGTGCGCATAACGAGTAACTCCCTGTTGTAGGAGCAAGGTTGGCATACCTTGCTCCTACGTGCTGGCAACGGATACACGCGGCTCTTTGCTGATCTGGGTCAGGGCGAACACGGCAATGGCAGCAAACAGGATCGCACAGCTCCGGTAGATTCCATTCAGTGTCATCCATTCTGCATCCAGCAGGTTTAAGGCAAACAACGGGGCCAGGGTGCTGCCCAGGTCGCCGATGGTGAAGATCACGCCCAATGCCCGACCGCGCTGGGCTGGTTCGACCCGATCACCGGCAATGGCCGGGACCAGCGATTGGACGCTGCCGCCGGTCAATGCAGCGATAAATGCACCGATCAGCGCCGGGATAAACAGGCTGCTGCCCATCATCCAGACCCCGACTGCACCGAGCGATAGGCCAACCGCCAGCACCATCCAGCGCCCTCCAAGTTTATCGGATAGGCGGCCAGCCAACGGCGCACTGGCAATACTGAGCAGGGTTCGAAGCGCGACATAGGAACCCGTCATGGTCGCAATCGGTAGGAAGCTGCCGAAAAGCTGAATACCATCCTCGAAGAAGCCGGACAGCCACAGGATCGAGGTGGATGCGACAACCCCGACAAAGACAAAGCGCATCGCAAAAAACGGCAGCGCAGCCCAGATCACCACCACCCAGGGGAAAGGTTGGGCCGAGCGATCTGGGTCGGATTGTTTATCGATGGGGAAATCTGCCGGACGTGTCTCCGGGAGAAAGAACAACCAGATCAGCGCCGCTACCCCGATCAGGCCAGCGCTAACCCACAGCCCACCGTGAAATCCAAGCCGGTCGGTGAGCAGTCCGCCCAGGAATGACGAGGAGGCTACCCCCAGGAAAAACCACATCTGGTATTGGCCGCTGAAGCGTCCCCGGTTCTCATCGGTGGAGATGTCGAGGATCACGGTGTTTCCGCCCACCCAGAGCAGCGACCAGGCCAATCCCCACAGCACCCGACCAACGAACAGGGGCCAGAACCCGGAACCAATCGCGTAGATCACGCTGGATAGGGTGCCGAGGAACAGCGAGGTAACCAGCAGTCCGCGCCGGGGCATGCGGTCATAGAGCAGGCCAACCGGCCCGTTGAGAACCAGACGGACGGCCCGGTTAACTCCCAACAATATGCCGACCATTGCCAGCGACACGCCAACCTGGCTGGCTATCTCCGGGTCAGGGAGGACAGTGTACAGGGTGGCATCACCTAATAGAGACACCGCCGTACCGAGTCCAAGCAGAAATAACACCCGTTGAGGATCAGCTTTCATGTGGTTACCTTTACGTGAATAAACCCCTTAGAAAAAACCGCCGCGCAATCAAGACGATGAAACATCGTGCGCGGCTCTATGTATCCGTTAGAGGCGGGTATTATACCCCCATCGTCAAGTCTGGATCATACCATCTCCCGCCGATCCGCATACCGGCGGATGGCGCCATCCAACACGGAGAGTCAAAACCAACGATCACTCTTGTGGATTGTCAAGTGATATCAATTTCTGATTTAGGGCGTAAAGAGCCGCCTGGGTGCGATGAGCAAGGTGGAGTTTAGACAGTATATTGCTGACATGACTCTTGACCGTTCCTTCAGCGATGACCAGTTTGTCGGCTATTTCCCTGTTGGTCAGCCCGCGGGCAATCAGCCGCAGGACTTCTAATTCCCGTTCACTTAGTTCTGATAACAGGTTCTCTTGAGACTGCTTATCGATATCCCGTACCAATCTGGCTGCAACATCTGGATGGAGTGTTGCCTGCCCCCGGACGGCTGCGTGAATAGCGCCAACAAGTTCTTCCGGCTCGATATCCTTGAGCAAATATCCCAAAGCTCCAGCACGCATCGCCGGGAAGAGGTGCTCATCCTCTGTGTAACTGGTCAGAACAATAATGCGAGTGGTTGGGCTGAAGGTCATGATCTGGTTAATGGCCTGTATGCCATCCATTTCGGGCATCAACAAATCCATTAAGACCACATTGGGAACATGTTTACGCGTCAGTTCTACCGCCTGCAGTCCATTTTCAGCCTCCCCAACAATCTGGATATCGGGGTAGGTTTCCAGAAAACCACGCAGCCCCTGGCGGACCACTCGATGGTCATCGGCAATCAGCACACGGATAGGTTCAGACATGAGCATTATCCTTTTGTGAATCGGTATGTGGCAGGTTGGCGAGAATACGTGTACCGTGACCCGGAGCAGCCTCAACCGCCAACGTGCCTCCCAACTCGGCCAGTCGTTCGGTCATTCCCTGGATTCCCATCGTCGTTTTGAGTTGAAGTCTTGCCATATCAAAGCCTTTGCCGTTATCGACAATACTTAATGTGATGGTTTTATCTTTGAGATATAAGTCAACATGCACTTCTGTCGCTTCTGCATGACGCACAACATTGGTCATAGCTTCCTGTACTACCCTGAACAGGGCTTGTTCGTGGATGGGTGGCAGTTCATACTTGCTTGATTCAGCCATTTGCCAATGGACTTGAATACCATGCCGCCTTTCAAACGTCCCCAGGTAGTCCGTCAAGGCCGGAACCAACCCTCGCTCATCCAGCCCTGCCGGTCGCAGTTCGTTGAGCAATGCATACATTTCAACCTGCGCCTGGTGGCTGTGCTCTTTCGCTTCTAACAATCTGGCTCTGGCGGTTTCCAGATCGGTATCCAGCAGATTGAGCGCCGCTGCGGCGGACAGATTCACGCCAAACAGGTGTTGTTTGACACCATCGTGTAATTCTCGCGCCAAACGATGTCGTTCTTCCAGGGCAGCCAGCCACTGGTTCTTTTCTGCGAGCCGGGCATTGTGGCGAGCTAACTCTTGCAGCTGTATGGTATCAGCCTGGATTTGTTCCG
>JBNKDD010000101.1:0-18169 GCA_050288085.1 Anaerolineae bacterium
AGGTTCTCGAAGATGCCATTCATGACCTTGCCGCCCGCCGAACGAGTAGCAACGGCACCATCTTCTGGCTTGAAAACCGGCAGACCGGCATCCCAACCTTCCGGTAGATCACCGGCCATCATGCGTTCAAATTCCGCGGCCTGATCGGGGTAGGCACTGCGATAAGCATCAAACCGCTCGGCCCATTCGCCCATCAACTCCGCACCACGATCAACAGCCTGGCGGAAATTCTCCAACGCTTCACCGGGAATGTAGAAGTCCGGCTCAAGCGGCCAACCCAGATTTTCTTTGGTCGCCTTGACTTCGTCAGCACCGAGAGGCGATCCGTGTACGCCATGCGTCCCGGCTTTGTTGGGGCTGCCGTACCCGATTATGGTCGTGCAAACAATCAGCGTAGGCCGCTCTGTTTCGGCCTTTGCCTCGTTGATGGCTGCATCTACGGCGTCAATGTCGTTGCCGTCAATCGGGCCGATCACGTGCCAGCCATAGGCGCGGAAACGCGCACCAACATCTTCGCGGAAGGTCACATCGGTGTCGCCTTCGATGCTGATCCCATTATCGTCGTAGAGATAGATCAGCTTGCTCAACTTCTGTGTCCCAGCGTATGAGGCGGCCTCGGAAGCAACGCCCTCCTCAAGATCACCATCGCTGACAATCGCGTAGATGTGATGATCTACAACAGTGTGGTCAGATGTATTGAAACGCTCGGCCAGGAAACGCTCGGCAATCGCCATCCCAACACCATTGGCAAAACCCTGTCCCAGGGGGCCGGTTGTCACTTCAACACCGGGGGTCATCGTTCTCTCCGGGTGGCCGGGAGTCAGGCTGCCCCATTGGCGGAATTGCTTCAACTCGTCTAATGGCAGGTCGTAGCCGGTGAGATGCAGCAGCGCATAAAGCAGCATTGATCCGTGTCCCGCCGAAAGGATAAAGCGGTCGCGGTCTGCCCAACTCGGATCGTGTGGGTTGTGCTTAAGATGGCGTGTCCAGATCGTATAGGCCATCACTGCCGTACCCATCGGCAGACCAGGATGGCCGGAGTTCGCTTTTTGAATGGCGTCAACCGCCAGGAAGCGAATAGAGTTTACACTGAGTTCGTCTAGCTTGGTAAGTGGCATTTTATCTCCAGCTTTTAAATTTGGATGTGATAGGACCCATTATGAAGGAGCCGCAAAAGCAGCCCAGCCTAATTTTAAAAGTGATGCAAACAATTGTCCAATGTCTGGACCTGGATAGTCCAATCCCGGCTCAGATCAAGTTATTTTTTACGGTTCCGGGTTTCTACGCCAACAATGTAGCTTTCAATGACAAGCATAAGATAAGGCAGTTCAGCCAATAATTTACCGAAGAGATTGTTCATGGCTTTGATGACCTGCTGATCATCACAAACCTGGGGATATTGCAATTCTGCCCGCGCCTCTTTGACAGATTGGATTGAACTTGGCGATTGATCTTCCTTACGGCGAGCAATAACCCGGAGATACTCATCCCAGGCCGGTGTATCGAGTGCACCGACCATCCCGGCCAGCAGCAGTTGGGACGGAGGGACCATCGTCTGGGAGGCAATCCGGCTCAAGATAGGCTCGGCAACCAGATGAATCTCCGTTCCGGCAGGCCGGGTCAGCTTATCGACACGGATCAGATCGACCGGCTTGAAGTCGGGCAGCATCCGCAGTGAGAAATCCGACAGACCAGATTTGAACATTGCCCACAAAGCCTGCCCGATACCGGCCTGATGGTCATAAAGGATCGACAAATCAGGCACACCGGCAAGATGCAGCAGCATCAGATCATCTTTGCGGGCAATCCGGTGTGACTCCAACCGCGAAAAGGTCTGCGAGAATTCACCAGAAAAGCCCTGCTTCAATAAGGTATCGACTGTTTTAATGTCATTCCCTTCCATCTTCGTCTGACTTTCCTTGTTTGACTGCCTTTACCAACTGTTCCACGCTGTAGCCAATCATATCAAAGCTCTGCATTGCCTCATGCGGCGTCAGCGTGCGCCCGGCAAAAAAACGCGCATTGTGATAGATAATTTCCAGAGCTGCCGTAAACGCCTCCTGATCCGGGGACAGTTTAAGCAGACGTTGTATCAAAGGATTGTTAGCATTAAGATGCAGAATTCCCTGGGTATTTTTACGATCCGGGTCAAAGCGCCGTAGATACTCACCAACAAAACGGGCAACCGGGCCGCTCAGATCATTGAGTGATTCGCGGGCCTGGGCGATCTCATCGCTGCCGGGTTGGTGAATCAGTAGGGCTGGAATGCTGGACGGCTCGAACTTTACAATATTGGTCTGGACACCCTGCTGATTATAATAAAGCGTGATGTCCTTCCAATTAGGGACCGGTTTCTCAACCGGCGTAAACACAAAGTCAGCACCCGGCTTGAGCTGGTACATCTCGACACCGGGATGAGTCAGCGCATAACCCTGCAAGAATTCTTCCTCAGCAAAGCGGCTGGCATCAATCACTACCAGGCCCTGAGCCTCATACAGCATTTTCTCCTGGGTAGAACCGCGTTCCTCAACATAGTAATAAATGTGCCCGCCGCTGACCTTCAAATAATCGCGCAGGGTCAGATTGCCCCGGCTGGTATCAAAGGTTACATATTCACAGACCGCCTCAAAAAAGGTGTAACTTTCCAACGCCCAACCTTTGATCAGGTCACTGTGAGCGACGACAATGCCGCGCCATAACTTGAGATCATCTTCCGCAAGAGATTTGAGATGCTCAAGAAGCTGGCTTTCAATGGCCTTCTGGACACGATAGAAAGTATCGTCCCGGCGAACGCCCTCACGACTAACGATGGGCTTTAAAACCGGGGACTCGACCACACCCCGCACAAACCGCGCCCAACGTGGCAGCAGTTCCCGCTCGTTGTCGGTAACGAACATCCGGCGAATGTAGACCGACACATCACCATATTCGGTCAGGGATACCACCGACCGGGGCGGGATGAACAACACCCCCGCCAACGGTGTAACAACCGAATCCTCCGAGCCATCCGGGTGAGTCACCGTCTCAACGTGATTTTTCAGCGGGAGAATTGTCAGCGGTTCGCGGGTATTAAATCGCTCGGTTACATAATCACGGAAGGAATCGAGATTAGCTCCCCGATGCCAGGGAGCATCCAGTACATTGACCGGTTTCTCTTCTCTATTCATGTAAATGGGAACATTGAGGAAATCTGCATAATTGCGAATCGCCTTACGGACAATATCCTCATTCAACAGAAATTCACCGGCCAGCTTCAGGTGAAGGATCAGAGTGCTGCCCGGTTCGACCCGGTCGGCGGGTGACAGCGTATAGGTTTCCTCACCGGAGCTTTCCCAATGCCAGGCGGGTTGATCAGGTTGATAGCTGCGCGTAATCACCTCAACCCGGTCGGCGACGATAAAAGCAGAAAGCAGCCCCAGACCAAATTGTCCGATCAAAGACAGTGCCTCAGCCCGGCTTCCGAATTCCAAACGTTCACGCATCTCATCCGTATAACCACGCCCAACGGTTGCCAGATAATCTTGAATCTCCTGCTTGGTCAGCCCGGAGCCATTATCCTGAACCATTAACAATCGCTCCTCGGCGAGAAGGAATATATCAATGCGAGGAAGATAATCGTCCGCCTCCGAGTCTTCGACCAACCGGCGCTGGCAGGAATCATGCGCATTCTGGATCAACTCGCGTAGGGCAACACGCGGCTCAGAATACAGATGCTCACCAAGTAATTTGAGAATGCCTGGTACATGTAGGTTAATGGGAAAAGTTTGTGTGTCGGGTTGCTGCCCCGGTATCTCTGACATGTAAATCTACTTCTATCTATCCATAGTATAGGTTGTGTTCAGTATACCACGACCGAGCCTCAAGTAGGTTCACGACAAACGAATTTGTTCAGCTCTATGCTTGACTCGCCCGCAGGCTAACCGTATACTTAAACTACCGACCGGTCGGTAGGGAGAAAACATGGCAAAAGTCAACCGAGAAACCATCATCGAAGCCGCAATTGATCTCTTTAACCAGAACGGCTACCACGCCACATCTATGCGGGATATCGCCAGAGCCATTGATATCCAAAAACCCAGCCTGTATCACCACTTCGATAGCAAGGAAGATATATTGCTCGCCATTCTTGAATCCGGGATGGATCGGCTGATCAGCGAACTTGAGACGATAGTCGCATCGGATCAGGACTGCCGGAGCAAACTCCAGGCCGCGATCCAGTCCCATGCCCAGATTATCGCCGATAACCCGGCAGGGGCAGCCGTTTTCATGCGGGAGGATCGCGGGTTGGGCGAAGGATATCTATCTCATTACCTGGATAAGCGCGATCATTTCGAGCGGCTGATCCGGCAAATTGTCCAGGAGGGGACAGATACCGGCCTGTTCCGCGAAACTGATGTAGCCATCACCGTCCAGTCACTGCTGGGAATGGTCAACTGGATGACACGCTGGTATCGGCCAGAAGGCCGGTTGACGGCATCACAGATTGCCGAACGGTTTACCGATTTGTTTTTGTTCGGGTTACTGGCTCCTACAGACAGGGAGCATTCGTAATAGCGGCATACCCAAGCGGGAGGAACATCGGATGATTGAGTTTACCCCAACGGAAGAACAACAAATGTTGATCGATGCGATCAGACGCTACGCGGAGAACGATTTGCGTAAGGTCGCACATGAGGCTGATGAGCAGGCTGAGGCCCCGGAAAACATTGTGAGTAAAGGCTGGGAACTCGGCATCCTGCCCGGCCTGATTCCAGAAGCATATGGTGGTTACGCAGATGGCCCCGGCGTGGTCACCGGCGTATTGGCCCTTGAAGAGCTGGCCTGGGGCGATCTGTCGATTACGCTTGAGATGTGGTCACCATCTCTATTTGCTCTGCCGATTCTGATCAGTGGGACAGAAGATCAGAAACAGGAATACCTACCGGCATTTTGTGACGCGGATCGCCCGATCATGACGGCGGCACTGACTGAACCCAGCATCAAGTTTGACCCCTGGCGGCCAGCGACAATCGCTACACGAAACAACGGAAATGTGGTACTTGAAGGGGAAAAGACCTACGTCCCCCTGGCAGCTGATGCCGAGCGGCTGATCATCTATGCCAGCGACAGCGAAACCGGCAAAGTAGACGGCTATATCGTCGAGAAAGATGCGGAAGGATTAGCAGTCGGTGAGCGCAATCAGTTAATGGGGATTCACGCGCTGCCGACTTACCCGGTAACGCTGTCCGGGGTAACGGTAAGCGTCGATAAACGGGTGGGCGGAGAAGCTGGAACCGATTTTGCCGCCATCTTGAATCGCAGCCGGATTGCACTTGGCGCGCTGGCGGTTGGCGTTTCCAGGGCATCATTTGAATATGCACGGGATTATGCCAAAGAGCGCGTTCAATTCGGCGTACCGATTGCAACCAAGCAGGCGGTAGCCTTCCGTCTGGCAGATGTGGCGATTGAAATAGATGCTGCCCGGCTGCTGGTATGGGAGGCCGCATGGCAAGCCGATCAAGGCAATGAAAATCTCACGCAGGCGGCCACGCTGGTCAGACACCAGATTACCAAGATGTCAATGTTTGCCACCGACTCCGGGGTGCAGGTGCTCGGCGGGCATGGTTATATCCGTGAACACCCGGTTGAACGCTGGCTGCGTAATGCCCGCGGGTTCGACGTTTTCGATGGCCTGGCAATGGTATAAGGAGACAGAAGATGATCGACTTTAGCTTGCCCGACAAAATCAAGATGCAGCTCCAACCACTGGAGATGGTTGCCCAGCAGATCATGCGGCCAAAGGCTCGCTATTACGACGAGCATGAGCACGAACGGCCCCAGCAGTTTGTTGAGTTCATGTGGCCGATCATGGCGGAGATGCAAAAACGCACACTCGACCGCGCCCGACAGAAAGCGGAATCGGGTAATGGCGATAAACCTGAAGAAAAGAAAGGCCCCGGCACCACCAATATTCGGATGATCCACCTGGTCGAGATGCTGGCCTGGGGAGATGTAGGCCAATATCTTTGCACACCAACCGGCGCTTTAGGCGGCACGGCAGTCGAGGCAGTCGGGACACTGGAGCAGAAAGAGCGGCTGCTGTCTCGCTTTGCCGATTCAAAGCAAAAGCCAGCCTGGGGCGCGATGGCGATCACCGAGCCAAACGCCGGATCGGACAATTCGTCAATCGCGACAACTGCCGTCCTGGACGAAAAAACCAATGAATGGGTACTGAACGGCGAGAAAATATTCATCACGAGCGGTGGGCTGGCCTTCAACGAATCAAATGGGTTCATCGTCGTGTGGGCGACGGTGGATCGCGCTGCCGGACGTGCGGGCATGAAACCGTTTGTTGTCGAGGCCGGAACGCCAGGGGTCACGGTGGATAAGGTCGAGATCAAGCACGGCATCCGGTGCAGCGATACCGTTTCGTTGGCCTTGAACGATGCCCGCATCCCTTACGATAATATCCTGGGCAGCCCGGAAGTTGTCCAGCGCGACGATAAAAGCCGCAAGGGTTTCAAGGGCGCAATGAAAACCTTCAACGCCTCCCGCCCAATGGTAGCGGCCAGTGCTGTCGGGGTGGCCCGTGCGGCGTTGGAACTCACCAAGGAGAAGCTGGCCGAGGCCGGTATCGAGATTCGATACGATGCGCCGCCGCACGAATTAACCGCCCTTGAGCGGGACGTGATCGATATGGAGGCCGAGTTAAAAGCTACCTGGCTGCTGACCGTTCGGGCCGGATCGATGCTGGATCACGGTGCGCCGAATGCCCTGGCCGCCAGCATGTGCAAGGCTAAAGCTGGCCGTTCCGGGACAAAAATCTGCCAGAAGTGCGTGGAGATTCTTGGGCCGATGGGATACAGCCGCGAATGGCTGCTCGAAAAATTGATGCGTGACTCGAAGATCGCCGATCTATACGAGGGGACACAGGAGATCAACCAGTTGATCGTCGCCCGTCAAATATTGGGGTATTCAGGAGCGCAGCTCAGATAGAGTTATTCATAAAAAGGGCGGGTGCATTCCCGCCCTGGATTTTCATTAACGAGCTATCAGGCATTCTTCTTGGGTAGGCTGACGGTAAAATCGCCCTTCAATTTCAGGGAGTCGTCGTCCTTGCCTTTGATAGTCAATCTCCCCTCAACCAGAGTCTCACCGTTTTCTTCAACCTTCTTTTTGATTGTGCCCCGGCAGACAACGGTTTCGGTGGGTTTGGTCATGCCGCTAAAACGCACCTTGAGTCGCCTCACCGAGTCGACTCCGGCCCAGTCCGTCAGCATTTGCCCGGCAAAGGCCATGATCAACATCCCATGTGCGATCACGCCATCCAGACCAACCATCTTCGCCACGTCAGGGACGGTGTGGATCGGGTTAAAATCGCCGGAGGCCCCGGCATAGCGCACCAACTGCACCGGCGAGATTGGTCCTTTCACCAGTTCCGGCAGGTCATCACCTTCGTTTACGTCTTCAAAATAAACTGCCATGGCGGCTAACTCCTCACAATGATCAGGGCACGTTCTTTAAGTACCGGTTCCCCAGCCTGATTGGTGTAATCGGTCAGAAACTCGACAAACTCCATTTTGCTGGAGCGCCCCTCTCTGGTGTAGATATCGGTGATGCGAGTTTCGACCGTAATGGAGTCACCAACTTTCAGAGGAGAAAAATACTCATACTCCTGCTCTGAATGGAGTACGTTGAATATTTCCACGCCGATCTCTTTTAAGGCCATTTCCAACGTCATCGGTCCCCAGAAGGCTAAAACGGTGGGAAAGGTCGGCGGGACAGCCCGGTTATCATCAGCAATGTAGGCCGGGTTGGGATCATCAATCGCCAGGGCGAACTCACGGACTTTGCCGCGCTCAATCGTAAAGGTATATGCCGGGAAAACTTTTCCCTTGTGGGACAGATCAACCATACCATATCCTTTCTGTGTAGGTGTCGGAATACCCTCATCAGCATACCCGACACCCACTGGTTTTGCCAAGCCAGTAGACGGCATGATACAATCCGTTCGTCCTCAACTTCACAAGAATACAAGGGAACGGTAGAATATTAAGAGGAAATAGATAATTGTCAACCTTTGGTTTTCCAAAAAACTTCTATTTTCCATACAGTTGGCCCATTGTCTGGCCCAACTTGAAAAGCTATCACCTTGTAAATCGCAATGCAGGAGGTAAATGTGAGCACCTGGGCTAAACAATTCGCCTTGGTTTTCTTGGTTGGTTTTATCGGGCTGGCCCTGGCACTGGGTTACAGTTTAATGGGAACCGGCGCATTACTCGGCGAGAATCCGTTTCTGATCGTACTGAGGAATGCCGGTCTGAGCTTTATGGCGGCAGGAATGGCACTGTGGGTGTTTACCCGCCGTGAGGCAGCCGGAAAGAAAGGTCTCGCCCCACTATTCACGTTGTTGACTCTGGGGGGCTGCCTGCTCTCCTTACTCAGTGTGATTTTCCCCCCAAGTGGCAGTCTCAGCACCACCCCCAGCGTTGGCGGTTTAGGTCTGAACCTTGCGGCTATGGTGCTTGGTATACTGGCTATGATCATCGATCCAGCCTACCCGAAACCGCTAACCGTCAGTTGGCCCGAAGGTGGCGAACCGGTACCAACCATCAACAACCATGGCGAGGAAAGCGAAACTGAGAAAGCCGCCGTCCAAACCGATGACCTGGCTCAAATCGAAGGGATTGGCCCAGAGATTCGCCGGATTTTATTCAATGCAGGGATATATAATTTTTCAGCCCTGTCTGAGCGTAAACCAGATGAGTTATTGACCATCATTAAAGCCGCTAATTTCCAGGCCCCGGTGAATACACAAAGCTGGCCGGAGCAGGCACGATTGGCAGCAGAAGGTGATTGGGAAGCCCTGGATATCTTGCGTGAAGACCTGGCAGGAGGGCAATCCTAAATAAACATCACCTGGGTGGATTCGTGACAGCCATCAAAGATTCAGTGGAATCTTCAGTCAAAGAGCACGTTCAGTAAACGGTAAGTTGATGAAGAGAGGTTGATCTAAAAGATGCGAAAAAAGGTCACGATTGTCGGTGCAGGCAATGTAGGCGCAACAGCCGCCCACTGGATTGCCGCTCACGACCTGGCGGACGTTGTTCTGGTTGATATCGTTGAGGGGATGCCGCAGGGAAAGGCGCTCGACCTGGCAGAGTCTGGGCCGGTTGAAGGATTTGACCTCAACATCATAGGTACAAACGATTTTGCGGATACGGCTGGCTCCGATGTGTGTGTGGTGACGGCAGGTGTACCCCGCCGAAAAGACCCCAAAACGGGGAAATATCCCAGCCGTGACGAACTGGTTAAGACGAACCAAAAGATTGTGGGCGGGGTCGTCAAGGCTCTTGCCGAACATTCACCCAATACGGTATTGCTTATTGTGTCCAACCCGCTGGATGCTATGTGTCATGTCGCCCTACAGGAAAGCGGGCTATCTTGCAGCAAGGTGATTGGGCAAGCGGGTGTGCTTGACACCGCCCGGTATAAGACCTTCATAGCCATGGAACTGGGAGTGTCGGTGAGAGATGTGCATGGTTTAGTACTTGGCGGGCATGGCGACACAATGGTTCCGCTCCCTCACCATACATCCGTCGCCGGTATCCCTGTGCTTGAATTAATGTCCCGTGAGAAGCTGGACTCGATTATCGAGCGAACCCGGAAGGGTGGCGGAGAAATCGTCGGGCTGCTGGGTTACAGCGGCTACTACGCCCCCGCATCGGCGACAGTCAGCATGGTTGAGGCTATTGTCAAAGATCAAAAGCGAGTGATCCCATCAGCGGTGTGCTTGCAGGGTCAGTATGGCTACAAAGACCTGTTCCTCGGCGTACCATGTGTACTCGGTGCAAATGGCGTCGAGAAGGTGATCGAGATGAAACTCAGTAATGAAGAAAGAGCCATGCTGGAATATTCAGCCGAAGCTGTTAAACAGGTAGTCGAAGTCCTGGGGTACAACTGAATCAGATTATCGGGGACACGGTGTCGATAATACCGTGTCCCAACATTCTTGCCTCTCGATTTAGCACAAAGGACATTTGATGAATCGCGCCGTCGATCTTTCTGAAGGCACTGCTTTTGTCGTAACCGACCTGCATGGCGAGTGGGAACCATATGCCCGTTATCGCGATCATTTCCTTGAGCTGCGTGAAATGGGCCAGGCCGACACGCTGATCTTCCTGGGCGATGTTATCCACGGCTATGGGCCGGAGGAATATGATTATTCCCTGCCTATCGTCCTGGATATTATCCGGTTGCAGCGGGAGCTTGGCCCACAAACCGTGATCATGCTGCTGGGTAATCATGAGTTTCCTCACATCTATCACATTCCCCTGTCAAAAGGTGACATGGTATTTACCCCGCGTTTTGAACAGGATATGGGCCGCCACCGGGAAGAGGTAATCGACTTTTTCAAAGGGCTGCCGTTCATCGTGCGCACCCCCGGTGGTGTGATGATGACCCATGCCGGGCCAGGCGCAACCACCGCAACTGGCAAGGCTGCCGAGATGCTGCTCGATTTCAACCACGACAAGCTGCTTAGAGAAGCCGATCGCCTGCTTAATCAAAGTGATGTACAGGACCTTTTGCAGAGAACGTTCGGCAGTCGAGCGGGAGATTATGAAGAAAATGTCAGAAGCCTGCTGGCTGTCAACGGGCCGGACGACCCCCGCTATTACGATCTACTGCGCGGTATCATTGTCAGTAATCTGGAGCCGGAATGGTCGATTCTATGGGACTTCTTCTTCTCACAATGTGAAGAAGGTCACCCGCGCAATATCTACCACAACATCGTCAGCCACTTTCTGCGGTTGTTTTCGAGAACCGGGAACATCCAGACGGTGGTGGTCACCGGGCATATTCGGGTGCTGGGGGGATACGAAGTTGTCGCCGATTGGCACTTAAGGCTGGCAAGCTGGGCGCACGCTACGCCCAATGAAGCCGGGAGCTTCTTGCTGTTCCCTGTTACGGAACACTTTCAAGAGGCAGAAGAACTGATTCCCTATATACATCCAATACCAGGATAAACACCTTCCTGATTAATCAAACTCAGCCGACCAATCAGAGTTAGCAAAGCGGTCAAACAATCTTCTAATCTGCACTTCGGTTACCCGTTTGGTAGACAATTCGGGCAGGTTGTCCGGCGCAAAAAAGCCTACAGCCTCTGTCTCCATGCTGGTGGTTGGCGATCCCCCCTGTAACTCACAAAGGAAGAACATCTTATAGACAGCGTGAGGGTTGGGTGGATGCCCATGCCGGGGGAGGTCGCGATCATAGATTGCCAGCAGTTTGACCGCCCGAACCTGATAGCCTGCTTCTTCAAACACCTCGCGCTCGGCGACCTGGGCAGGCGTATCGGTGACATCAGCCCAACCGCCGGGCAGCGTCCAACACCCATCCTCACGCTCCTTAACCAGCAATAATTCGCCCCCCCGAAAAACAACACCCCGCACGTCAACAATCGGTGTGAGACGATTCGGGCTGCGGGTATAGAGGCTGTCAATGGGCTGGCTTGCATCAGCGGAGGCTTCGATTTCATCGATAAGCTGGCCGACCATTCGATAACGCTCAAGGTCAAATGGATCGTCTGCCGAAGACAGGCCGCTCTCAGCAATCGCCCGCAGCCGGTTCAACCAATCTGTCCACTGTGATGATCTTTCAGGCATGGTCAATCAAACTCGGTCGGCCACTCAGGGTGAGCGCAAAGATCAAACAGACGATCCACCTGACCGGATGACCCTCGCAGCGGGGATAGAGCGGGGATTTGATCACGGTCAAAGAAACCAACGCCATTTGTCTCAATGCTAAAGGTTGGTTCGCCGCCGAGCAAATCACATTGAAAGAACAGGACATAAACACTAAACGGAAGAGGTGAAAGGCCATGCCGGGGATGATCCCGATCAAAGATAGCTAACAGGCGGGTCGCTTCGACCTCGTAGCCGGTCTCTTCATAGACTTCGCGCTCAACTGCCTGCTTTGGGGATTCACCGGTATCAGCCGCACCGCCGGGAACGGCCCATAATTCTTCTCTGCGTTCCTTGACCAACAGCATTTTACCCTGGCGGATAACCACTCCCCGCACATCAACCTTAGGAGTAGCATATCCTTTTTGATGGGCAAATATATTCTGGATGGTTGTAAAATCATTGCCGGTATGAGCGGCAGCCATCTCGGCAGCGATGTCACGGATTGCTTCGTAGCGTTCGATATCAAATGGGTCAGTCGCATATGTCAGGCCAATCTGAGAGACAGCCTGCAAGCGCCTGACCCAATCTAACCATTGAGCAGTCATTTTGGTTTTCCGCTTTGTTGGTTACCGGTCTGGGCCTCCAAAGCTTTCAGTGCCTCCGGTGTGCCAAGTTCCCACAGCGCCATCTCGACGGCGGCATTCACATCAGGGTCAGGATCATTTAGCCGGGCGATCAACCCAGGCACAGCACCGGCATCTCCCAACCAGCCGAGGGCATCGGCGGCGGCTTTACGGACCCGATCATGTACGTCACTCAACGCTTCTACCAGAGCAGGGACAACATCCGTGCTGCCGACTTCGGCAAGAGCATCAGCCGCCAGGACACGAACCATGCTGTCCGAGTCTTTAAGGGCTTTGGCCAGGTGATTGATCGCCCGCTTATCATGAATTTGACCCAACGCCCAGACAGCCGCCCCACGTACTTGCTCCGATGCATCGTGACACATGTCCAGCAAATTAGGGACAGCCCGCGAATCCCGCAAGGCTCCCAGAGATTCAGCCGCCGATTTTCGCACAGCTACTGCCTGGGCATAGAGGTCTTTCAGGAGATGGGTAAGCACAACATCTTTTAAATGCGTGAGCAGGTCATCCCAGGGTTGAGACTGTGTGAAATCGACCAGCTTGGTATGACGTTTGATGCCGTCAAAACCAGTAGGTTTAATCATCACCAGGATGACCGGTTTTCGCTGCTCTAAGGCAGCACTCCAGGCATATTCAGCTACTACGGACTCAAGCGTGTGTGGGGTTAGCACCACAATTTCTGCCAGCGCCTGGCGGATCACCTGTTCAACCTCCGCACGCCAATCCTTGCGTGACCGGCGCGACGGCAGGTATACCCAGGCATCCAACCGGGCCTGGTATTTCAACTTGTCAACGAGCTGATCTGCAAAACGCTCATCGTTGGGATGATAGACAACCAGTACATTTCTCATAGGCCGATTCTTCCCAGGGAATGTTGTAACTTAATCCTCCAAAGTCACCCCTATTCAGGACTGCTCTGAGAGCAGATGGTAGTAATGAATAATCGTATCGATCCCGCGATAGAAGTGGTTTACACGAAAATGCTCATTAGGTGAATGGATATTGTCATCCAGGCCAAAGCCCATCAGCACTACCGGTGCGCCAAGCTCTTTCTGGATCATCGCAACAACCGGCAGCGTCCCGCCTTCACGGGTGAATACCGGTGAGGCTCCCCAGGTTGCTTCATAGGCTTTGGCAGCGGCTTGCATCTCCGGGGCATCGGTGGGGGTGATGGCCGGAAAACCGATCGAGTGCTTTATCACCTCAAGCGTTACCGTATCCGGCACCAGGCTTTTTACATAATCGGTGAATAACTCCGCGATCTCTTCCGGGTCTTGATCGGCTACCAGGCGCATGCTGATCTTCGCACCTGCTTCAGCCGGGATGATGGTTTTTGCCCCTTCATCCTGGAAGCCACCAAAAATCCCGTTAACCTCACAGGTTGGGCGGGCGCTGATTCGCTCTATGAGGCTGTATTCTGATTCGCCCCAGATTTTCTTAAGGCCGGTTTCCTCCTGCCATTGTTCAAGTGAGTATGGAATCTCAGCCAGTTGGGCACGTTCCTCATCGGAGATGGCACGAACCTTATCATAAAAGCCCGGAATAGTAATTGTCCCATTGTCATCGTGCAGGGCGGCGATAATTTCCCCGATTGCCTGGGCCGGATTATGCACCGAGCCGCCATAACTACCGGAATGCAGGTCACGCTTCGGCCCCTTGGCCCGAACTTCCATATAGGTCATACCGCGCACCGCATAACAAATGGACGGCTGATCCGGGCCGAGGATACGCCCATCAGAGATCAGGCCGCTGTCGGCAGCAAGCAAATCTTTATGAGCCTGGACAAACGGCTCAAGGTGGAATGATCCGATCTCTTCTTCACCTTCAAGCAGCAGCTTGACGTTAACCGGTATCGATCCATTAGCCGCCAGCATCGACTCGATGGCCTTGAAATGGGCAAAAGCCTGTCCTTTGTCATCATTGGCTCCACGTGCCCAGATTTCCCCATCACGGATGTTTGGCTCAAATGGCGGGGTGATCCACTCATCCAGGGGATCGGCGGGCTGGACATCATAGTGCCCATAAACCAGGACGGTCGGGGCATCAGCACCGGCTCCTAACCACTCACCATAGATCACCGGGTGGCCCGGTGTAGGCAAAATCTGCACGTTGGTTAAACCGATGCGGGTCATATCCGCTGTCAGCCACTCGGCGGCGCGGGCCATATCCGATTTGTGTTCCGGGAGCGTGCTGACGCTTGGGATACGTAGCAAATCCATCAATTGATCAAGATAATGCTCACGGTTTGCTTTTGCATGTTCTAATGCTTTTTCGAGCACAGAGAAACCTCCAGGTTAATTAAGTGTCTAGTCTAAAAGGGCTTCCAGGGTACGGTTATTATCAGCCAGGCGTTCGGCCATCAGGCTGGCGATAAACCGGTGAAAGGCTGAAGCCAGATCAGGATCACGCTCGGCCATGCGCAGAAGCGCCTCCTCAGAGAGCCGGTAAACCACACCCGGCTCAACGGTCACAACCGAAGCAGAACGCGTCTCGCCCAGATACAGACTCACCTCGCCAACAACCGTTCCCGCCCCTAAAGTTCTCAGCCGGACGGTCTCGCCACCATCCATTTCTAATTGGGCAGTCACCTGCCCGGATTCGATAAAATACAAATCCTCGGATTGATCACCCTGGCGGATCAGGGTTGTTCCCTCGGCGATCTCCTGCCGTTCAAGGTAAGCTATCAATCGGGATACATCGACATTCCCAGGGAATATTTCTTCTAACTGCGCATTCAGGGTCGATGGCAAATCGTCCAGGGCAAGAGCCGCTGATTTAAGTATCTGCTCCTCGCACCATTCGACACCATAATCCAGGTCAGGGAATATCTGTAAAACGCATGCTTCCTCATCCAGGCCACCTTTAACAAGCTGGCGTTGGATATCAGGAGCAAGGTCGGTAAGAACAAGTACAATTTTTTTCGCCTGGGCCAGTTGTTTTACCCGGCTAAAACTGAGCACCGCCGACGAGTCCAGCCCGGTAACGCGCCGGAAGTCCAACACGATAAACCGTAAATCAGGCTTCTCAGCATCATTAACACGGGCGGCGATCCGGCCAAGCAGCGCATTGGCCGTCCCAAAAAAGATAAAGCCCTGCAAATTGAGGACATAGATTTGATCACCAGCCTGACAGAGCGCCTGATAATGTTGGTGAGAACGTTCAACCTTGCTGCGATAAGAAGTTCCGGTCAGCACGTTTTTCACCACGTCGATCCGGCTGTAGTTAACGATGAACAGGATCACCGTCGCAACGATCCCAACCCCGACACCTTCCAAAAAGCCCACGGTGCTAATGACAGCCACGATCAGAAGCACCACCACATAATCCATTCGGGGGAGCGTGGCCCAGGCATCAATCAACCATTCGACCAGGAAAGCCAGGCCGAGGAACATCAGCAAACCACCTAAGAGCATATTGGGAAAGAAAGAGACCAACGAGGTTCCCAGAATCAGAGCCAAGCCACAGACACCCGCCGCAATGACTCCCGCCAGCCGGGTTTTCCCTCCTACCCGGTAACTCAGGGCAGTCAGGCTCATAGCCGGAAATCCGACGATCCCACCGCCCAATCCCGAAAGCACATTGGCCAACCCGGTCGAGCGCAGTTCACGATTCAGGTCAACCGGCTCCTCAAGGGACAGTTCAAGTCCGCTGGCATTGAGTAATAAGGATACGAGGCTGACCAATCCAATTGTTGCTACATTGCCCGCCTGACCCCAGATCACCGGCCAATCAACCTCACTGAGCATTGCCGGATTGATAGGTTTCCAGACACTCCCTTCAGGGAAGGGACCAAGCAGCAATCCCATCTCCTGTGCCTCAGCAAAAGAGGTTCCGCTGGCAAACAGCACCACATAAAACACGACAATTGCCCCAACCAACATACCGGGCAAAATCAAGAAGTGGCTGTAACGGCGCATAATCACCAGCAGTGACAGCGCGAAGATCGTCCCCGGCAGCCATTTTAGCAGCACATCAGGTTGAAAAAGCGCGGGCAGTCCGGCAAAGGTCATGGGAAGATCGGCCATCATACCAATCGATCCCACCGCGAGCAGCCAACCTGTTCCGGCCAGGAATCCGCCAACAACCGGATAGGGGATATAACGCACCAACTCGCCCAGTTTGAATATACCCAACAGGACAAAAAGCACACCGGTCAACATCGCGGTCAGGCTAACGGCAACAAGCGCTGTTGAAAAGACCTCTTCTTGAGTGGCTGAAGCGGCCATACTACCGGCAATCGAGGCAGCAACCAGGGCGAGAACAGCCGACGAGCTGTCTTGCGTACTGGCAATAGTGCCCTTCAACGATCCAAAAAGCGCCACCACCAGCATAATGATGACGGAGCTATATAAGGCGTATCCCACCCCATTTGAGACAAAAGGAGCCAGTTCACCAGAGAAAATCAGCGCGCCAAAAGAAACCGTAATGATCACCTCAATTACGCCCAACACGAGGCCAGAAGTCACCTCAGGTAAGAGACGTTCTATCAGCCCCGGCGATTTATCCCTTTGTTGAGCCATCAGCCCTTTCCCCATTTACATCTATGAAGAACGTGATTCGGACAACAGGTGATAGTAGTGGATAATAGCGTCGATCCCTTTGAAAAAGTGGTCAACTAAATACCATTCATTAGGTGCATGAGCACCACACCCCAACACGCTGAACCCCATCAGCACGATAGGGATATCCAGTTCTCTAGAAAAAACAGCAGCAGCCGGGATCGAGCCGCCCTCCGGCATCAACTCCGGTGCTACTCCCCAGGTCCGTTCATATGCCTGAGCAGCAGCTTTGATCTCCGGGCTGTCTATTGCGACCTTGACCGGATAGCCACCGTCCCCAATATCGACCTGCACCTGCAGATCGTCCGGGGCGATGTCGCAAACGTAATCAGCAAACAACTGCGCAATTTCAAGGGGATCCTGATCCGGGACGAGGCGCATCGTGAATTTAGCATGAGCCTCTGCCGGGATAATGGTTTTACTGCCATCTCCCTGGAAACCACCCCAGATTCCATTGACCTCGCACGTTGGGCGGGTAGTCGCCCGTTCAAGTATTTCATAGTCTGGCTCACCCCAGGGCTTTTCCAACCCGGTTAGATCCTGCCATTCTGACAGTTCGAAGGGTCTTTGTGCCATGAGTTCTTTTTCGGCAGCAGTCAGAGAGCGTACCTTATCGTAAAAGCCAGGAATAGTGATCTTGCCGTTCTCATCATGCAGTGCAGCAACGATCTCCGCCAACGCCTGCGCCGGGTTATGGACAGTCCCGCCAAAAGCGCCAGAGTGCAAATCTGTGACCGGCCCAGTCACATGGACTTCAGTTTCGACAACACCACGTAGTGAATAGATAATCAGTGGTTTGCTCGGATCCATGAAGCCAGTATCAGACACCAGCGCCGAATCGGCAGCCAGCAGATCTGTATTTTCTGGGACAAAAGCTTGAAGCTCTGTTGTACCGGTTTCTTCTTCGCCCTCGAAAAGCAGTTTAACATTGACCGGCAGTTTACCCTCTGCTGCCAGCATAGACTCGATGGCCTTCAGGTGGCTGAACATCTGGCCCTTATCATCGGCGGATCCACGTGCGTAAATCTTCCCATCGCGGATTTCGGGCTCAAAGGGTGGTGACTCCCACAGTTCAAGTGGATCGACGGGTTGGACATCATAGTGCCCATAGACAAGAACCGTCGGAGCTTCTGGGCCCGCGTCAAGCCATTCACCATAAACAAGAGGATGGCCCCCGTTTGAGAAGATCTGAACATCATTCAACCCGATCCGGGTCATATCATCTACCAGCCACTCAGCCGCCCGTTGGATATCGGGTTTATGCTCAGGCAGAGCGCTGATACTAGGAATACGGAGAAAT
>JBNKDD010000102.1:0-17893 GCA_050288085.1 Anaerolineae bacterium
AGGAAGGCATCAGCGCCGAGGTTGTTGACCTGCGCTGGCTGCGTCCACTGGACCTGGAGCCGGTGTTAGAAAGCTTCCGCAAGACCAATCGCTGTGTGGTGGTCGAAGAGAACTGGGCGCTGTATGGCGTCGGTGCAGAGATCACCGCCCGTATCCAGGAAGAAGCCTTCGATTGGATGGACGCACCGGTCAAGCGCGTTTCGCAGGAAGACGTGCCCCTGCCTTATTCGCGTGACCTGGAACAGAGCGCCCTCCCCAACCCGGATAAGGTTATCCAGGCCGTCAAGGAGATCATCTAGCACATGGATGAATCACCACAGGAGCCGCAGTCCGAAAAGCCCAATGATTCGTCTATGACGATGGGTGTTGCCATTGCCGTTGGTGTGGCAGTTGGGGCAGGGCTGGGTGTTGCCTTGGATAACATGGGGCTGGGTATGGGGATTGGGATCCTCATTGGCGTGGCGATCGGGTATGCCCAACGCCAGCGTGATCGCCGGTGAATAATTTGAACCATCGGTAGGGGCGAGGTAAACCAAAGATTTGGCTATCTTGCCCCTACAAAAAATCTATACTTTTTAACCGGGAATGGTGAACAATCGTCCATTCCCCGCCTTTATCATCACAACGGACAAGGATAGTTTTTGCCATGCAAAGCGTCACAATGAAATTCGGGGGAACATCGGTTGGCAGCGTGGAGGCGATCCAGAATGTGGTCGAGATCGTCAAGAAAGCACGAGCCGATGGGATCGATAAGGTAGCGGTCGTGGTGTCGGCCATGAGTGGCGTGACTAATATGCTTGAGGAAGGCATCACCAGCGCAGCAGAGGGCGACCCCCACCATCATCATGTCGTTGCCCAGAATATGTATCACAAGCACCACGAGGCGGCCCGCACCCTGCTCGAAGATGAGTTCGATTCGGTGTTGGTTGGCATCAAGGGTCTGATCGAAGAGTACACGCGTTTCTGCGATAGTGTCCGGGTGCTCGGTGAGACGACGCCCCGCGCTCTCGATTACACGATGGGACTCGGCGAACGGATGAGCATCTTGCTGGTGGCGGCAGCCTTACGAACTGCCGGTCAGCCCTCCGAGGCTATTGAAGCTACCCGCCTGATCGTGACCGATGCCCGCTTCCAGAATGCCGCCCCGATCTTTGACGAGACGGAAAAGCAGATTCAAGCGGTGCTTAATCCGCTTCTGGAGGCCGGTAAGGTTCCGGTGATCACCGGTTTCATTGGGGCAACGAAGGACGGTGTCAGCACCACGTTGGGACGCGGCGGTTCAGACTTCAGCGCGGCGATTTTTGCAGCCTGCCTGAAGAGTGACGAGCTGTGGATCTGGACAGACGTGGATGGCGTGATGAGCGCCGACCCGCGCATTGTGTCAGGTGCTCGCAGCATCGAAACCCTGACTTCCCGCGAGGTCAGCGAACTGGCCTATTATGGTGCAAAGGTGCTGCATCCCAAAACTATCCGCCCGGTGATGGATCGCAACATCCCACTGCGGGTCAAGAACACCTTCAACCCTGACCACCCCGGCACGTTGATTGTCGAAAACGACACCGACAAGGGAGCCAAGATGGTCAAGGCGGTGACGGCCATCCGCGATGTCAGCATGCTGACCGTTGAGGGGACGGGCATACTCGGCGTACCGGGCAGTGCGGCCCGCACTTTCGGCGCGGTCGCCCGGACGGGAACCAGCGTGCTGTTGATCTCGCAGGCTTCTTCCGAGCAGAGTATTTGCTTCATGGTGCCACAGGGCAACGCCAAGACGGTCGCCCAGGCCCTTGAAGCCGAGTTTGAGCGGGAGATGGCTCGCGGCGATCTCGACCGGGTGTGCATCACGGATGATGCAACCATCATCACGGTGGTTGGCACTAAGATGATGATGACCCCCGGCGTTGCCGCGCGGATTTTCTCCGCCACCGGCGAAGCAAAGATCAACGTGATCGCCATCGCGCAGGGATCATCGGATTGCAGCATTTCGCTGGTCGTCAGTGAAAAAGACGGCGACGAAGCAGTTAGGGCCATCCATGCATTGACGCTGGATGATTAAATTTCCCGGTTGACCCTGTATGTGATTAACAAAATAATACCTTGTAGGGGCGACTGGCTAGTCGCCCCTACCGGACCAAGTTTGATAAATCATCACAACGGGGGCATTCACGGGAGGGACAAAACGTAAGGGGAGAAGATACAAAATGGTTGCCATAGAACAAAAGATACCGGTCGGTGTATTGGCTGCAACAGGCGCAGTGGGACAGCGATTCGTCAGCTTGCTGGCGGATCATCCCTGGTTTGAGGTCGCCGTTGTGACCGGGTCAGAGCGGAGCGCCGGGAAACGGTATGGGGATACCGTGAACTGGGTGCTGTCCAGCGACATCCCGGCCAGGGTCGCGGACTTAACCGTCCAACCGATGGATGATAATCCCGGCGGTGGCAAGGCGGCGTTGTTATTCTCGGCGCTGCCGTCGGATGTCGCCAAGGAGATCGAACCGCAGTTGGCCCAGAACGGCTACGTGGTTTGCTCCAATGCCTCTGCCTACCGGATGGCGGAAGATGTGCCGCTGATTATCCCGGAGATCAACGGTGATCACATCGGCCTGATCGCGGCCCAACGGGAACAGCGTGGTTGGGACGGCCTGATCGTCACCAGCCCGAACTGTGCCGCGACCAGCATCGTATTCCCGCTCAAGGCGTTGTACGATGCCTTCGGCCTGACCCAGGCCCAGATCGTCACCATGCAGGCGATCAGCGGGGCCGGGTATCCGGGTGTCGCATCGTTTGATATCCTGGACAACATCGTGCCCTACATCGGCAATGAAGAAGATAAGATCGAAACCGAGCCGCGCAAGATGCTCGGCCAGTTGAAAGGCGGCGCTATTGAACTGGCGGATATCGCCATTAGCGCCCAGGTGAACCGTGTCCCGGTGCTTGACGGCCACATCGTATCGATGTCGGTCAAGTTGGGCCGTGAAGCCAGCCAGGAAGAGGTCAATGCCGCGCTTGAGGGATTCGAAGCACCTGCCAGCGTGCGTGGTTTGCCGAGTGCTCCCGCCCGCCCGTTGATCGTCCACTATGCCCCGGATCGCCCCCAGCCGCGTCGCGACCGCGATGCGTATAAGGGGATGGCTGCTTCGGTAGGGCGGGTGCGTCCCTGCCCGGTATTTGACTACAAGATGGTTGCCCTGACGCATAACACCATCCGAGGGGCGGCAGGCGGCGCTATTCTGAATGCCGAACTGCTGGCCTCAGCAGGCTATGTGCCGGATGCCGCCGCGGTCGTTGAGGCGGTTAGTTAACAATACGATATTAATGGGGTAGGGGCGACTGGCCAGCTGCCCCTACAATAACCGGTATGATTGGTTAGAAATCGTCAACAGACGTGCGGCGAGGGCAGCCGTTCGCTATTATGATAGTGTGATTGATTGGATCGAGAGGACATAGAATGGCTGAATTAGTTAACATGCCCAAGCTGGGCTTTGATATGAAGGAAGGGCAGTTAGTGGCCTGGCTGAAGAAGCCGGGTGATACCGTTGCCGAAGGTGATGCATTAGCGGATATCGAATCGGACAAGGCGACGATTCAGGTTGAGGCTTACGTCGAGGGAACGGTGCTCGAACTGCTGGCCGAGGAAGGTGACTGGATTCCGATCGGTGCGCCGATCATGGTGGTCGGTGAGAAGGGCGAATCATATGACCTGGCCGCGCTGGGTGTTAAGACCGCCGAGAAAGAAAAAGCACCCGTCCCGGCAGCCGAAGCCGCCGCACCTGCTGCCGCCCCATCTGCACCCGCCCCGGTTTCTGCTCCGGCAGTCAATGGTGGTGGCGATGGCCTACCTGATGGCATACGGGCCAGCCCACTCGCTCGGAAGGTAGCTGAAGAATGGGGCATCGACGTGACGAAGATTCCCGGTACGGGGCCGTCAGGCCGGATCACCCGGTCGGATGTTGAGTCCTTCAGAGAGGCCCTGGCTTCTGCTCCGGCAGCGGTAGCCTTTGCTGCTCCGACCCCGGCCCAACCGATGGCGGAAGATAAACAAATCCCGACGCCGCGCCTGCGGGCCCGGATCGCCGAGCGGATGACCACCGCCAAGCAGACCGTCCCGCACTTCTATGTGACGACCGAGATCGACATGGGCCCGGCCCTTGAGCTTCGCAAGGAACTCAACAACCGGCTCGATGCGGATGAAACCGGCATCAAGATCAGCGTTAACGATATGGTCGTCAAGGCGGCAGCGCTGGCCCTGACCGACTTCCCGAACATCAACGCCTCATTCAATGGGGATGCGATTGTGCAGCACGCCCGGATCAATGTCGGGATTGCCGTTGCGGTCGAAGGTGGCCTGTTGAACGTTGTCAGCAAGGATGCGGATAAGGCTCCGCTCCGGGCGATGGCAGCCAGCCATCGGGACATGATCGGACGGGCACGCGAGGGCAAGGTCAAACCGGACGACATCGAAGGCGAAACCTTCGCCGTCTCGAACCTGGGTGCTTATGAGGTCGATCACTTCATCGCGATCATCAACCCACCCGCCGCCGGAATCCTGGCGGTTGGTTCGGCCAAGCAAACCCCGATTGTGACCGACGACGGCAAGCTGGCGGTTGGCTGGCGGATGAAAGCCACCATCAGCGCCGATCATCGCGTCACCGATGGGGCGGAGGCCGCGCAGTACTTGCAGCGCGTCAAAGAAATCCTCGAAGACCCGCTCCGGCTGTTGATGTAAACAATTCACTGTTGAGTGATGGGAGGCACACCTTTTGGTGTGCCTCTTTCTAACCCCAGTTTAGCTGGTGCTATCGACTCCCCAAAGTATTCAACCACATGTTTACACCTACGCTGATCAATCAGATGACCGCTGACAGTCAACTACACTAGCGCCACAACCGGCCTCTCGCTTTTACGTAGAAGTAAGTATAAAGCCGCAACTTCCAGGTATGCGTTCTCTGGGGATAACATCGCCTTAATGAAAGCTGGTTACAATCTTGATAAGCAAACATGGTACGGATGTAAAGTGCGACGGTCATGAAGTATCTGTGTAAGAAACGCCAGTGGTGGTTAGCAGTAATTGCTGTCTTGTTGGTTGGCTTCATAATTCGCATCCTCAACCTGATGTCGCTGCCGATTTTTCTGGATGAGTTTAGCCATGTAGACCGGGCCAGGCAGATCGTCAATGGGGCTTCACCCTTTATCGGCATTACCCAGAATAAATGGCTTTATGTGTGGGTGCTATCCTGGTTTGATCCTAGAGGGGCGCAAGGCTATTGGATCGGGCGCTACCTGTCAGCTTTGTGCGGGGTACTTAGCATCGCCTCGACAATCGCCATAGGCCGGATGCTCGATAAGCATCGTACCGGTGTGATTGCCGGGCTGTTATATGCAGTGCTGCCGCTGGCTGCTTTTCATGAACGCCAGGCATTAGTTGATCCATTGATGAGTGCCGCAGCCGCTTTTAGTATGGTGGTCATTATCCGGCACGTGATGTACCGGCCCAGGTGGTGGGAGTCGATGGGGTGGCTGGCGTTGGGGCTGTCTATTGCCCGGTTGACTAAACCGTCCATGCTGCCTTTTCTCTTGCTGCCAGGTGTGGCGCTGGCATTGTTTGAATGGTGGCCTGAGTCTGCACGAACTATTCGGGAGGTGTTTGCCCAACTGCGTCAAAATTGGGTTCAAGTGATGGGTAGTTTGGGGATGTGGGCCGGGGCAGTTGCCATTACCTTTGGGTTGAGCAGCCTGGTGTATACGCTGGCGGCACGTGATGGCATTTCAACCTGGGGAAACCACACCGTTTCTGTCGGCAACAGCATCTTATCCTTACCCGGTGAAACTCTCAGGCAGGTATTGGCAGATCATATCCAGGCATTCGCCAGCATCCATATACTTTACATCGGATGGCCGGTGATAGTATTTGTCGCAGCCGCTTTATTGTGGGCTGTTGTCACAAAGACCCGGTGGCGCGCCGTCTTGTTCTTGTTCATTCCGGCATTCGTCTTTTCGGGGGTCCCCTTGCTGGCCGTTCCTCCTACTCTCACCGGGGAGATTGCCAGCCGGTATCTACTGCTTAACGTATCGGCAATAGCATTGCTGGCTGCACTTGGTCTTCAGATGACCTGGAGTTGGGCAGGTAGTCGATCCGCGTTGATCAGGCAGTGGGGGATACCGATTGCCTTGATTGCTCTAATCGCCCCGGCGCTTTGGTTTGATAGTCTTCTGATTGTATCGCCCCAGGCTGCTACCTATACCGCATACGACAGGCGTGTGTATTTCACTGATTTCCGCCACACGGATTACGAGGCGGTTGTCGATCTGATTAATCAGGAACCTGCCTCTGAGCCGGTGCTTTATTATCCGCCTGGATACGATATGTCGTTGGAGGGTCTCTCTCAACCGGTCATTGCGATGGGAAAACACTGGCCGCCTCGCCTCGCCGAAGTATCAGAAACTATTGAGCAGGCACAGGATAGATCGACATCATTCTTCAACGTTGTGTTGTACGATCCGCCTTTTAGCGATCCAGATGGGTTGATCGCACGAAATCTGCATGATCAGGCTTATCCATTGGATAACATGTGGTATGAGGGTCTTGTGTATTACCGGCAGTACGCGGTTGAATTACCCGATATGAGCCTTACACCTCGTTCGGTGGTGTTTGAGGATGTGATCAGTCTGGAAGGGGCAGTCATCCAACCAGAGGCAGTAGTAGGTGGGATTGTCCGTATTGCTTACCAATGGCGATCTCCCGTTCCCATCAAGGATTCTTTCAAGGTCTTCACCCATATTGTTGATGATGAGGGTTCTCTTGTTACACAACATGACGGTGTTCCCGCTGATGGTCTATTTCCGATGACAATCTGGCAGCCCGGTGAAATGATCCTTGACCGCTTTGCACTCGTCATCCCGGAAGATGCCGCCCCAGGCACATATGAGGTGCGAGTAGGACTGTATCAACCGGTCAGCTTCATTCGGCTCCAGGTTGCTGGTGATGGAGCCAATCCGGTAGACCGCTATGCCACAATCGGTACGATCAATGTGGTGAGGTAATTATCGGTACCAGAAAATGAATATGCGGTGATAGGGTTGTACCTCAAGGGGTGGCCCTTTTCTTGATTTGGGTGGTTTATTGTATACTTTTTGTATTCGAGTATGTCACAATGGGGTGAGGAAATGAGTTATTAGGAAAAACGATGGTGGTCGAATGCCCACAATGCGGACATACCAACGAGCCTGGTGAAGATCGGTGCGCGAAATGCGGCATCAATCTTGAATGGGCACTTGAGCGTGGTAGTAAATATTGGTTGGAGGATACAGCAACCCGGCACCCTTTGATCCTTGCGTCTGAGGATGAACCTGGACTGCTGATGATCTACAGTATGATTCTTGAACCTGATGGCTACCGGATTGCTATGGCATCAGACCCATTTGCCACAATCGAGTTAGCCGAGCGTTTCCATCCCGACCTGATTATCACAGACTTCATGAAGCCCTATATGAACGGTGCCGAGATGGTCTCTCGCCTCAAATCCAATCCTGCCCTACGGGATATTCCTGTAATTCTGATAACAGCAGGCAATGACTACTGGAGGGTTAGCAGGGCAGTGGCGGCAGGCGTGACGCGCTGGCTCCATAAACCCTTTAAGCCACCAAGCTTGATTACCGTCGTCGCGTCGGTTCTGTCCGGGGATTTTCTTCCGTTGGTTTTGCTCGTCCACGATAAGACAATTAGACAATTACCCCAATCCCTCGTCGAGAACTTCCGCATCCTGAAACCAACCCCACACGAAGAAATCTTTCGCGGAGCCAGGCAGTTAAATCCAGACTTGATAGTGATAGGTGTTGATCAATCAGGTCGAACAGATGGATCTGGGATGGAGATTCTTGCCGAGCTAAAAGCCAGTGATGATACCAGAAACATACCAGTAGTGATGTGGGCGGATGAGCTTGAACCAGGGTTGGATCGGCAGGCCATTGAGATTGGAGCGCACACAGTCTACACCGGCCCACCCGACGGGGAAGCATTGGCGGAGGTGCTGCGGTCGGTGCTGGGGGAGTAAGGGAGTAAAACAATGGCGGACGATTCGGCGGTCGAATGCCCACAGTGTGGACACACCAACGAACCCGATGAAGAGCGGTGTGTGAACTGCAACCTTGACCTCGAATGGGCGCTTGAGAATTGGGACAAATGCGTGAGCGGGCCAGCAGAATCTTACCCACCGCTGATTCTCCTATCGGATGACGAGGTAGGAGCACTGACGCTGATTGGAATCATGATGGAACGGGCAGGTTACCGGGTTGCTAAATCACATGATGCTTACGAAACTCTCGATCTGACCGAGCACTTTGTGCCCGACCTGATCATCACGGACATAAGTAAGCCAGGCATGAACGGCATCGAGATGACCTCTTTTTTAAAATTTGATCCTGATCTGCGAGACATCCCGGTGATGATCCTCTCTGCAAAGGGTGATGCCGAGTCAGTTGCTGAAGGAATGGCGGCTGGCGCGATCCGCTACCTTTCCAAGCCCATACTACACCACAATCTGATCGGTGTCATTGCCTCAGTCCTGTCCGGGGATATCCTCCCTTTGGCGATGTTTGTATCTGACAAGAAAGAATCTGTGTTGCCTGCATCCCTTTTCGAGAACTTTGAAATCCTGACAACACAATCACGTGGCGAGGCCATCCGCGAGGCCAGACGGCTGAATCCAGACTTGATAGCGATCGACGTTCACCTGCCACAAGAGTCCTGGTTGGAAATATTAACCGGACTCAAAGCCAACGAAAATACAAAACATATACCAGTCGTGATCATGGCTGATGATACGCCTCCACTCAGGCGTCTTTACATCCGTTGGCGTGCCCGTGCGTTAGGAGCGCACACGGTTTATTTCGATTCGCTTAACTCCGAGAGGCTGCCTGATGTGTTCCAGGCTGTGCTGAGGGAGAAACGAGGGACAACAATAGCAGATAAGCCACAAATCGAGTGTCCACAATGCGGCCACTTGAATCGCCATAACGCAGTGATGTGTATGTATTGTCACATTGATCTCGAATGGGCGCTTGAGCTCGGAAGCCAGTATTGGTTGGAGCCAGCCGAGACCCGCCCTCCATTGATCATGTGGTCTAGCGACAAACCTGAACTACTAAGTCACTATAGAAAAATTCTTGAACCAGAAGGCTACCGGGTTGCCATGGCACCTTACGCATTTAATACTATTCGACTGGCTGAGCGTCTCCAACCTGATCTGATCATCACGGATTTTGCAAAGCCAGCTGTGAATGGTGTAGAGATGATCACTCATCTTAAGACTAATCCAGCTTTCCGAGATATCCCTGTGATTCTGCAAACCAAAGGTCACGGCTATTTGGGCATTAGCAAAGCACTGGAAGCAGAAGCAACCCGTATCATCCCAAAAACCTTTTATTATTTTTCTGATGACAATCTGGTTGCTGACATCAAGTCGGTTATGTCTGGTGAGTCTTTCCCTTTGGTCATGATTCAAATCTCGTGGGTCTTCGTTAGGAAGTCCATAGTTCCCAACTATACCCAATATAGGATGTGCCAGGATGTCAGCCATGAAGGTTTTAATGTCTGGCCTTTATGGTATCGGGAAGACCCTGTCCGCATGGCAAGGTTATTCAATCCAGCCGTGCTCACAATTGCATACCACCTGTGCGAAGCAGATGGCTTAGAGCAGCTAACTCGATTCAAAGCCGATCCACAGGTCGGCAGTACACCGGTCGTGATGTGGTTCAAGGAGCCTGCCCCAGAGTTGGAGCAGCAGGCCATGCAATGTGGTGCGCAGGCCGTTTACACCGGCCCACCCGACGGGGAAGCATTGGCGAAAGTTCTCCGTTCGGTGTTGGGGAAGATATAATCTTATAATAAAGAGAGGTGTATATGGCAGATAAGTCAGCGGTCGAATGTCCACAATGCGGACACAATAGCGATTCTGGTGAAGCGCGGTGCACAAGCTGCGGACTCGATCTCGACTGGGCGCTTGAAAACTGGGACAAAAGCGTAAGCGGATCAGCCGGATCACACCCACCGCTGATCCTGTTAGCCAACGACGAGTCTGGCGCACTGAAGTTGTTGGAGATTATGCTCCATCGTGGTGGCTACCGGGTGGTGACAGCACATGATGCCTATGAGGTGCTTGACCTGACCAAGCACTTTGTGCCTGATCTGATCATTACGGATGACATGATGCCCGGTATGCGCGGTTCCGATATGATCCCGCATCTGAAAGCTGTTCCCGCTTTGCAAGATGTGCCGGTCGTCATGCTGTCCTCAAGGGGCGATCATGAATCGATCTGTGCGGCCCTGGATGCAGGCGCGTTCTGCTTCCATCCGACGCCAATTCTATATCAAGACCTGTGTGCGCTCGTCGAGTCGGTTCTGACCGGTGAGGATAATTTCCCGAAGGGGTGTATCTGGAACTGAGCGGCCAGCGGACTCGAATCAGGGATCAACCATGTCAGTGATTATTGAAACGTAGATCAATTTCCTCTCTCTGATGTCGATCTCGTAGTGCACCCCATGATGTGGAGTTGACCACTGATCAAAGGCCAGAACATTGTTGTCCAACCAGGTCAGTCTGGAAAATGGCCGCCCCGGTTGAAATGGGCCTTGAAGCTCATAAACCTGATTCGTTTCAAACTCTTCGACGAAAATTCTATAACGCTCGTCAACGACAATAAATGCTTGTGTATCTTGAACTGGATTCACAACAGCCTCTTGTTGTTCAGATGGTGGCAGGCTGTCGACCTCAACAAATTCGAGACTTTTTGCTACCTCTGTGGAAAAGTTTTCATCCTCAATTTCTAAGACCGGGAAATCTCGCTGATATTCAACCGGCGTTGCTGTCGCAGCAGGGCGATCTTCTTGTATCTGACACCCGGTCAGCGCAAGGCAAAGCACAGACAACAAAGGGATAGCAACCTGTCTGTTCCTTAGAAACTTTGATCGTCCTGGTTCTTTTGCTGACATATAACACAGGATATCACCGGTCCAAATTGGATGCCAAAGGGCTCATAGCATTTCTCTTTCTGTTTTCCCTCTAGACTGCAAGATCATTTCTCCTATATAATGATGTTGTTTTTGGGTCACCGTTCCCTCCTTTACGCCTGCCCAATAATCGGGCAGATCGTCTCCGGGCGATCTGGTGGGGATTTTGGATTGAGGGAAAAACACCAATGGACAACTCAATGAATGCTGTTGATGACGACCCGGGGCCACCTCTCGAGGAGTATGGGGCGGCGCTGTGGAGGCTCGGCGGGCTGGCTCTGTTATCAACTGCCGTAACACTGCTGCTGCTCGTCTTCTGGATTCAGGATGTTAAAGAGGATAACAGCCTGCTGATCGCTGCGTGTGGTGTTCTAGCACCTTTCTTCGTTTTTACGATCTACCGGCTGGTGCTGTTGTTCTTATGCTTTGGCCACGATATTACTTTCTACGAGGAAGGTATCTATATCTCCCAATACGGGAAGAAATACCAGTTTCGATGGGAAAACATTGAAAAGGTCTATCATATCAAAGTGATATACCGCGCAAGGATCAGGGCTTTGCCGCTGTACGGGCGTATACCGATATTTCTGGGGGAAAGCCATAAGATCGTTCACCGTGCGGGGGGATCAGTTATCATCCGCCCGCAGTACGAGCAGTTTCACAAGATGGCCAAAGCGATTCATATGAACGTGGCGATGCACAAGATTCCCAGTGCAATCGAAACCCTGAAGGGCGGTGGGTTCCTGGACTTTGAGACGATGCGGATCACGCGGGAAGGTATCCGCTTTCGCGACGGGAACAACAGCCGGATGGCCTGGGGGGACGTTGGTAAAGCTGGCATCTGGCGGGACAAAATCCGGGTGAGCAGCAAAGGATTGGGATTGGACGGTGTGTCTGTTCCTTTGTCGGAGACGGCTAACCCGCACCTGTTCTTTACCTTTGTGGAGAAGGTGACAGCCTCGAAGCAGCAGTCCGGCAGATGACCGGTGCGATTCGGGGCTGGTTTCAGGGGGATCTGGATCAGGGGAGAACCAGAAGTGGACTTTACAATAGAACAAACAAAGGAAGAGGGGCAAGGTCGGAGCACGCCCAACTACCTCTTTGCGTTTGGGGCCGGTATCCTGGCGGCAATTGTCATCTCTCCGGTTCACCGGCTGGTTGTCGCTGCGTTTTATGATGGCGAGTATTTTTGGGACATCCCAATTTTACTGCTGTTGGTTGGCGTTGCAGTTGGCTTTGCGATGCGGGGGGCCGGTGGTGGACAGGCAGATTTTATCCTGGCGATCCTGGCCGGGTTGGTTGCCCTGATTGGCTGCCTGCTGAGTGAATACCTCCTCTATCACTTTATGGTGAACCAATACAGAATAGCAGAGGGCCTGGGCAAAGTGCTCTTATTCCAACCCCCTATGATCATCCTCTTGTTGTTGTTGGAATATTTTTCGCTTAACACTTTCTCGCTTGCCATCTCTGTGATCAGTGCTGGAGCTGCCGTCTATCTGTGTGCCAAAAGGGATATCTGGTCAGGGGTGCGTTGGAGTGCCGATGCCGGTAAACGTGGTTTTCCTGTTTTTTCAAAAAAAGCACAACAGGCCCCAGCTCCGGCAGTCCGCACCGCTTTTGACGCGCCCCCTACATCGGGAATAGTTGTTCCGGAAGGGGCCTATGACCTGGGCAGCCCCATTCGGGAGTATGGCCCGGCGCTGTGGAAGTTAGGCAGTATCACACTGCTCTCTACTGCTATGCTGCTTTTTGTGATTTATGCGGCGTTCTTTTCGATGGGGGCTGAGGATATTTTCACCCCGATGTTGATGGTCGCTCCTTTTACCGGATTCGAGGTCTATTTGTTGGTGCTGCTATTCAACAGCCTTAACAACCAGATCGTCATCTTTGAGAATGGCATTTCGATTTCCCAGCGCGGTAAGGATTACCTGTTTCGCTGGGAGGATGTTGAGAAGGTCTACCACGACAAGCAGGTGCATCAACAGGGGTTGATTCCCATTACGACGAAGCACACTTACCGGCTTTGTCATCGTGACGGAAGTGAGGTTCTCATCCGCCGTTGGTATGAAAAGATCAATGAGTTGGGCAGCACCATTCACGAAGCCGCCACCGAACGCCAGATTCCGCGGGCTATCGAAACGCTGAGACGTGGTGAGTCGCTCGACTTTGAGACAATGTCCATCACGCGGGAGGGCATCCACTTCAATAACAAAAAGAAGACCTTCATTCCCTGGCCGGAGATTGATAAGGCAACCGTCATGCAGGGTACCATCCGGGTGACCCGTAAGCCGCGAGGCCGCGGTGGTCCAATGGTCACCATGTCGAAGACGGCTAACCCGCACCTGTTCTTTACCTTTGTGGAGAAGGCAACAGCCCCGAAGCGGCAGCCCGGTGCGTAACGAACCAACCGTTTAAGGCTGGAGACGCGCTTTGAGGTGCGTCTCTTTTTGATTCAGTAGATCCTCGCCGAGTTACGGTTAGCGAAATTCATCTAACCCGTAGGCATCTTCGATAAACGTCTTCAACCGGGAGACAAACCGCGCTGCCGGTGCGCCGTCCACCACGTCATGATCAAAGCTGAGCGTCAGGCTCAGGTACTCCCGGATGGCGATTTCGCCGTTCACCACGCCCGGCCTCTCGGCAATGCCACCCAACATGACCGAGGTGGTGTAGATCGTCCCCGGAGGTATTCCCCAGCCGCCGCCCGACCCAAACATCCCGACGGCTGTGGAGATGGTTGTCCCGGTATGCTTCTTGATCAGTTTCGGGGATCGGAACAGGAAGAAGTACACCAGGTCACGGATAAACCAGGGCAGGATAAATAACGGGGCATATTTCCACGATTGGTTGTAGCCCGGATCGGCATTTGGATCATTCTTGACCGCCTGGATTTCCTCACTGATCGAGCGCACATCCCGCTGGTTGATACTCCGTAAAATGTGCGCCAACGGGAACTTACGATCGCCCCAATCGATCTCGATCATCGTCGTGCAGTCCACTTCCTCGAAGAGAAGTAACTGCCCCCAGAGGTTGCGGTAAGCATTAAGATACCGATTCTGATCGATGGCATGGCCGTAGCAGGCCAGGATGAAGGCCGTAAACGAGAGGGATTCCCCGGATTTTTCTTTGTGTGCCCGGATGATCTGCCGGGCCTCGGTGACATCCACTTCAACCAGGGCATGGATCGTATTCCGCCGCCGCTGTGCCCGGCCTGTATCAACCAGAACCCGGCGGTTGAGGGGATATGGTTTGACCTCATAAGCGGGACGCTGTTTGCTCATGACAAAATCCTCGATAAAGTTGGATCAAACAAAGGCCCTATTAGCGATCAAATTGTACAGCAAGGCGGGGAAACAACCACACATTGATTATTTTGACGGAACTCGTGTTACGCCCGTGCGGTCGCCCGTTTTCTGGTGCGCCAATACATCATAATGCCCCCGGCAATCAAGGCAATTTCCAACACGATACCGGCAATAAAACCTGGGCTAGAAGTAATCAGTCCGATTCCGATCAGTGGCCCGTCAAAGAAGACCGGCATGTTGGGGTACACGATGAAATCTAGCAGCCAGTGGCTTAAGACCATCAGCCCGATGACGATACTCGCCCGGTGATTCCGGTAGAAGAGAAAGGCGATTGCTGCGACCACCACCGCCCAGACGATACACATCATCAGCCCGTGTGACCATGCTATATAGCCCTGCCTTAAATAAGTAAGCCCTTCGCTGAAGCTCACCTGCGTGTCGGCCTGGTATTCCAGACCGGCAGCTTCAAATCCGAAGAACAATAAATCAGGTACCTGGGTAGCTGCCAGCAGCATCCAGAGTGGTGCTTCAGGAGCAGCAGATTTTGCCATCAACCCGACTGAGGCATGTGCGAGCGGATCCATTCAAAATACTCCCCTTCACAAAATCAATTTCCTGTCAGGATATACGCAAGCTGTCATCACCCGGTTGTATACTAAAGAATAGTTTGACAACTGACCCAGGGTCAGTTATATTATAAATGACCGACGGTCATATATCTTAGTGTGGAGAAATTTATCTCCAGCCCGAAAGAGAAGGAAGCATCGTGACGAAGCGACGCACGAGAACCGACGAACAGAAGCAAGAACGGAAGCAAGCCCTGCTGGACGCAGCATGGACTTTATTCCAGGAAAGCGGCTATGACGAGATCAGTATCACCGGGGTGACGAAGCTGGCAGGAGTCGCCAAAGGGACGTTTTACCTGTACTTCAAGACCAAAGAGGAACTGTTCATCGCCATCATGGAGCAGCTTTTCGTGGCCTTTTTCGATCAGGTAGACGCCGGACTCCAGCAGATGGCCGGACACCACCCCACGCCGGAGGAAATCGCTGCCCTGTTCCAACGATCATTGGATCCCCAACCGGGTCTGACCCGGCTGTTTGCCATCCTGCATCCCGTTTTGGAACACAACATCGACTACGATACGGCGGTTGGATTCAAGCGGATGCTGTTGGAGCGGATCATCACAACTGGCGGTCTGTTGGAAAGCTGTCTTCCCTTCCTCCAACCGGGTGAGGGGGCCGAGTTCGTGCTGCGATCATATGCACTTGTGATCGGGATTCAGCATGTCTCCGACCCCGCCCCGGTGATCCGTGAGGCGATGGAAAAAGAACCCGACCTGGCGCTGTTCAAAGTCAAATTCTCGGATGAGGTCTCCGAGACAATCGCGATCTTGCTGCGTGGGCTGGAGCACATCAACCAATCGGAGAAGTAATGATGAAGGCATTTGTAACCGGAAGCACCGGCTTATTGGGAAATAACCTTGTTCACCTGCTGGTTGAACAGGGATACGAGGTCAAGGCACTGGCGCGCTCGGCGGAGAAGGCCCAGCGTTTATTGAGTGATACCGGCGCGGAGATCGTGATCGGTGATATGGAAGACGTGGCGGGTTTTGCCGATCAGCTTAAGGGCTGTGACGTGCTGTTTCATACTGCTGCCTATTTCCGCGAATACTATCAACCCGGCGAACACTGGGAGAAGCTCAAGCGGATCAACGTGGATGGCACGATCCAACTGCTCGAAGCGGCGGAAGCGTGCGGCGTCAAGAAGGTGATCTATGTCAGCAGCGGCGGTGTGGTTGCCCAAACCGGGGGATCAAACCAGGGCAAGCAGATCGACGAGTCAGCTCCTTACAGCGATTTCGGCAAACGCAACCTGTACTTCCAGAGCAAGGTGGTGGCCGAAAAATCCATCTATGCATTCCTGGAAAATCACAGCCTGCCGGTAATCCTGATCCTGCCGGGCTGGATACTCGGCCCGCGTGATGCGGCCCCGACCGGCAGTGGGCGGCTGATCCTCAATTACCTGGAGCAAAAACTGCCCGCCCTGTTCGATGGGGGAAATAACGCCGTCGATGCGCGTGATGTTGCCCAGGCGATGATCAATGCCGTCGAGCACGGTCAAAGTGGCGAGCGTTACCTGGTTGCCGGTCGGCATACCAAACTGGCTGATATGATGGCCGCATTGGAGAACCTGACCGGAATCCCGGCTCCACGTCGTTACCTTCCACCGGGGGTAATGCTGGTCTATGCCTGGTTTTCGGAAAACCTGGCCCGGCTGACCGGTGACGTACCGCTGGTCACGCAGGCCGCCATCCATGCTCTGAATGACCGGGTGGGCGTCTCATCAAAGAAAGCCGAAAAAGAACTGGGCGTGGCCTTCAGGCCGATAGCCGACACACTGCGGGATGAGGTCGCCTGGTTCCGGGCGCAGGGATACGTTTGATCTTTTAGATAGAATTTCGGGGTTTGCTGGTTATTACCCCCCATCGCGTTCACGCTGACGCGTTCACCGCGATTTGCCCCCCTTGCAAGGGGGGCAGGCACCGCTTTAGCGGTGGCGGGGGGTAACGATCCTCCTCCTACAAGATAAGGAAACGACAATGAAAAAGACAGCACTGATTACCGATGCAAGCAGCGGAATCGGGCGGGAGCTGGCCGCCTTATTTGCGAAAGATGGCTATAACCTGGTGCTGGTGGCTCGCAGCGAGGACCGGCTCAGGCAGTTGGCGCAGGAATTCGAATCACAGCATAGGGTGACGGCCAAAGTCCTGCCGAAAGACCTATCCATACCCACTGCGCCGCAGGAAGTTTTTGATGCCCTGGAAGCGGAATCGATCCAGGTGGATGTTCTGGTTAACAACGCAGGCTTTCAGGTATACGGCCCCTTTGCCGAGAATGACTGGCAAAAAGAGCAGGCCATGATCCAGGTGAACCTGGTAGCACTCACCCACCTGACCAAGCTGTTTCTACCCGGCATGGTCAAACGCGGCGCGGGTAAGATCATGAACATCGGATCGACCGGCTCATTCTCGCCGGGGCCGCTCAACGCGATCTACTGCGCGACCAAAGCCTATGTGTTGAGCTTTTCGGAGGCCATCGCTGAGGAGCTTGACGGCACCGGGGTGACGGTCACCGCCTTGTGCCCCGGCGCAACCGAAACCGAGTTCGCTGTCAGAGGGGAGATCGAAGATGTTAACCTGTTCCAAAATATGATGAGCGCGGCAGACGTGGCGAAGGCTGGTTACCGGGCGATGAAGAACAACCGGCGCGTGATCGTGCCGGGGTGGATTAATAAGATGATGGCGATGAGCTCTCGCATGATGCCCCACCGGATAGTGACCCGCGTTGCCAAAAATATGATGAGCCGGGCGTAGCAAGAAAAATAAACCTCACCCCCGAAGTTCGCTTACGCTCACTTCTTCCCCCCCTCTCCAATCTGGAGAGGGGGAGGGAGAACCGCTGTCGGCGGTTCGGAAGGGGTGAGGTCTCTTTACTCCTCGACACCATGCCGCACAATCGTGCAGCCGTAGGCCGGAGTCTCCGCCGGATCGGGCGCGCGACCGTCTAGCAGCGCCTCAATCGCC